>JAAYML010000063.1 GCA_012521395.1 Candidatus Epulonipiscium sp. | reverse complement strand
TTTTTACCTCATTTTTTAACTGGATTTTTGCTTCAATGGCTGCAATATCGACATTTGAACCTATTCCGTTTTGTTCCATTGTCTTTAAGGATAATAAATCTGATTCAATTTGCTTTTCTGTATCTATCAGTAAACTCTTATAAGCTGTCAATCGGTTTCTTAAGGCTTCAATTTCCTGATTGAGGGCTTCAATATCCTGGGCATTCATTAAATAATCTCTCTTTTTCTTAGCTTCCTCATCCAGAGCCTTTTTTTCCTCTTCCAACTGCTCCGTTATTGCCTGTACTGCCTGCATACTCTTTCTTTTTGTCATGGCTGTAATATAATCAATAAATTTTTCATTAAGCGTATTGGCAATTTCGGCTGCCAATTGAGGATTTCCATCTCTTACTGTTACTTTAATTAAATTCGTATTATCAATAACCTCTACAGTAACCTTATTCCTTAAGCTACGAATAGATATTGCCTGCCCATCTTCACTTTTTAAACCTAACTCATCAATCGTTCCTTTTAAAACTTCAGCACTTAAAAACTGTTCTTTATAAGTTTGTACAGAAATTTCAGGATACTGGCTAATGGTATCTAATACATCCATACTGCTGGTAATTTCCTTACTCTTTTGCTGAGCACCTATAGGATTAACCAAAAGAGTCGTCCTGGCTTCATATACAGGTGGAGTTGTAAAACTTAAAATAAGCGAAAATATTAATGATACTCCTGTAATAATAGCAATAAGTTTTTTATTTTTTAATAAAACTTCTATCAGTTCTCTTAAACTAATTTCTTGCTCCATCTTTACCCTCCATTTCCTAACAATCTCTATAAACGTTTTTCAAAATTCCAGGCATCTCTTAGCATTTCCTTAAGACCACGTTTGGCTGTCCAACCCAGTTCTTTTCTGGCTTTACTGACATCTGCATAAGATATGGGAATATCTCCAGCTCTTCTTCCCACAATTTCATAGGGAATATCTATTCCATTGACTTCTTTAAAAGTATTAATCAGTTGCAATACAGAAGTTCCCTGACCTGTACCAAGATTATAAACATGAATCCCTGGTCTTATTTTTTCTAAAGCTGCTACATGACCTTCTGCCAGATCCATTACATGAATATAATCCCTCACGCCAGTCCCATCTATGGTTGGATAATCATTGCCAAAGATCTTAAGTTTTTCCAGTTTACCTTTAGCAACCTGTGTGATATAAGGCATTAAGTTATTGGGAATTCCCTTAGGTAATTCCCCAATTAAACCACTTTCATGGGCTCCTATAGGATTAAAATACCTAAGAATTGAAACTGAAAAATCAGGATATGCCTTTGCAGTATCCATGAGAATCTTCTCATTCATCGCCTTACTTTCTCCATAAGGATTCGTTGCTGGCAGCAAATCCATCGTCTCAACAAAAGGAACCTTATTATTGCCGTAAACGGTTGCTGATGAACTAAAAATAAACTTATTGACTTTATGCTTAATACAAGCCATGGATAAAACCATGGTCGTTACAAGATTGTTATAATAATAGTCCAAAGGTTTATATACCGACTCTCCTACCGCTTTATAACCTGCAAAATGCATAACACCGTCTAAATGATGATTAATAAATAATTCCTCAACTTTTTCAACATCCCTTAAATCAATCTTGTAAAAGACAAAATCCTTTCCTGTTATTTTTTTAATTCTGTCAATTGTTTCTTTCCTGCTGTTCGATAAATTATCCGCTACCACCAAATCATACCCGGCTTCAAGCAGAACAACACAAGTATGAGAACCGATATAGCCAGCACCACCGGCAACTAATATAGTCATAATTTGTCCACCTTTCAAAATGAAATTCATTTTTCAATCTATCTTATTATAACAGAAGATAAACATAAAAAAAACTCTCTTATTAAAGGCAAAAACTTACTCTATCTCTTCTTTATATCTTTTTTAAAAAGCCCTTTTTCATACATAGCAAGCATGAAAAAGGGTATGTGTTAATCATTGTTAACAGGATTATAAGTGGGTACAGTCTCTTTTATTGCTTTTATCACTTCATCTTTTTTACCATAACATGCCCTGCTTAGAATATCTAATTTTTCATTGAGCTCTTCCATGGTTAAATCCATAGGCCTTGCGATATGAATTTTATCATGAATGGTTTCAGTTAAACCTTCTTCTTCCATCAGGAGCTCTTCATATAACTTTTCTCCAGGCCGAAGGCCTGTATAAACTATCTTTATATCTACATCGGGTTCAAAACCAGAAAGCCTGATTAAATCCCTGGCTAACTTATCAATTTTAACAGGTTCCCCCATATCCAGAACAAAAATTTCTCCACCCTTTGCCATCCCTCCAGCCTGGATAACAAGCTGAACAGCTTCAGGAATCGTCATAAAATATCTGATTATATCCGGATGCGTAACCGTTACAGGTCCTCCCTTTTCAATCTGCTTTTTAAATAAAGGGATCACACTGCCGTTACTGCCTAAAACATTACCAAAACGCACTGCAACGAATTCTGTTTTTGAATATCTGTTGTAAGTTTGAATCATCATTTCACATAATCTCTTGCTGGCACCCATGACGTTTGTCGGATTAACCGCTTTGTCCGTAGAAATTAAAACAAAACGTTTTACCCTATATTTATCAGCAGCTTGTACTAAATTAAGAGTACCAAAAACATTATTCTTAATCGCTTCCATTGGATTATGCTCCATTAAAGGAACATGTTTATGAGCCGCCGCATGGAAAACAATTTGTGGTCTGTATTCATTAAAAATCTCATCAATTCTTTCCTTTTCCCTGATAGAAGCAATAAGCACTGTCAAATCCATAGAGGGATACTTTTCTAATAATTCATTTTGTATATCATAAGCATTGTTCTCATAAATATCAAGAATCAAGAGTTTTTTAGGATTAAAGGCTGCAATCTGACGGCATAATTCAGAACCAATAGAACCACCACCGCCAGTCACTAAAACCACTGAATTTTTCAGATAGCCACTGATCTGGTCGACATCCAGTTCTATCGGATCTCTTCCCAATAAGTCTTCAATTTCAACATTTCGAAGATGGCTAATATTAATATTGCCTTCAATAAATTCATAAACTCCTGGCAGAATTTTAACTTCTACTCCAGTCCGGTTACAGATTTCGATAATTTCCCTACGATCCTTTTTATTAATGGAAGGTATAGCAATAATGATAATATCTATACCTTTCTTGATTACAATTTCTTCTATTCTATATCTGGTTCCTACAACAGGCACATTATGAATCTTCTTCCCAAGTTTTAAATCATCGTCATCAATGACAGCCACGGGATACATCCCCAATTCTTCATGGTTATGCATCTCACGGATAACCATTGCCCCTGCATCTCCAGCACCAATAATAAGGGCTCTTTTTTTATCAGAAGGTTGCCAAATTCCCTTAAAACTCCACTGTTTTAAAATACGGTAAGCAAAACGGATACCTCCAATAAACATAATGTCCAGCAACCAGGCAATAATATAAATTGCTCTTGGAACAGGCAAAATGGCTTCCTGGAAATTTGGAATTTGTGTTAAATAGGTATAAGCTAAAACAGCTGCATTTCCCATGGCAGTTGCTACAACAATAGAAATGAGCTCATTAATACTGGCATACTTCCATAGGCTTTTATATAAACCAAAATAATAAAATATTACTATCTTAATACCCGTAACGGCAATAGCCATATTTTTATAAATGGCAAAATAGCCCGGATGAATATATCCGCCAAACCTGAGTAAATATGCAAAAATGATAGATAAATTGATTAAAATAATATCTGCTAAAGCAAGTATCCAGGCACTGTAACGTTGTTTCATCCGTGACTTCCTCTCTAATAAACTACAAATATGATAACCTCAACAATAGAAAATGTCAATTTTACAGTCATAAACTGAATCTTCATCTAATTATGATTAACTAATATAAAATAATTTTTACCCAATCCCAATATAAATTTTATTATTCAATCTTTACCCAGTCTTCTAAAATAACCCTTCTGTCCTTGTTGTCTTTTCTTTCAAAGTTTATCAAATCTAAAATAAAGCTTATGCCTTCTTCCTTTTGAGTAACTTTATATGGAACAGAATATTCCCTATTCGTACCATCAAGGTTTATAACTGCAATTTCATTAAGGTAGCTGTCCCGGATACGGATAACTGAATATTCATCATCTAACAATGAACCTTGAGCTTTAAAAGTAATATTATATTCTCCAGGTTCCAGTCTGTATCTTTTGGTTTCTACCCATCCACTATAGCTCATATTGATTTTATTGTCTTCTGTCACTCGATATAAAAGATTAACCCAATAACTTTTTCCAGGATTAATAATATCTTGTTCTTTTTCAATAAAGCCAAATGGTATTTCGAAAAATGCATTTTCATAGAGTGCTTTATTATTGACATCGTAAAACTGTCCATACAGTTTAAAGTCAGTCGAAGATAATAATTGATATTTCTTTGCTGAATATTTATCTCCTAGCTTTCTTTCTGAATTTTTTCGATACACTGGAATATTATACGAGATAATATTCCGTTGAGGTTCATACGGTAATAAATCAGAAATAGAATTGTATTTTAGTCTCAAACTTAGATTGCAATCAAAATCAATTTCTTTTTTATATTCTAATTCTATATCAAACAATAAAGTAAGATTTGAATATTTATTTATTGTAACATTTGATATTTCCAAGGATTCAAAGTTATTTTTGCTTAAAGTATTTATTTCCTGATTTAAGGAAGATTCTTTCGTATATACAAGCAGATTTTTTCTATTTAAACTACTTATTAAAATATCTGGTACTAATGGATAAGAATAAAGAGGAATAGTATTTTTTTTATTACTGATATACGCATTTCTGATTTTCATCCAACCATCATTATTACTAATAAATTTTACTGTAACATTATGGCTTAACGCTATTTGCTCTTCTACCTTACCTTTGGCAGATTTAAAAACAATAGACTTTAATAATTTATCACCGTCATAAATTTCAACTTTGTTTTCGGTATCATTTGTCCATATGTCAAAAGCGACAGTATAAATGCCCTCTTCTGGTAATCGCACGGTTCTCTCTATTACTTTACCATTGTAAGCTAATATATTAACATGAAAATATCTACTAATATTTATAAATAAGACTATTATAAGAAATAATAGTGAATAATTAAACAACTTGTATTCTCTATTATTCCACCATTTTTCTTGTTCGCTAATCGTTATATCAATATTTAATTCACAACTAGCGAGCAAAGTACCAAATAAAAACCACATAAACCTTACATTCTCAATATTTATGGCAAAAGACTGTGTTAAAAATCCTACCAATAATGGAATTACGTATTTATTCTGACTTCTTTTCGTTTTTAATAATTTATAAAGTAAATAACCTGGAAAAATTAAAAAAATGGATACTCCAATAATGCCTTGCTGTGCATATATCCCAAGAAGAGTATTATGAGGTATAAAACGCTGTTGATAATTAATATTATCTTCACCTAAATAGATATAGGAGTTCAATGGAAAATTTCCTTTGCCTACTCCAAATAAAAAGTAATCATTACCCATTTGTAATGCTGCCCTAGATAACTGAAAACGATCTCCTTCATAACCTTGTATTAAAGTATTTTCTATTCTATCTATTACTTCACTTACTACTTTTCCATTTTGCAATGAATAATCCAATTGAATTCCTAATAATAATATAAAGGTAAAAATTAAAAATATCGTAATACTTTGTTTACTAATCTTTCTAGCATTAAATACTACAAAAAAAACAAGCGAAACAATCAATGCTAAAAGACCACTTCTTGAAACAGTCATTATTAAAAGAATTAAAGAAAAAGCACTTATTAAAATCATCCCTAAAGATGCAAGCTTATTACGAACTATTTTTGAATTCCATAAGCTAATATAAAAAATCATTATTAGATAAAAAGCATATAAGTTGGGATCCTCAAAAGTACCTACTACTCTACTTCCGTGTCTGCCCAATTCAAGCTTTTCAATAAAAAAAGGTTTATCTAATAAATAAAAAATGTAGGTTCCTACTGCAAACAATCCAACAAAAATGCTCCCTATTGATAGACTATACAAGGTTAATTTATATCTTTTTAAATCTTTAATGAATAAATAACCTATATAAAAATATCCTCCAATAACTGCTGTCTTAACAATTTCTATAAACATAGTTACAAAAGGAACAGATATAATACTCTCATTCTTTTGAATAGAGATATAAGATAATATCATGCTTAACATAATTCCTAGAAAATATAAAAAATAAATCCACTTTCTTCCCTCAAAGATTTGTTTATAACGAGCAACAATAAATAGCCCCAAAAAAGGGAAAATTATATCTCCAAGAGAAATATTGACAAGGATACCAAATATATTAATATAAAACATAAATGGCAATAATAAGATTAAAATGACATTAAGTAATACTTCTATCTTTTTTCTCATATTCTTCCTCACCTATATTTATTTAAAATTTATACTTTGTAAATTTTATTTTTCAGTCTGTTTAATAACTATATTCCATCTGATAAAGTATTAAAATACTCTATTTATACTTTATATTCTTATAAATAAACTAATTAAAATAACCTTATCTTAAATTTTTTATTTTAATAAATATTTCGCTATTTTTCTCCTAATGAAATACGGCATTTTATTAAATAGTCTTCTTTTCAAAGAAGGATGCTTAATATTCGAAGAAATAGCTTCATTTATGGGCTTAGAAATAAACGCTTCAAAAAAAGCGCTTCTTTTTTGATTTATAGGCGTTGGTGCACTTAAAGCTCTATTTTTTTCTAAAGCAACCGCTATATCTACTTCAATTATATTCATATAATTTGACAAACGACTTGCGATCCTATGTCCTTTATCTGTAATAGGAATTATCAAGGAAATTCCTTTATCAGTTGCAAAGGAATTATTATATTTATCAATTCCCCAAAAATCTCCTATAACAATATCTCCAATACGATATCTCGAAGCATATTGACAATGCAAACAAGAATCTCTCAAAAATAAACCTTGCAAAAAGCCTTGTGTAAATAAATCAAAATTATTATGTAGTATTTTACCATTATTAAAACTAACTGATGTTAAGTAATCTTTCCACATGCCCTTCTTAACATCTTTATTTCTAAATGAAAAAGAAATAACTTTACTCTTGTGTATATGCTCTAAATAATTGATATAGCTTTTAAATACTCCAGGACTAGAAACTCCATGACATAACAACTCAACACATAAAAGATTATCTGATAAATTACCAATATAATTTTTTAAGCCTGCAATTTGACATGGCGTACCTGAAAAAATGACTCTTTTATTATCTTTTAAAAGTTGCTTTATTTCACTAAAAGACTTGTCTAAATTACTTTGAACATACTTAGACTTTTGAAATATTTTATAAGATAATTTTCCATATGCACTTTTATGAACAACTTGCATATTCTCGTCAAATGTTGCTCCAAATACTATAGTTTTACCATCTTCATCAAAGCTTTGAATAATTGCTGGAAATGCTCCACCAGATGAGCTCTCCATTAATATCCCTAAATCTTTGTGTATAGCAGCTAAACATGTATTTGGTAATGAATTTTTATTGAGAGAAACCTGATTACTTTCAGGACAAACCTTATAACACAGTTCACAATTTACACATTTTTCTTCATCAATTTGTGGATACAAAAAACCTGTGTTATCTTCAATCATGTCTATACATTTTGGGGGACAAATATTTATACAAGCCGTACAACCCGTACATAACTCTTTATTGCTCTTTACAACACAAAACATAAGATCACTCCATATTTATATCTAACGATTCCGTTAAAAAATTGATAGATTTCTTTCTTAATGCTTCTAATTTTTTATTGACTTCTTCAAAATTTGGCTGAGAAATATTGATTTTTTCTTTTGGACATTTTGTATATATTCTATCCGCTAAACCTAAATTCTCAAGAAAATCAACTATCCTTGAATTGGTTGCTGTATTGCGTTCGCCTTTAATAAATGTAAAGAAATTCTTATTTAAATTTGTGGAAAAAGCTGTTCCATGAAATGAATTAGTAACTACGTAAGAAGCATTTGAGAATAATTGAACAAATTCAAGGGGTGAGGGAACTGCAAAAGCACACTCTCTGAACATTGGAACTAACCCTCTTGAAATACCAATTACTTTATATCCTGTTTGTAATCTAAGCTTTTTAATGAAATCTTGCATTTCTTTATTATTAGATAAACAGTACGTTAAAATATATGGCTCTTTGGGGACTTTTTCTTTTCTAGAAATATATTTCCACTCAGTTCCGCTCAACAATAGAGTTGGATCTAGAACGACCTCTGCGAACTTATTAGAACACTTTTTTACAATTACACTTGCACTAGTTTCTCTTACAGATATTTTATTAATATTATTGAGTTCCCTTTTATAAAATTCAAATTCTTGATCTGATATATCTACTTTACCAAAACTAGCTGCATAAGCGATTTTCTTTTCAGTATTATCAACAAAAGAAAGAAAGTAAGCAGAATCGAATCTGATCATAGTTCCATTCCAAATCTGATCACTTCCGCATATAAAATAATCATAATCATTATTTATTTCCTTTAATTCTTCTAAACTTTTAAACCTTTTTTTGCTAATATTTAAATACTCATTTGAAAAGTTTATAAATTTTCTTTTCTTAAAATAATTATATGGAAACGATTGGATTTATGTCAATATAGTAGACACAAAAACTCAAATTTTTATGCAGTTTTTCTTAAAGCATCTTCAAGCTGTTGAGGAGTCATATAACCGATACTGCTATGAAGCCTTTTTCTGTTGTACCA
>JAAYML010000062.1 GCA_012521395.1 Candidatus Epulonipiscium sp. | reverse complement strand
TCCTTTGTCCTTATATTTTTTATATAATGACTCTAGTCCTTCATATTGAGGGGTTAATCCACATTTTGTAGCTGTATTCACTATAAGTAAAACTTTGCCCTTCCATTTGGATAAGGACACTTCTTGTCCCTTATTATCTTTTACTGTAAAGTCATATACATTCATATTCCATTCTCCTTTATCCTATTTTTAACATTTGAAAAAGCGTTTCCGGCAATACTTTTATGAACAGTGAAAGATTGTAATAGTTATTATGTCAAAGCACAGGATAAATTATTAATCTAAATATCACAAAGCAAAAAAGCGTCCCCTCCTTCCTCTTTACTTTCTATTATTTCTTTTACACTTTTAACATGTTCTTGAAATCATCAATACTATATTGAAGCAAACATGCATTTCTATGGAGTTCCAGAGGATTGGTTTCTTTTGTATTAAGCCCTTCGTCTGATGTAAAAGCAAGCAAAGTGCCAAATTCTTTTAACCAGTCTAGGTTCTCTTTTTTATAGATGCCATAAGGATAAGCAAATATCTTTTTTGTCGAGACAAAAGCTTCACACTGACTTAAATCTTTTAAAAAGTTTTCTTTAGTTTCTGTTAGCAAAGCGGGTTTCCCTTCTTTTCTGGTATGAAAAAAAGCCGTATGATTTCCATATTCGAAAAGGTCTTTCATACTTAAGAGTTCATCTTTTGACATGCAAACAGAATATTCCTTTGTATAGTCTTGAGCTTTATCAAAAAGCCAGCCTGACACAACAAAACAAACTGCATGAAAATGATATTTTTTTAATACAGGATAAGCATTCAAAAGTACTGATTTATAAGCATCGTCAAAGGTCAGCAGCACTGACTTTTCAGGAATTGGTTTATTGTGATAATAAAAATCTATAACTTGTTCAATTGTTAGAGTTGTATATCCGTGTTCAAATAAGTAAGCCATCTGCTTTTCAAATTCATCTTTATAACAAAAAAGACTTTCAGGAAGCACATCATGATATGCCTGTTGAACTTTAATTCCTTTGTACTGCCCTCTGTCATATCCTTCTCTATCAATAATTTCATGATACATTAATGTATAAAAACCCTTCATGGCAGCCTCCCAGCTATATTTTTATAAATCCTTGTGTTATTATTATACCATAGTTTAATTTTTATAGATCACCAATGTAAAAAACTGTGCTGCTTATTTAGACTTCAGGACGTTTAACAGCAAAAATATGCCCTTGATATGTTTTCAAATACATATCAAGGGCACAAGATTATACATCAACTCATCTTTTTCAATTACTACAGTCTGTCATTTATGCAGTATTAAAAATCATTCAAGCTTAAACTTCTTAACCTGAGTAAGCAGTTCTTGGGCCATATTCTCTAACTGACCAGAAGATTGAGCAACGGTTTCAATTGAAGCCAATTGTTCTTCTGATGCAGCTGAAATTTCTTCCATACTAGCTGATGCTTCTTCAACCACAGAAGAAATATTTTCTGCCTGACGCGTTACTTCATTGGTCTGATAATTTATTTCCCCTAAATACATAGAAACATCCCTGGCAATTCTTGAGAGCTCACCAATAGAAGCAAAAATTTTGTCAAAGCTTTCTTTAGTATTTTCTGCTGACAATTCTACCACCTGAACGCTTTCTTTAACTTGATTCATATTGCTAACGGTTTCATTTACTTTCGCATTGATATCGCTAACAATATCTTCTATTCTCTTTGTGGAATGATTGGATTGTTCAGCCAGTTTACGAATTTC
>JAAYML010000061.1 GCA_012521395.1 Candidatus Epulonipiscium sp. | reverse complement strand
TGCAATTGCTGGTCCTTCATCAGAGTTGAAGTGCCAGAATGTGAGTTCTCCTGTGAGTTCTTTCTTTCCTTCTTCTTGTTTTTCTTCTCCTCCTGTTGATGGAGTTTCTACAGAAGTTTCACCGCCTGTAGTTCCTTGACCTTTGTCTTTGTTACATCCTGTGAACATCACAAGAACCATGGTCAAGCAGATAAGTAAAGCCACGCTTCTTTTTAAAAGCTTCATCTAAAATACCCCTCTCTTTTTTGTTAAAATTATATAAAAGGTATAAATACCTTTTATAACTCCCCTAAGTAACAAAGCTTTTTTTTTTTAAAATAGTGCAGATTGCTTAATTACCCTGAAAAATAAGTAAATGTGCATCTGTGAATGCGCGTTTACAATTCAATGTTACTACTTTTTCACAAAAAATTCAAGGGTTTATGTTAAAATAATATAAAAATTTTTAAATAATTAATATCATTATTTATATATGAATAGTTATAATTGTGTATTTTATTTAATTTTTAATATAAAAATTAACGTTTTTATTAAAATATATTTTCTGTATGAACGCGTGATTATTTTAAGTATATCACTCTTACACCATTAAATCAATATAATTCTAAATTTATAAACTTACCTCTAGTATATTTTTTTACAGATATCTTAATCATTATCAAAAGGAAGTCTCAAGTTGAAAGTCTCTTAATCCAACTTGAGGCTATCATTTATTACTATATCAGACCCTTTAGACATCTTAATCTCATCCAATAGTAATTCTATCTCCTTCCAATTCTGTACATACAAAAAGATTCCTATTCAAAATCAATGCCGCCCTTGCTCCACTCCATTACGTCAATCTGTCTGAGAGTTATTATTAAAATTCCATTTTACTACCCATTATGATCATCTTTTGATAAGATAGTTTATAAGATATTCTTTATCTTATAAATAAGAAGTTTTTATAATGAGAATTAAAGTGGAAATAAATAAAAAATACCTGTTCTGCTTTATTATCCTTTTTCTCATTGAGAGTCTTATTGCAATCTTTATCCATGATAATTTTATCCGTCCATATTTAGGAGATCTTTTAGTTATTATCCTAATCTATTGCTTTATTTCTATATTTTTAAAGAAAAAAATAAAATTATTGCTCTTATATATTTTTATTTTTGCTGTTATCGTAGAAGGACTGCAATATATCCATATACTAGAACGGCTCAAATTAAATCATATTCCAATATTAAAAATTGTCCTGGGCAGTACCTTTGATATAAAGGATATTTTATGTTATTTCATTGGTATGGTTATTCTATTTTTATGGCAAAAAAGAACTTCACACGAATCAATAAATGAATAACGCTTATTATACAAAAGCAAAGGGCTGTCGCATTAAGGATATTTATCCGTTCATGCGACAGCCCTGTTTCTTACATAATGATTAAAACGTCATTATTATCTTTTAAAGCTTCTTCAGCGATAAAATTGTCTTCCAGCTTAACGCCATTTAAATAAGTTTCTTTTACACCTTTCTCAGTTTTACTTTGATTTTTTACTGTGATGCTTAACCATTTCCCCCTGAATTTTTTACGAATTGTAAGTTCTGTCCAATCAGAAGGAATGCATGGATCAATGACAATTCCTTTAATATTGGGTTTAAGGCCCAGTATACCTTCAACAGTAGCCACCATAACTGTTGAAGCTGTTCCGGTTAGCCAGTGCACATGAGCACGTCCATGATAAGGACTATCTTTTCCTTCAATAAATTGCCCATGAGCATAAGGCTCAATTTTTCTTATTTCTGCCTTATCATTCATTTGGGCAGGATTACATTTTTTATAATACTCATATGCCCTGTTTCCATGACCTAATAAGGTTTCTGCTAAAATAAGCCAGCCCTGGGGTTGTGAAAAGATACCTGCATTTTCTTTAGCGCAAGCATTAAATAAAAGCATCAGTGCCCCATCAAAAGCATGTTCTTTATAAGGCGGATACATCAGCATAGCACCATATTCCGTATTTAAAATATTATAAACGTTATCCATGGCCAGTTTAGCTTGTTCTTCACTGGCAAAACCACTTATTACAGACCAGGATTGCGGGTTAAGCCACATACTTGCTTCTTTATCTTTCTTAGAGCCTACAACAACGCCGTCTTCCCTGATACCTCTTATAAATCTGTCTTCATCCCAGCAATATTTTTGAATAGCATCAGACAATTTATCCTTAATTTCATCCAAATAAGCGATATATTCCTTATCCTCTTTTAATTCTGCAAAATCTCTTAAGACTTTAATCGCATAATATAATTGGAAAGCAACAAAAGTGGATTCACCCTTAGCCCCCATTCTTAAACAGTCATTCCAGTCTGCATGAAGACCTGCAGGCATTCCATGAGCTCCTAATCTTTCCATGCTAAAATTAATAGCTCTTTTCAAATGCTCATAAACGGTACCTTCGCCACCATTAGCAAAGACAATCACTTCATCAATAAAATCGATATTGCCGCTTTCATTAATGTATTTTAATATGGTTGGGAATAACCATAAAGCATCATCGGCCCTGTAATGCGGATGGCCTGTTTCTTTCACATATTCAGGATCATCCGGTGTATTTTCATGACCTGCATTATGGTTAAACTTGACTAAAGGCAGTCCTCCCCCATTATCAACCTGGGCAGAAAGCATAAAACGTATCTTATCCAGAGCCATCTCCGGATCTAAATGTATAATACCTTGAATATCCTGCACTGTATCCCTGTAACCATATCCGTTTCTTAAACCGCAGTAAGTAAAAGACGCTGCTCTGGACCAAATAAAGGTAATAAAACATTGGAAGGCATTCCATGTATTAACCATATGATTAAAATTCTCATCTGGCGTTTTTACTTGTAAACTATTTAATTTACTGTGCCAATAATTTTTCAATTCTTCTAATTCTTTATCAATAAGTTCGGGATTATTATAGGCATTCATTATTTTAGTAGCTTCTTCATCACCATAAGCACCCAGAATAAAAGCAAGTTCTTTACTTTCACCAGGCTCTAAATCCAAATCAATTTGCAATGCCCCACAGGAATTACCATTATAATTCAGGGTATTGCTCAATTTTCCATTAACCACTTCAATAGGATTGGAATAATTTCTATAATCACCTACAAAAACATCTCTGTCACCACAATAAGCAATCACCGGCAAACCAACGGCACCAAAAAACCTTTCACTGCCAGTATTGCCATCCCGCTCAGCCTTGCTTTTCCTTACATATTCGTTAATATACTGAACAATTTTATTGTCTTTGAATTCTGTACGGGTAATAAACTGAGTATATTGAAGATTAACTGAATCCTGCTCATAATTATCGTCATTAGTAAATTCTACAAAACCAAATACAGAAAGTTTTCTTGCCTTACTATCATTGTTTTTTATTTTCAGCCTCCAAACTTCATAGGTTTTGTTTAGAGGTACATAATAAAGAACATTGCTTTCGATATTATCATATCTTGCCAGCATCGTTGTATAAGCTGTTCCATGGCGGCATTCACTTTCGTATTTTTCCAAGTCTTTTCCGACAGGCTGCCAGGAAGTTGTCCAATAATCACTTGTTTCTTTATCTCTTATATAAATATATCTACCAGGCTGATCCATATTAATGGCATTAAAACGGTATCTGATAATACGGCCATTTGCTCCGGACTTGACAAAACTATAACCTCCAGCATTATTTGAAATAATTGCCCCATACTCAGGAGAACCTAAATAATTCACCCATGGAGCAGGAGTATTGGGTTTTGTAATGACATATTCTTTATTCTTTTCATCAAAATATCCGTATCTCAAAATCATCGCTCCTTAATTTTGTAATAATCATTCAATTAGTAATTATAAGCGAACTCCTGATGCTATTCAATAAATTTTCTTAAATGTCATTGTTTTTATTTTCATTTAACAATTTCTTTAACTCGTCCATAAAGGTATTAATATCCTTAAACTGTCTGTAAACAGAAGCAAACCTGACATATGCTACTTCATCAATTTCTTTCAATTTTTCCATAACCAGCTCACCAATTTGTGTGCTTTTGACTTCTGTTTGCAAACTATTAAATATGATGTTTTCAATGTCATCGACAATGGCTTCCATCTGTTTTAAACTGATATTCCTTTTATTGCAAGATTTTACTATTCCGTTAAGGATTTTGTTTCTGTCAAATAATTCCCTTGTTCCATCCCTCTTAATCACCATCATGGGAATGGTTTCTACTCTTTCATAGGTGGTAAACCTTCTTTCACAATTTTCACATTGTCTTCTGCGCCTAATGGAATTATTTTCTTCAGAGGGTCTGGAATCAATAACCCTGGTATTGGCTCCATTACAAAACGGACACCTCATTTCCCACAACCTCCCTTCCTCTAAAAAGCGGAAAAAAAATAATATTTTGTGTATCTAAAGTATAAAACACAAAATATTATTGGTCAAATGCTTAAAAAATTATATTTTAATATTCAGATTCCACTAGAACATCCTTACCTGTTACATCGACCAGAATAATATCTTCACCTATCTTTCTAATTTTATGCCATGGAATTTGATATTCCATTTCTTTTCCAAAAAAGCCCAGGAGCTTGCCATGGCCAGGAACTATAATTTTTTTAATCCTCCCTTCAATCAAGTCTATTTCTATGTCACAAATGTAACCCAAACGACAGCCATCTATGGTACTGATCACTTCTTTTTGTTTCATATCATATATCCTAACCAAAGCTATTCCCCCCAGAATTTCAATCCTCTCTATACAATTATATTCAGCAATTTCATTTAGATTCTATCAATAAAGATATATAAAACGCACTAAATAACTTTAGTGCGTTATTATATAGAATAAAAATAAAATAAGTGCTTAAATATACTTTCTCATATGCTTAAGTGCTGTCTTCTCCAGCCTTGAAACCTGAGCCTGGGATATTCCGATTTCTTCTGCAACTTCCATCTGCGTTTTTCCTTCAAAAAACCTGAGAGATAAGATATGCTTTTCTCTTTCGTTTAATTTTTGCATGGCTTCATTTAAAGCTATATTTTCCAGCCATATTTCATCTTGATTTTTTTCGTCACTTACCTGATCCATAATGGAAAGGGCATCTCCTCCACTTTCATGGTATACAGGTTCAAATAATGATATCGGGTCTTGTATTGCATCCAAAGCAAATACAACCTCTTCTTTAGGCATGCCCAGTTCTTCCGCAATTTCCGTAATCGTAGGTTCTTTTGAATTTTTATTGATTAATTTTTCTTTTACCTGTAATGCTTTATAGGCAGTGTCCCTCAAAGAGCGGCTGACTCTTATGGAATTGTTATCCCTTAAATACCTTCTTATTTCTCCTATAATCATAGGTACTGCATAAGTAGAAAATTTAACATTTTGATTGATATCAAAGTTATCTATCGCCTTAATCAGTCCGATACAACCCACTTGAAATAAATCATCCATTTGCTCTCCTCTATTATTAAATCTTTGTATAACACTTAAAACCAATCTAAGATTACCTTTTATATATGATTCTCTCGCCTCTTTATCCCCCTGTAATATTCTTTTAAATAATTCTTCTTTCTCTTCATTCGTTAGCACAGGTAATTTTGAAGTATTAACACCGCATATTTCTACCTTGTTGATTGCCATACCGTTCCCTCCAGTACCAGTATTATTACTATTAAAATGATTACCAGAGAGAACTAATTTATACATTGACTTTAATTCATTCTATTTATTTCCTTTTTTAATCTTGAAATTATTTTCTTTTCTAATCTCGAAATATAAGACTGGGAAATGCCCAGCATATCTGCAACTTCCTTTTGAGTTTTTTCCTTACCTTCTGTATTAAGACCAAATCTTAATTCAACTATTTCTTTTTCTCGGCTTGACAGTTTTTCCATAGCTTTTCTTAATAAGTCCCTGTCGATTTCATCTTCAATACTTCTATAAATTATATCAGGATCTGTTCCCAATATGTCAGAAAGAAGAAGTTCATTTCCGTCCCAGTCCACATTTAAGGGTTCATCAATTGATATTTCTGTTTTTAATTTATTGGTCCTTCTTAGATACATTAAAATCTCATTTTCAATACATCTCGAAGCATAGGTCGCTAACTTAATTCTTTTGTCAGGCTTAAAAGTATTAATCGACTTTATTAAACCTATAGTACCAATAGAGATTAAATCTTCTACACCTATCCCTGTATTTTCAAATTTTCTTGCAATATAAACCACCAGCCTGAGATTTCTTTCAATAAGAACAGATTTAACATATAAGTCATCCTTTGTTCCTAAACGCTTTATCAGCGATTCTTCTTCTTCTCTGTTCAAAGGCGGAGGTAAAATTTCGCTTCCACCTATATAAAATATAGATTCTTTAAAGCCAAAAAAATTTAACAGACGATATATGAAATATTTGAATTTTAAACTAATCTTATCTGTAAAACTCATTATTTCACCTCCAAATAACAAAAACGATTAAGCGATTTCATGAAATATATCCGGATGAAGCAAGGCCTGATATTTATTATCTTTGGAGAGTCTCTGATTGTATATGCCTATTACTACATCTTTTAAAACTTTAATGGAATGATCTTTTTCGATGATTTCTACCTGGTCTGGTTTAAAACCTAAAAGCATACCATTCGGTGTCCCTAAACTTGAAAAAGGTATTACCCTGATTTTTGAACGGATTGGACAGCCACTGATATACTTTGTCAAAAGACCTAAATCATTTTCTTTTTTTTCATTAAATAATTCTTGAATGCTCTCAGGAAAAAATTTTTTAATAGAAGAAAATTCTACGACAATTACCGGACTTTGACTAAAAGGATCATATAAAGCATTTCCTGTATCCATTAAAGCGCAAGCATCTATTTTCATACCTTCGTAAGATATTTTTATTTGATAAAGAGCCCCTGTATGATTCGAAAATATACGAATCCAAATCAAAAGCAATTTAATAACCAAATAAGAAAGCAGGCTGGATACGATTAACAATATAATAGGAAAATTATCTATATTGAATTGAAGAGAATTCTTAATCATTTGACCAACATTTAAGTAATAAAAGAAAGCAATCCCTGCACCTCCAAGAACAAAAGCCGTTATATGGAACAGGATAAAAACTTTCATTAACTTTTTAAAAGTTTTTGTTTTATATGTAATCATTAAAGGAAACATCGGAAGAATCAAAATCCCGAAAAAATTATATGATTGATTAAAAATCGGTACGAAAAGAATTAAACAGTATATTAAAGCAGCTAATAAAGCACCAAAAATTAATCTTTTATGATTTACTTTTTCTTTTATTATTTTACTGACAATCCACAAAATAAAATAATCCATAACAAAATTGAGAAGGAAAACCATATCTATATAAATTTCTATTGCAAATCCCTGATTCATGACAACAATTCCCCCATTATAATACTTGCTTATTACATATATATTCTTTCTGAAAAAATCATATTCTCCAGTAAAAATAACTTGCAACGATTTTAATTTTTTAATGGTTTATAAGATAATTATACAAATAATGAAACCCATTTTTTGTAAAAAGGGCTGAATAAATAAAAAAAAGATATGACTTTTAGTCATATCTTTTTTAACCTTATTGATTAAATTTTTATTTCTTTCTTCTTTGTAAAAATACAGGAATATCAATGAATGAAGAATCATCAGGAACATTGTTAATGACTGTTGAACTTTTTTCTTCTTTCAAAGGAACAGCTATACTTTCTACTTTAGGCACCTTGATTGAAGGTTTTGCAATCCTGTTTTCAAACCCGGTAGCAATAACCGTTACGATAACACTATCTCCTAAGTCATCATTAATTGTAGTTCCAAAAATAATTTCAGCCTCTGGATCCACTGCTTCACGTATTAAGTTCGCAGCTTCATTCGCTTCAAGTAAACCTAAATTAGAGCCACCACTGATATTAATCAATACACCCTTCGCACCGTCTATACTGGTATCCAATAAAGGACTGTGTATTGCTGCTTTGGCAGCAATTTCTGTTTTATTCTCTCCTGAAGCTTGTCCTATACCCATATGTGCGATACCTTTATCTGACATGATTGTCCTTACATCGGCAAAGTCAAGATTAATAATACCCGGATTGGAAATTAAATCAGCAATTCCCTGAACGCCCTGGCGTAGTACCTCATCGGCTTTCTTAAAGGCTTCTATAATGCTTGTCTTCTTATCAATTATATGTAACAGCTTGTCATTGGGGATAATGACTAAAGTATCTACATTTTTCTTTAACTCCTCAATACCTTTTTCTGCATTCAACATTCTTTTACGGCCTTCAAAAGAAAAGGGCTTTGTAACAACTCCAACTGTAAGAATTCCTTCTTCCTTAGCAATCCTTGCAACCACCGGTGCCGCACCTGTACCCGTTCCACCGCCCATGCCTGCTGTAACAAATACCATGTCGGAGCCCTTTAATGCTTCTAAAATGTCGTCCCTGCTTTCTTCAGCAGACTTGCAGCCAATTTCAGGATTTGCCCCTGCACCTAATCCTCTTGTAATTTTCTCCCCTATCTGTATCTTTACACTGGCCTTTGAACGTCCCAAAGCTTGTTTATCCGTGTTAATAGTAATGAATTCTACACCTTTTAAATTTTCTTCTATCATGCGATCTACAGCATTGTTGCCACCGCCGCCTACGCCAACGACTTTTATTTGTGCTACATGGTCCTGTGTCATGTCGAATTCCAGCACCGTAAATCCCCCTTCACTTAACAATTCAATCTTAACATAATTATACACTAAACAAGAAACTTTTTCTATTATAATTTAAACTAATTAACATTTTAATTAATTATAATAATATATATGATATACATTAATATACTCTTGTTCAAGATTATATTTTATTAAAATCATTATGTGAGTGGAGAAAAAATAGCTTTACCCTTGTCAACGTTTCTCAAATCTAATTTCCCCATATCATAAATATCCATAATTTGAACAAGCCATTGAATTTTTTTATCGAAATCTTCAACACTTCCTATTGAAACATCTAAATTTCTCACATAGATATGAATATTTTCCGGATCACTTACACTAACTTTGACGACATCTTGCAGCATATCATATTTTAACATCATTTGAGACATAATTGCCACGACATCTAAAGCGTTTTTATTTTTAGCCGGAATAATTTCACCTACTTGAAAATAGTCAAATTCCAAGCCTTCCACAATAGGTAAATTCTTATCGTATGTCTTACAAGTCTCTAAAACCCGTCCGTCTTTGTCTATGTAAAGATATGTTCCAAGATAAGGAACATATCCCACTAACTTTCTTTCATCAACTTTTATTTCTACCGTATCCGGCCAAATAATTCTGATACTGGCAGATTCAATATATACATCTTCATTCAGAATTTTTTCTCCTGCCTTTTTATTAAATAAAAAAATATTGTCTCCCTTATTGACACCAATCATTGCAATGATTTCTTCTTTTGAATAATGATCATTCCCATATATATTGATATGATGTATAGAAAACAACGGTGAACTGAACAATAGTAAAAACAATACCACAAGCATACCAATAAAAAGTAATATTTTAACTGTTTTATGCTGATGTGTAGATTGAAAATTGCCCATCTTAACAACTTTTCCCATGTTTTCACCATGCCTTATCAACTAATCTTTTCTGATAGAGGCCCCCAGTATATTTAAATCTTTATCAATTTGCTCATAGCCTCTTTCAATATGCTTAGCTCCATCAACAATGGTTACTCCTTCAGCTACAAGTCCGGCAATTATTAATGCTGCGCCTCCTCTTAAATCCTTAGCATAAACATTTGTCCCGGTCAAATGCCCGACGCCTTTAATAATTGCCGTCCGTCCTTCTAAAGTAATATTGGCTCCCATCCGAATCAATTCATCCACATGCTTATATCTTGACTCAAAAACAGTCTCCGTTATGATACTTGCTCCAGAAGCAACCGTTAGCATTGCCATCATTTGAGCCTGCATGTCAGTAGGAAATCCAGGATAAGGTTGTGTTCTGATGATATCAATATTTTTTAATTTTTTTGGTGCCTTTAAATATATTCTATCTTTTTCTTCAATAATCCTGCATCCTGCTTCTTTTAATTTTGAATTAATTGCCTGAATATGATTGGGATTGACATTGGTTAATAAAACTTCTCCTCCTGTAATTGCAGCTGCTGCCAGATAAGTACCGGTAACAATTCTGTCAGGAATCACTTTATGCTCTACCTGATGAAGGGATTTAACACCTTCGATGGTAATGACATCTGAAGAAGCTCCTTTTATTTTTGCACCCATTCCATTTAAAAAATCTTGTAAATCCTTAATCTCAGGTTCTTTGGCAGCATTATGAATCTCCGTCGTTCCCTCAGCCAATACCGCAGCTAACATAATATTTTCAGTAGCTCCTACACTTGGAAAATCCAGATGAATTTTTGCACCAACCAATTTGGGAGCTTCACAGATAATAAAACCATGTTCTTCTTTTATGCTGGCACCTAATTGTTTTAATGCTTTAATATGCAGATCAATCGGTCTGGGTCCTAAAGGACAGCCACCCGGATAAGAAATAATGACTTTTTTATGTCTTCCAAGAACCGAACCGAGTAAAATAATAGAAGAACGCATTTCTCTGACTAATTCTTCCGGTATTTTATAAGAATCTACTGAAGATGAATCAATCATTAATGTCTTATCATCCCATCTTACCTTGCAGCCAATACTTTCCAGAATACGAATCATGGTAAAAACATCTAATATCCTGGGGCAATCTTGAATATAACTGACATCACCATTTAGGACCGTTGCCGCAAGTATTGGGAGGACTGCATTTTTCCCCCCTTGAATCCGCAATGTTCCCTCAAGACACCTTCCTCCATCTATATAAAATCTGCCCATGAAAAGACACCTCCTGAAAACGTCAGGTAAGCCTATATATAACTATAGTATGCATAATTACAGAAGTTGTGACTAAGGCTGTATCCAATCCTGTTATTTCAGGAGAAAGGTACTGGCGTCTTATCTTCTGTCCCTTCAAAAAGCTGTACCATGGTTACAGGAGAAAAATCTAAATTTTATTTGTTCTTGAATATCTTGATATATTAAGCAGTATTCCTATAGCTGCCATAGTAAATAACAAAGAGGAGCCGCCGTAACTGATAAAAGGTAGGGGCATTCCTGTTGTCGGTATTGTATTCGTAATGACAGCAACATTAATAAGCACTTGAATACCTATCATACATACAATTCCTGTCGCTATTAATGAACCAAATAAATCCGGCACATTCATAGCAGTCTTTATGCCTCTCCAAATCAAAACGATAAACAACGTAAGTAAAACTGCAGCACCCACCAAACCCAGTTCTTCACACACAATGGCAAAAATAATATCATTATGAGCCTCTGGTATAAAGCCTAATTTTTGTCTGCTTTCTCCTAAACCTAAACCAAACAGACCTCCTGAGCCTACAGCATATAGGGATTGTATTGGCTGATAACCTTTGTTTGTAGGATCCAGCCAGGGGTTTAGCCATATTTGTATTCTCACCAGTCTATACCTAAATTGAGGCAGTAAGACTGCCGGTATGGCTGCTGCAGCAACTGGTGCTGCCAATGCAAAAAAGTGCCATACTTTAGGGCTTGCCACAAAAAGCATTGCAATACCTATAAAAGCAACGACAATGGCTGTACTTAAGTTAGCAACAGCAATCAAACCAGCTGGTATCCCGACGACAATAATAAGAGTTAAGAATAATCCGGTAAAAGTCTTTAATTTACTTTTGTTACGAGATATATATAATGCCAGAAAAAAGATTAGTGTCAGTTTAGCCAGCTCAGATGGTTGAAAGCCTATACTCCCTATTCCAAACCACCTTTTTGAGTTATTAACTTCTTTACCAATAAACAAAACCAAAACCAGTAAGACCTGAGAAATCAAATATAAAAGCGGAGCCCATACCTTAAGTCTTCTGTAATCAAAATTCATTGCAAAAATCATTGTGGCAAAACCAAGCAGAGACCATATGACTTGTCTTTTTAAAAAATAATACATGTCATTGAAGTTTTCTAACGCATAATGATAACTGGAGCTAAAAATCATAACAACACCAAATAAGGTCAAAGTCACCACTGTGAATAATATGGTAAAGTCACACTGTCCTCTTACTAGTTTAACCTCTTCTTTTTTTCTTTTGGCTTTTTTATAACCCTTTTGAGATACAGCTAAATCCACAGACTCACCCTCTCAATGCATAAACTGCTTTTTTAAATAACTTCCCTCTTTCTTCATAACTTTTAAACATATCCCAGCTTGCGCAAGCAGGCGACAGTAAAACGCAATCTCCTTTTTGGGCTGTTTCTTTAGCTAAACGGACAGCTTCTTCAATAGAAGAAACCTTTTTAATATTAAAAAAGCCTTTTTGATTAGCTGTCTTTATAATTTTATCCGCAGTTTCCCCCATAACGATCAAAGCCTTTACTTTTCCATCAAATGCATCAATCCATTCTGAAAAATCAGCACCCTTATCCATACCTCCACCAATCAAAACAACTGGTGCTTTCATGGATTGTATTCCAATAATAGCAGCATCTACATTAGTCGCTTTAGAATCATTGTAATATTCTACGCCATCAATTTTATCTACAAATTCTATCCTGTGCTCCACCCCTTTAAAATGAATCACAACATCTCTGATAATCTCTGGCGGAACACCCATCGAAACAGAAATGGCAACAGCAGCCAAAACATTTTCAATATTATGATTTCCTGGTATCCTTAATTCCTCGGTTAAACAAATCGCCTCATCTTCTTTACCCAATCTGACCCAAATTTTATTGTCTTTTAAAAAGGCACCTTCATTTAATTCTTTTTTCCTGCTAAATAAAAGAGCCTTTGCTTTTGTTTTGTGCTTCATCTTACTGCAAATATCATCATCGTCATTTAAAACGCAATAATCATTCTCATCTTGATTTTCAAAGATTCTTTCTTTGGCAGCAACATAATTTTCCAAACTTTTATGTCTGTTTAAATGATCTGGTGTAATATTTAAAATAGCACTCACTTTAGGTTTAAACGTATGTATGCTTTCTAACTGGAAACTGCTAATTTCTGCTACCACCAAATCCTCTTTCTTTAATTCTTCCACTTTCTCTGTAAAAGGTATCCCGATATTCCCTACTACCTGGGTTCCGGGATTATATTTTTTCATAATCTCCCCAACCAAGGTTGTAGTCGTTGTTTTTCCATTAGTTCCTGTAATCGCTATTACCGGGCAAGGACAAAGAACAAATGCTAACTCTATTTCAGACCAGATTGGAATTTGAAGCTGTCTTGCTTTGTTTAAAAATTCTAAATCTGTGGGAACACCTGGACTTAAAACAATTAAATCAAAAGAATCTATAATATCAGTAGGCTCTTCTCCTAATAACATATAAACAGCCATTGAATCTAAAATATCTATTTCTTCCTTAACAGACTTCATCAATTCTTCCTTACTTTTTACATCTTGAATGGTTACTTTTGCCCCTAGTCTGGAACAGAGTTTTGCAGCACTAATTCCACTTTTAGCCATTCCTACAACTAATACATTTTTTTTGCACCAGTCCATTTCTTATTCCTCCAACTACCAAAAATCTATTAATTCAATCCTAGAAATCCTATCAGACATGCAACAGCTGTGGCAATGCAAAAAACAGACACAACTTTGCTTTCAGTCCAGCCAGATAACTCAAAATGATGATGAATTGGTGCCATTTTAAACACCCTTTTACCCGTTGCTTTAAAATAAGCTACTTGAATCATTACAGAAATAGATTCTATTAAATAAATCATTCCTACAATTGCAATAAAAATTGGCATTTTTAATATAAAAGCTGTAGAAACCACAAAACCTCCTAAAGCCAATGATCCTGTATCCCCCATAAAAACTTTTGCCGGATAAGAATTAAAGAGTAAAAAGGATAAAAGGCTTCCTACAACGGCTGCTGCAACTGGAAGAATACTGCTGTTTTCACCCCAACTGACAACTGTAAAAAATGTAGCAATCAAAACAGTAACACTGGAAACCAATCCGTCCAGACCATCTGTTAAATTCACTCCATTAACCGTTCCCAGCATCACAATAAAGAAAAAAGGTATAAACAAAATGCCAAAGTCAATTTCTCTGCCTGCCGTAAAAGGTATGATAACACGTGTTCCTATTTTAGCGACATTTAGAATATAGTATAGAAAACAACCGCTTACAAACAATTGCCCTACGATTTTTTGGTAAGCTTTCAATCCTAATGACCGTTTCAGGGCAACTTTGATAAAATCATCTATAAATCCTATAATACCAAAAGATAAAGTAACCAGTAAAACGGCTAACCCATCCCTGTTGCCTTTAATAAATAATAAGGAAGTTAAAAGAATACTGCTAAGAATGATAATACCACCCATCGTAGGGGTTCCTGCCTTTTTTAAATGACTTTTAGGACCATCGTCTCTTACAAATTGTCCAAACTTAAGTTTGATTAAAAAAGGTATCAATATCGGACTTAAGATTAAATTGATGATGAATGAAATAAGTACGGCGTAGATTGCTTCATGATACATAAACTATTCCACCTCTTCTAATTTCTCCACTGTCTTTTCCAAATGCATTCCTCTGGACGCTTTGAACAATATCATATCATTACTGTCAACAAGCATTTGAAGTTGATTGAATAATTCTTCCTGAACTAAGAAAATAAACACTTTATTCTTATCCATTCCTGCATTCATTGCCGCCAGAGCAATGTTTTCGGCTTCTCTTCCAAAAGTAAATAAATAATCTAAAGCCTTCTTGGCTACATACTCCCCAACTTCTTTATGCGCCTGCTCAGAGTATGTACCTAATTCAAGCATATCACCTAAAACCGCAATTTTTCTTTTACCTTCTTTTAATTGAGATAATACATCAAGAGCAGCTTTCATCGATTGTGGGCTGGCGTTATAAGCATCATTTATAATGTAAATACCCTTTTTGTTTCTGGAAATATTCATTCTCATTTTTGATGCCTGATAGTTTTTGATACCTTCTTTTATCTTTTCTTTTGTCATTCCTAATTCCAGACCAATAGCAACTGCTACAAGGGCATTATAGACCATATGCCTGCCTGGAACTGGAATTTCTATTTGCATTTCATTACTATCCCATACAATACTGGCATAAGTACCTTCTAATCCTTTTTCTTCAATTTTATTAGCGTAAATGTCATTAGAATGACTTAAACCAAAAAAGCAGACAGGAACAGTTAATTGATCCCTAAGACTTACTAATAAGTCATCGTCTCCATTTAAAAATGCCTTACCCTTTTTCTTCATATAATCAAAAATTTCACTTTTTGCTTTTAGTATACCCTCTCTGCTCCCTAAATTTTCAATGTGGGATGTTCCAATATTCGTTATCACAGCCATGTCTGGTCTGGCAATTTTACTTAAATTATGAATTTCCCCAAAATGATTCATACCCATTTCAATAACCGCTATTTCATCTTCTCTGGATAAATTAAAAATTGTCAAAGGAACCCCTATCTCGTTATTAAAATTGCCCTGGGTCTTTAGGACTTTAAAACTTTGACCAAGAACAGAAGCAATCATATCTTTAGTACTCGTCTTACCTACACTTCCTGTAACAGCAATCACAGGAATTGAAAACAAAGACCTGTAATAAGTCGCTAAATCCATAAGGGCTTGTTTTGTATCCTCAACAAGAATAAGTCCTTTTCCTTCTGGTATCTTTATATCCCTTCTTTGGCTTAGGGATAAAAGGGCTCCTTTTTCAAAAGCAGCAGGAATAAAATCATGCCCGTCAAATTTATCTCCTGTAAGAGGGATAAATAAATCTCCTGCAGAAATAACCCTGCTGTCTGTAGAAAGGCTATCAATCTTTATCTGATGTTCATCTATATTCTTTGAAGGATTGATAAAAATTCCTTTAACCGCTGAAACAATTTCACTAATTTTTATGGCTTCCATTGTAATCCTCCTGTAGGATTGCTCTTACTTCTTCTGCATCATCAAAATGAACCACTTTATCTTTAAGAATTTGATAGTTTTCATGTCCCTTTCCTGCAATCAGTATAACATCATCTTTCTTTGCCCTTTGGACAGCCTTTTTTATAGCTTCCCGCCTGTCAACGATTTTTTCATAGGGGCAATTGCTTTCTTTTATTCCTGCTTCTATCTCATCAATAATTTTTTCAGGATCTTCAGTTCTTGGATTATCAGAAGTAATAATACAATATGAAGAATACTCCCCTGCGATTTTTCCCATGATAGGACGTTTACTTTTATCCCGGTCTCCGCCACAGCCAAAAACGGTTATAATCTCACCCTTAGCAAATTCTTTAATCGTCTTTAAAACATTTTCCAATCCATCTGGTGTATGAGCATAGTCCACTAAAATATTAAAATCTGAATGGCTGCTGACATTTTGAACCCTGCCAGGAACGCCTTCCATCTTTTCTAAAGCCGTTTTTATTACTTCTTTTGGAATATTTAAATAATACGCGGCTACAATAGCACCTAAAGCATTATAAACATTAAATCTTCCAATCGTATTTAATTTAAAACGAACTTCTTCATGATCTATTTTTACTGTAAATTCTATTCCTTTTGAACTGATATGGATATCATAAGCCCTGAAATCGGCTTCTTTTTCTATAGCAAAAGTGATTATTTCACAGCTGGATGCTTTGATAATATCACTGGCACTGGCATCATCCATATTAATGATGCCATATTTGCAATTTTTAAATAATTTCGCTTTTGCCATTTTATAATTTTCCATGGTCTTATGAAAATCTAAATGATCCAAACTTAAATTTGTAAAAATTCCTATTTCAAAGTAACAGCCTGCCACCCTGCTAAGCTCTAAAGCATGAGAAGAAACCTCCATCACGCAATGACTGACTTCTTCCTTTAACATTTCTGAAAACAATGCCTGTAAATCCAAAGATTCCGGAGTCGTTCTTTCCGTTTTCAGTACTTTATTACCTATACGGTTTTCAATGGTTCCTAATACAGCCACTTTATTATTGTATTCTTCGAGAATTCTGCCAATTAAGTAAGCTGTTGTGGTTTTCCCATTGGTACCCGTTACACCAATAAGCTTAATTTGATTTGCCGGATAGCCATAAAAAGCTGCAGCAACACTGGCTAAGGCTTTTCTTGTATCCTCTACCTGAATGACCGTAATATCTGATGGAAGATTTTCAACTTTCTTACTGACCAAAAGACTTCCTGCCCCTTTCGCAATGGCATCAGGAATAAATTTATGTCCATCAGAAACATAACCCTCGATACAAACAAAAAGCCCCTTTTCTTTAACTTGTCTGGAATCATAAGCAATAGATTCCACTTCTTTATCTAAATCTCCCTGAAGTAAACGGTAATCAATTTCTTTGAGCAATTCCTTAACTTTCATTTTTTTCCTCCTAAGCTCTAGCATACTGAATCATTATACCACAAGCACTCCTAAAAGCTATAATTTTTTGTAAAAAACTTCTCATTTAAATTTATTATGGATCGGTGTAAAGAATAACCTTACTATTGGGATTGACTTCATCCCCCGCCAAAGGAAACTGATCGTGTACTATCTCTCCATTTCCTATTAACTCAACCCCTAAATTAAGTTTTTTTAGCTCATTCTTTGCGTCCTGAACATTTTTTGAAATCAAGTCAGGAACAACAATTTTTTCTACAAGATTCATTTTCATTTCTTTTTCTGTGTATTGGGGTTTTATATTTAAATAAGGTAAGATATTTTCAAAGATTTCTTGTATAACCGGTCCTGCAACCGTTCCTCCATAATAAATTCCCTGAGGCTCATCAATAATGATTAATGCGATTACTTGTGGATCTTCGGCTGGAGCAAATGCCAAAAAGGAGGCAATATATTTTTTGCTGCTTCTTGGAAGCTTTTCAGAAGTCGCAGTCTTCCCTCCTATCCTATATCCCGGTATATATGCTTTATTTCCCGTTCCCTCCGCTACAACACTTTCTAAAATTTTCTTTAAAACTTGGGAAGTTTCTTCAGAAATAACTTGTTTTCCTTTTTCATACTCAAAAGTCTTAATCACATTACCTTCATCATCGATAATTTTCGAAGCAAAATGAGGTGTAACCAAATAACCACCATTAACAGCAGCTGAAGCAGCCCTGATAAGCTGCAAAGGTGTTATCTGAAAAGATTGACCAAAAGACATTGTAGCCAATTCAACAGGACCGATATCTTTTAAATCATGCATAATGCCCACTGCTTCACCAGGCACATCAATGCCTGTCTTTTCATGAAAACCAAATTTTTTCATGTATTGATAATATTTTTTAGGTCCCACTCTTTCTGCAACTTCCATAAAAACAGGGTTACAAGAATTCTGAACCCCTTGTGTAAAAGTCTCTGAACCATGGGCTCTGGGATATCTCCAGCACTTAATCATCCTGTCACCCACCAGATGATAACCTTTACAGTAAAAAGGGGAATCGATATTAACTATTTTTTCCTCAAGACCTATAGCCGAAGTGACAATTTTAAATGTAGAACCTGGTTCATAGGTATCATTAATGGCAAAATTTCTCCACATTTGATTTAATGCCTTATGTTGTTCTTCAGGCGTAAGGCTGTCCCATATAGCCTCTAAATCCGGATTGTTTATTTTAAAAGGCTGATTTAAATCGTAATCTGGTTTATTGGCCATGGCATATATGGCACCTGTTTGAGGATTCATGATAATAATGCTTCCTCTTTTTGCACCTTTTGCCTTGACTGCCTTTTCTAAAGCCTGTTCCGCGTACTGCTGAATATTTACGTCTAAAGTGGTGACTAAATGATAGCCTGGTACGGGCTCTATTCTTCTTTCAGGGATATCTTTTATTTCCCTGCCTCTGCCGTCTGTTTCCATGAGTATTTTCCCCGGACTTCCTTTTAAATACTCATCATACTTGACTTCTAACCCAATAATACCTTGATTGTCCTTTCCAACAAAACCAATCACATGGGAAGCTAAATTACCATAAGGATAATAGCGCTTCGAATCCTCATCAATCTTTACCCCGGCTAAGTTAAGCTTTCTTATTTCATCAGCAAGTTCTTTATCAACCTTAGACTGTATTCTTTCCAGAGCAACATTTTTTTCCACTTTTTTCTTGACATACTCATAATCCAGACCAAGCTTTTCAGAAAGCACCCTTGTGACTTCTTCACTATCCTCTACCTGAGCATGGACAACGCCTATAGTAGCCACTGTGGCACTTTTTGCAAGTTCAACTCCGTTTCTATCATATATACTGCCTCTTTGAGGAGATATTAGTCTGTCTCTTGTATGCTGTTCATAAGCCAGTTCCTGTAAAAAACTCCCATGAGCAATTTGTAAATAGGCAATTCTTATAATCAGACCAATAATAGAAAAAGTAAATGCACATAAAAAAAATAAAAGCTTCCGTTTCATCTTTATAGTGGGTTTATCCATATTATACCCCCATAATTGCCAGACTTAATATCATTTTATTGCAATTATGGAGGCATTATTCTACTATTTATCTTATTCTTTTATTTAAAACCGGTCTTTTTCTCATGCTATTCTTCTGTAACACTTTCTTCTTCTGTCGTTTCAATTTCTTCTGGATTTTCTGTCACATATAGTTTGATGGTTGTTCCTAAAGGTACCCTGGTCCCTGGATTTGGGAACTGCTTTTTAACATAATTCCCCATTCCAATGGCTTCAAATTTAAGTCCTTTAACCGTTAAATCTGTTCCTGTCTCTAAAAGTGTCAAACCACTGTAATCAGGCAACTCAACATCTGTTTTATTTTCGATATTGGTTTGACCTGACGGCTCTATACCCATATAAGGAAGCACATTTTCAAATATTTCACGAACTATAGGTGCAGCCGATACGCTTCCTTCCGAATAATTTTCTGTTTCATCCAATATAGCCAATACAACAATTTGCGGATCTTCAACGGGTGCAAAACCAATAAAGGAAAGCACATACTTTCCACTGCCTCTGGGAAGTTTTTCAGCTGTTCCGGTTTTTCCACCAACCGTGTAACCTTCTACCCTGGCATTTTTACCGGTTCCGTCTGTCACAACTGTTTCAAGATAATTTCTTAGAATTTGAGAAGTTTCCTGAGAAATGACCCTTCTTTTTATAACTGGACTTGTCGTCTTGACTTCTCTTCCATCTTCAGTCACAATTTGCTTTACCACATAAGGCTGCATCAGATTTCCGCCATTAATAATAGCCGAAAATCCAGTAATCAACTGAATAGGCGTAACATTAAATGTTTGCCCGAAAGAACTCGTGGCTAATTCAACTGGCCTTAAAGCTTCTTGTTTATGTAATATTCCTGATTCTTCACCTGGAAGATCAATGCCTGTAACTTCTCCAAATCCAAACAATTTCTGATATCGGTAAAATTTTTCAGCCCCAAGCTTTTCTACAATATCCATCATGGCCACATTACAGGAATTTGCTAAAGCTTGTTCTAAGGTTTCTTCCCCATGGCCCCAGGTTCTCCAGCAATGAATGGTTTCTGTATGAATTTTTTTATGACCTAGACAATTATATTTATCATGAACTGTAATCGAGTTTTCTTCCAATGCGGCAGCAATCACAAAAGGTTTAAACGTAGAACCCGGTTCATAAGTCACACTGAGATTATAATTTTTCCATACCGTATTTAACATTTTCAGCTTTTCTTCATTCGATAAAGATTCCCAGATACCTTCATCAAAATATTCACTCAAATCATTGTATTTATTGGGGTTAAAAGACGGATAAGCGGCCATGGCTAGTATTTCACCTGTTTTTGGATTCATAGCTATAACCGCTGCATTTTTGGGATTATGTTCTTCTACTGCATTTTTTAGTGCCAATTCACAAAAATGTTGTATTGTCTCATCTATCGTCAATACAACCGTATGTCCCTGTTGAGGCGCAATATTTTCTTCCATGACATATTTTCCTTCTTTAATCATAGGGAAAACCCGTCCTGAAACGCCTCTTAACCAATTGTCATAATACTGCTCAACCCCATATTGCGCTTGTTTGTCTGCATTAACGAAACCCAGCAGATGAGCAGCAAAATCGTTTCTTACATAATTTCTGAAAGAATCTTCCTCTAGCCAAACCCCCATTAAGCCCTTTTCTCTGATTTTTTGCGCTGTATCTGCCTTAACATGTTTTTTTATAATCTGATACCTTGATTTTGGGTTTTTTTCAATGGTCTGCTGAATGCTTTCCGGAGAAAGATTTAAGATTTGAGCCAAATCCGCAACTACTTCATTCCTTTTTTCTTCAGTAATGTGCTCTGCTAAAATGTTAGGATCCAAAATCACATTGTAAACAATGGTGCTAATGGCTAAATCGTGAAAATTTCTATCCACAATAAAGCCTCTGTTAGGATATATAACCTGCTCTGTATTCAGTCTTTGCAAAACTGCTCTTTCTTCATATTCTTCCCCATAGGTATACTTTATATATCCTATCCGGTAGATTAATAAAAGGATAGAACCTATTAAAATTGTAAGAATGATAAAATTTCTTCTTCTGACTTGTCGGATTAATTCGTTCATTGCTTCACCTTTTCAATTTAAAAAAATCAAAAAAACTTGCAGCAACGACTTCATCTTCAGTGCTTTGATTTAAACGGTTCTGATCTTGTTCTAGTTGATTATAAGCTGTGTAACTCACTTTGGGTATTTCAATATAAACAATTTGATGCGCTGCAGGTTCCATCATTCCTAATTTTTCTGTAGCCACTTCTTTGATATAAGTTAAATCAACTGTTTCAGCAATCTCGGATTTTAATAGCATATTTGAATTCTGGATTTCTTTTAATTCCGATTTTAATTTTTTTATTTCTTTTTGATTATAAGTAATGGAGGCATATTGTCCCATGATAAACAAACATCCTATAAAAAGGCACAAAACATTCCCTACAAGTTTCAATTTATAAGATATAACCTTTCTGGTCCTCTGAGCTTTTTCTTTCTTTTGCTTATAATGAAGAAGCTCTTTTTCATCTTCCTGGATCAATGTCTTGTGGGTATCATTGAATTTGGGTGCAGAAGTGCCATATAGGTATTGTTCTCTAATCCTATTGCTCTTTGACATATTAACCTCCATTCCGCCTGATGGCCATTATTATAAACAATCCATAAATTTATGCTTTTAAGCGTTATTCATTATAATTTTTCTAAAATTCTTAGTTTAGCACTCCGTGAACGGGGATTTTTTTCAATTTCCTGCGGACTTGGTAAAATTGGTTTCCTGCTGATAACTCTGGCCATTGCTTTTTTACCACAAACACAAATAGGAAAATCAGGAGGGCAAGTACAAGGATTTTCTAAAGCCTTAAAGCTTTTCTTAACAATCCTGTCTTCTAAAGAATGAAAAGTAATAATACAAAGCCTTCCTTTGGGTGCTAATACGTCTACAATATCCTTTATGGACTGTTCTAATATCTTTAATTCCCCATTAACTTCTATACGAATTGCCTGAAAAGTTCTTTTTGCAGGATGAGGTCCTTCTTTCCTTGCTCCTTGTGGAATTGCTTTTTTTATAATATCTACTAACTCAAAAGTAGTACTTATAGGGGCTTTTTTTCTTTCATTGACAATAAACTCTGCAATCCGCTTAGCCCACCGCTCTTCACCATATTCTTTTATGATTTCTTCTAATCGTTTTTGACTATACTCATTCACGATTTCCCTGGCAGTTAAAGCCTGATTCCTGTCCATTCTCATATCCAAAGGAGCATTATGCATGTAGGAGAAACCCCTGTCTGGCGTGTCTAATTGATAAGAAGATACCCCCAAATCCAGGAGCATCCCATTAATCGAAGAAAGTCCTAAATCGATTAGTATCTTTTTTATATTTGAAAAGTTGTCGTGAACTAAATCTACATTTTTAAATTGGCTTTTTAATTTTATTTCCGAAGCTTTAATGGCATCAATGTCCCTGTCAATTCCAATAAATCTTCCGTACTCATTTAAATGTTTGCAAATTTCATAAGAATGACCGGCTCCTCCCATGGTTCCATCTACATAGATACCTGAAGGATCGATATTTAATCCTTCTATTGTCTCCTCCAATAACACTGATATATGATGGAAATCCATAGAGATTCACCTCATTTTATATTCCTAATTCCTGCATATTTTCAGCTAATTCACTGGCATCAAAATCTTCATTATTATATTTATCCCAATTTTCTTTACTCCATATTTCAACCCTGTTCGTAACACCTATTAAAATCACATCTTTATCTATACCGCTATAGTTTCTTAAATTATTTGGGATTAATATTCTTCCCTGCTTGTCCACATTACATTCAACCGCACCTGCTAAGAAAAATCTTACAAATTTTCTTGCATTGGCATTTGTGATAGGGAGAGTTTTTAGCTTTTCTTCAAAAATTTTCCATTCAGAATTAGGGTATACAAACAAGCAATTATCTAAACCTTTTGTAATCACAAAAGTATCTCCCAGCTCTTCCCTGAATTTTGCCGGGATAATCAGACGTCCCTTATTATCAATTGAATGTTGGTACTCCCCCATAAACATATATATATCCCACCTTAGTGGTATCTATCTCCCACTTTCCACCACAATTAACCACTTCTTACCTCATATTGTAGTATGACCGTTTTATTTTTTCAAGTACTTTTCGCAAAAAAATAAAAAGAGATAGGAAAAAATTCCTATCTCTTTTATGATTTATGCTATTATGCATCTAACGAACGTGTGTTACATGATATGTGATCATAGTAGAGTAAGATTAGTCTATCTAACTCCGTACTGATTCTGTAAATTTCCTGAAAATCATTCTCGCCTACGATTAGTTCGTTTAACTTTTCTCGTAGAAGATTAATTTCCCCGTAAATATTATTCATTTCTTCACCCCGTTTTTTATCCCCATTTTTTTGAAAAAATGCTTTTTTCTTTAGATATTTTTTTATTATCTTACAAATATTATAATACTTTTCCAATGATAAATCAACATATTATTACACTTTTTTCTATTTTTTAATTTCTTTTGTATTTTTTCTATTATTGATTATTAAAAAGATTGAACAAACCACTAATAGAATAGATAAAAGTTGTGATACGGCAAGACCTGTAGAACCAATCTGAAGCTGATCGATACGCAGACCTTCAATCCATGACCGGCCCAGCCCATAGCCAATAAGATACATGCAAAATACTTCACCATTAAATTTTTTCCTTTTTTTATACCATAAAAGGAAAAATAAAACCAATAAATTCCATAGACATTCGTATAAAAAGGTTGGATGAACCTGAATATATTCTATACCTTCAAATAAAATAGTATTATTTAAAATATCTGGTGTAAGATATTGATTCACATTTTCTTTTATTAAACGCATAGCAAATAAAGAATCCGTATATCTTCCAAAAGCTTCCTGGTTGAAGAAATTTCCCCACCGGCCTATAGCTTGTCCTAAAATCAAGCTGGGTGCAGCCGTATCTGCAAAAAGCCCGAAAGAAATATTTTTCTTCTTTGTAAATATCCAAGCAACAATAACTGAAGTAATAATTCCACCATATATAGCCAGCCCGCCCTCTCTCAGGGCAAAAATTCTTAACCAATTGTCCTTGTAATCTTCCCAGGAAAAAATAACATAATAAAGACGTGCACCTATAATAGCAGCAATCAAATCATATAATAAAAAATCTACATAATAATTGGGATCCTGATTGGTTCTTTTTGCTTCCTCCATAGCAAGTAAAAGACCGCAAGTTACAGCTAAGCCAATAATAATCCCATACCAATATACAGAAATCCCAAAAAGTTTAAAAGCAACAGGATCTAGTTTTCCAATTTTTATCCCTATATGAGGAAACCAAACTTCTGGTGCAGACATATATATCTCCTTTTCTTAAGTAATATAAACCGCTTTTAAATTTATATACAAGTTCTAAATTAAATTATATATTAAAATGCTGTTTTTTTCATCCTTTTATGAAAAAAATTTTTTATTGGTCTTAGAAAATGAAAATAATAAAAATGTGATACAGACTGTTTTTTTAATTTATTGCCACCCATTCAGCCTTAATCTTATGCAAAACAACGATTAAAACAATCAGTGCTAT
>JAAYML010000060.1 GCA_012521395.1 Candidatus Epulonipiscium sp. | reverse complement strand
TTTTTCCTTCTTTAAACAGAATAATCTATCTAATTTTTTAAAACAAGAAGTATTTAATATTGAGCTTCCTATCTTTTTAATTTAAGCTATTTAAATTATGATTTATTCCATTTAAAATAAAAAATGGAAGCAAGAAAACATCCTTGCTTCCATAAATAATGCGGTCATATTGGGGAGGTAATAAGATGATACAATTAAAAAAAGAAAAATTTTATACATTATTAAAGTTTTTTTTACAAGCTTTTTTTGCGACCATTTAGAAAAAGCAATCAATGATGAGGATGAAAAAATTTCTGTTGTAACCTTATTTAACGAAATGAAATTTTTCTTTGAGTTAATAAAAGAATATCATATTGACTTTCCATATCATACAATTAAAGACTATATTATTAATACCTATCATGACGGTGAAATCATTTATAACCAATGACTTAAAAAATATGATTCAGAAATCAAAATTTATCAGCCAAAAGATAAATCCTTCGAAGAAATATTTGGGGATACAATATTTATATAAAAGTCGCCAGGTCAACTCCTTGCTTACTTCTTCCACTTTTTAATTATCATCAATATAACCTGGATAATTATTGAATAAATTAATGGTAAAAATGCGACTATCCAGTTACTTAAAATAAATATTCCTGACATCATTAACTGAACTAAAAAAATACAAACCACTGGCACAGAAGATAAAATTGTATAACTGCTAACAAAATCACTAAACTTAATGCTTTCTTTTTTCATTCGTTTTTTAACAGCACAAACTATCCTCCAAATGAGTACTACAGATACAACAAGATATATCAGGCTGTCAATGTCGAGAAAAACAGAAGGGCTGTCCCAAAAATGCCATTTCTTTTCGTAAGATAACTCTTTCATAAGATCACCCTTTTAATATATTTATACAGACATAATATTTTTCGGCCTTTTCAAAGCAATAAATAATGCCTTTTGATAAAAAATAAAAAGACAGTTCTTTGCTTCCTTATTTAACTTTGTCTGAATCAGGAAAGCAAAGAACTGTCCCTTTAATTTTTATTCAGCTAATAATTTTTCTATATCATCTTCAAGTAACTCTGGCTTATAACCAGGTGAATACCTTTTATATACATTTCCGCTTTTATCAATTAAAAATTTTCCAAAGTTCCATTTAATATCACTTGCTTTTTCAATAGGCTGAAGGTTTTTGACTTTTTCTTCAAATGCCAGGGAATCCTCATTTTCTTCATCTTCAGGTGCTTGTTCTTTAAGCCATACATAAAGAGGATCAGCGTTTGGACCATTGACATCAATTTTTACAAAACGTGGAAAAGTGGTTCCAAAATTTAATGTGCAAAACTGTGTAATTTCTTCATCTGTACCAGGCGCCTGATTTAAAAACTGATTGCATGGGAAGTCTAAAATTTCAAATCCTTTGTCCTTATATTTTTTATATAATGACTCTAGTCCTTCATATTGAGGGGTTAATCCACATTTTGTAGCTGTATTCACTATAAGTAAAACTTTGCCCTTCCATTTGGATAAGGACACTTCTTGT
>JAAYML010000059.1 GCA_012521395.1 Candidatus Epulonipiscium sp. | reverse complement strand
TGAGCCAATAATCCCTATTCTATGCAAAATTATCACCTGCTTTATAATAAATTCTATTTATAATTTCGTCAAAAGCTAACACAATCCTTAGTATAATTTATTTGTATCTTTTGCCTAATAAATAAGGCTGTACACTTAGGTTAAATAACCCTTAGTACACAGCCCTTTTTAAATTAGGTCTTCTCTGAGAATAAGATTTCTAATTTCTTCTTTATTTAAAGCTTTAACTTTGGATGAGTCTGTTGAATATCCATTAATACCGGTTATATTGATGCCTGCCCTTGTAATAGGATAAATTCTGAACATTTCTTCTAATTCTTCTGCCCGTTCTCCTTCTTCTTTTGTCATCAACTCTTCATACATCTTTTCTCCTGGTCTTAAACCAATATATTCTATTTTGATTTCTTCCCGGGGCAAATCGTATTTTTTGCATGTTTCTTCGATAACCACTTCAGCTAAATCTTTTATATTAACTACTGGCATTTTTAATACAAAAACGTCTCCCCCTACGGCATATTCTGCAGCCTTTAATACCAAACTCACAGCTTCAGTAATGCTCATCATAAAACGGGACATAGCAGGATCTGTTACAGTGACCTTTCTTTTTTCGAGAATTTGTGTTTTAAATAAAGGGATCACTGAGCCCCTGGAACCCATGACATTTCCAAAGCGGACTGAAGCAAAAATAGGTCTTTTACCTCCTTTATAATAATCCGCAGAAGACATCAAACGTTCTGCCAGAAGCTTCGTAGCCCCCATGGTGTTGGTCGGATTGATAGCCTTGTCGCTGCTTGTATAAACAACCCTCTCGACCCTGTGATGAATAGCCGATTCTATGACATTTTGCGTTCCCATCACATTGGTTTTTACTGCTTCAAAAGGATTGTATTCACACGAAGGAACATGTTTCAATGCAGCTAAATGGAAGACAATATCAATCCCTTCCATAGCCCTTTGGACTCTTTCCTTATCTCTTACGTCTCCTAATAAAAACCTTATATTTTCTAGTCTGCCCAGCTCTTGCTCCATTTTAAACTGTTTATATTCATCCCTGCTAAAGATACGGATAACCTTTGGATTACGTTTTATCAATTCTTTTACCAGACCTTGTCCAATGGTTCCCGTTCCCCCAATAACCAAAATCTTTTTCCCCTGAAACATCTTTTCACCTACTTAATTTATGATCTAATTAAAATGCTGCTTTATAAAAAGATCTTTATCAGTAATGTTTTAAATGTACTCGATAGATGCAGTAAAAAGCTTTATTTCTTCTTCCAGCTTTCTTTGCCTTAATCTTTTATCTATAGGACTTGAAAAATCTATATACTGGTCAATGAAATCTTGAAGACTTATATGTTTACACCCTTCGATATATGCCCCGCCTTCTGTAGCATTGATAAACTCAACCCGGGGATTATCTCTGATTTTATTTTCTATCCAATGTTTAAAACTTAAAAGCCCTAAAGTTGTATCAAGAAATTCCCCATTTTGACCTTTTACTTTTCTCCTGCTGACATCTTGATTGACTAATCCTCCGTAAGCATGACTTTGACCATTCGTAAAAGCTAAATCTTGTCCTACAAACACAATAGGATTTCCTCCAAAGCGGATAGCCAAATCCACGACTGCCGTCGCAACAGAACCACCTAATTCCATGAGATGCCCAGGATTTTCAATATGCTCTTTTTTGTCTGATGCAATGTATTTAGGACCTCTGTATTTTGCTATGGTGTCAGCAGCAGCATATTCATGAAAGACCAGGGGGATATCTAAGTCTTCATAACCTTCAATTTGTGAATAAGTAGGTCCATATTGCGGATCAATGATACAAAACATATCAGGTTCAATATCTTTCCAAAGGAGAATTTTTAATACTCTTCCAACGGCAAAAATAAAAGCTCTTCCTTCTAATTTTTTGAGCAAATGCACGTTTTTTTCTAATGAAGGGCCTGCTGATACAACCACGAAGGGCAGGTCTTTGTATTTGCCAAACAATTCTCCCACATTGGGACAATTAAGCCTTTTATTTCTTTCATAATTGTATATGACTCTTTCTTTCCATTCATTGGATTCAGTTTTTTTAATATCCCAGTCTTCCAGGATAAAACGGATATTTCCGCCCTCTTCAGGAATTGTTTTTAAAGATGGCGGATAGATAATTAAGTTTTTATGTTCCTCTAACAATCGAGACAACTTTAAGGCAAAATCACTTGTATTATCCGTTATGATAAAATGCAGCCCCGGGTGGGATAAAATTTTAGACAGGTCCCTGATTTCTAAGGCTGATTTAAATACATCTAAATTCATTTCAAAAATATAGAGCTCTTGCTCATCGGATAACAATTCCATTAAAGCTTCAATATGATATCCTAATGCAAAACCATAAAGTATAATCCCTTTATTGGAATTATACTTTGCCTTTGCAAATTTTTCGGCTTCCTTTATCGGATTATATTTACTGTGCAGAAAAAAATCGATTTGTTTTTGCCGGGTATAATCATAACTGATTACCTTAAGCGTCATGTCTCCTGAAGTTGTCATGACAGGGATATATTTTTCTTTATCGCTCTGATACAAATTCATCTTGTTATATAATAATAGATCTTTTTGCTTGAGTAAAAGCATGTTCTTTTCGTAATGAATCATGACTCTTCCCCTGCAGTAATAAATAATTTTTGATTCCATTCTTCTACTTTTGGAAGAATTTCATATTCCAGTACGTCTGCAATGAGTACATAATCCACATTTTCCAAGGCTTCTGACATAGCATTAAAAGCGTCATTGATTTCAGATATATCAATGGCTTCTTCCTGGACATCTAAAGTAACCGTAATGGCCTCCATAGTCCACTTTAAGCCATCAATAATTTGAATAACCAAATCAAGTGCCTTTCCTTCCATTCCTTCATGAAATAAGTCCACTGCTTCATTAATTCCTTCAATTAGTCTGCCGGTATAATCGGCTGCTGTACGAACTAATTCCATCTTTTCTTCTCTTTTATCCATCTTTATTCCTCCTGCTTTTAAGATTTAAAATGAATTCTGGCCCCGAATATTTTTATGCTTTCCAATTGGTTTTCTATTAAGTTTTCTATGAAGCCTTCAATGCTTTTTACGGTTATTTTAATTTGTCTGTAGAATTCCTGGTTTCTTTTAATGATTTTTTCTAGTTTTTCTTTTTCTGTTTCATTAACCTTCTCTATAAAATCATTATTTGAATTAATCTCTTCAAAAACCCGTATTAATATATCCTTTATCCCTGGATTATCTTTCATCATTTTATTAATTTGTTCTTCAAAAACCCTAAAGGGTCGGGTATGTTCTATTGTAATACTCTCTATATCACAATGATATACTTCTTCTAAATCTTTTAAAGCCTTATCTGATATTTTATCAAGTTTATCTAAATTATTTTTTAAATTATTTAATAAAGTCTTTAATTTTTCGTTTTGATATACTTTTTCATGATTAGATATAATTTCTTTTAGTTTTTCATCAACATCAAAGGTCTTTTGGCAGTATTTCTCTATGCTTTCCTTTAAGGTCAAAATTTCTGTCCCATGAATTTTGGCCCCGCCTTCTGTGGCATCAATAAAAAGTTTGCCAGAAGAATGATATATAAATTTCTCCATCCACATCAAAAAGGTATACCAGACACTATTGGTCCATACTTTGCCGCCATAGATACCTTCCACTTCAAATCTGTCATCTTCATCCGTTTCTTCCTGTCCAATCTGGCAGCTTTGGGCATGATATTTACCATCGGTATAAGCAAGATCTTGTCCTACAAATATTATGGGATTGCAGCCAAGATAAAGTGCTATGGCGGCTGAGGCATTCGCCACCGATGCGCCTAAAGGCAAAATATCCATCTCTTTCTTTGTAAAATAATGAATAAGACCCGTATATTCGCTGTTTGCAATGTAAAATTGATCCCCCTGATGAGCCTGTATCACCTCATCATTTGAAACCACTGTCGTGATAAGAGGAATATCATGTTTTTTATGTTCCTGTAAAACCTCATAGGCTGCAATGCCAGGATCCATGGATACGACAAAATGAGGCCTGATATTGTTATGAATAAGGGCTGTCAAGGTTCTGCCTCCTGAAAAGATAAGCCCCCTGTTCTGTACTTGTCTCAATGCCTTAATATTTTTATCCAAAGAAGGGCCTGCAGATACAATAAAAGCAGGTACATTATTAAACTGCCCTTTTAAATCATTAATAGAATGTTCATGTACCATTTTAGTCAGATTGTTAAAAAAGTTTTCATTATATTTATTCCAAAAATGCGTTTTAGTGTTTTTTGAAATTTTAAATAAGGAAACATAATTTTTAATTTCCTCATAAACGACTTTATAAAATTCAGGATAAATTTTATCATATTGGGAAAAAGTTAAAAATTGAATGTTCTCTGCATTTGTAATATCAACAAATTCTCCTAAAAGAAGATTAATAGCCTGTCTGTCGGTCCCTGTAAAAAGATGGGTTTTCTTTCTATTTAACAATTTTGTCCAGTCAAAAACAGAAAAAGCCTTAGATAAAACTTCTTCATTAGGTTCAATAATAATCAAGGAATTTTCCTCATGCAAGTATTTCATAAGCTCCAGGATATGATAGCCCAAACCCATTCCATATATAATAAAGACGGTTTTTATATTAAAATCTTTAATTTTCTCTACAAATCTTTCTGCTTCTTTGATTGGGGAATACTTACTATGAAGATAAAGCTCCCTGTCTAGATATTTTAATTTAAGAGTATAACAGTCATCTTTGGTTTTTTCTAAAAGCAGATTTGAAGTATCTGTGAAATTTTTTATGATTTTACCGTACTTTTTACAATACTGGCTGACGTTTTTTTCAAAAAGAGAAGAACTCATTATTAAGCTCCTTTATGTTTGATATTTTTCTTAATTTTAATTGGTTCCTCTCTTTGTTTATCGACAAAAAATCATATATTATTTATATCAAAAAAGCCAAGGTAAAACCTTGGCTTTTTTAAGTCCTGTTAACTTAATTATCTTAATAATTGAAGAACGCTTTGTGGATTTTGGTTAGCTTGTGCTAACATGGTTTGAGCTGCCTGGTTCAAGATATTAAGCTTGGAGAATTGCATAATTTCTTTAGCCATATCCACGTCACGGATTCTGGATTCAGAAGCTTGTAAGTTTTCAGCAGCTGTATCTAAGTTCTTAATGGTGTGTTCTAAGCGGTTTTGAATAGCTCCAAGATTGGATCTTTCTTTAGATACAATACTGATAGCTTCGTCAATTGTAGTAATTGCCTCGCTGGCATCGGCATAGCTATTTACTTGAATATTATCAATATCTAAATCGGAGCTCTTCATGCTTTCAATGCTTAATGTAACTATTTGTTCAGCATTAGCACCGATTTGGAATTTCTTACCGCTGTAATTACCATCTAAAAGTTTTTGAGTGTTGAATTCTGTAGTACTTGCAATACGGTTAATTTCTGCAGTTAATTGTTTAATTTCTGCCTGGATGTAGCTTCTGTCATTATCTACATATGTGTCATTAGCAGCTTGAACTGCTAATTCTCTCATTCTTTGAAGGATTGCATGCGTTTCATTTAATGCACCTTCAGCAGTTTGGATAAGAGAAATACCGTCTTGAGCGTTTCTGGAAGCTTGATTTAAACCTCTGATTTGAGCACGCATTTTTTCAGAGATAGAAAGACCAGCTGCGTCGTCTCCTGCACGGTTAATTCTTAAACCAGAACTTAATTTTTCGATAGATTTTGATTGAGCAGTTGCATTAATACCCAGTTGTCTGTGAGCATTAATAGCTTGCATATTGTTATTAATAATCATAAACCATTCCTCCTTGAATTTTTATTTAGGCATCCTTGCCCATAATTAGAGTTGGCCAACTCTGCTTTCATTTCATATATCGACGGATCACAAAACAAACTTTATAGCTTTTTGAAAAAAAATTATATTTTTCGACTTATTTTTTCATCATATCCTTAATCGAATCGAAATGATCCACATTAATTTGAGCCGCAATCTTATTTTCTTCCTGAATTTCTAAGAAGATTTCTTTTCTATATATGGTCACATTTTTAGGCGCTTCTATCCCTATTTTAACTTTATCCCCTTGAATTTCTAAAATTTTAATTTCTATTTTATCGCCAATCATTATGGATTCTTCTTTTTTTCTGGTTAATGCCAACATATTATACACCTTCCTTTGTGGAAGTAGATTCTGTCAAATCTTTAAAAACACTGTGCCGTATTTCATATTCTTCATTTTCGGCTATCACTTGCATACCTTTTTTTGTCAGGGTATTAATGACGATAGGCGCCTTTAAATTAACCGTCATCTTTTTATAATCTTCTGGAATCACAACAATGCAATAAATGGCCAGGCTGTTCTCATTAAACTCTCCTAAACTTTTAATCAGTTCATCATCTACTTTAGGAGAATAATTTTCATAAATCTTCACTGGATTTAAAAGAGCAAAAGCAATGTTTTCATCATCCAGGGACTGGAGCCAGCAAAAAGGAGAATTTTCATCTTCTTCATCAAATATTAATACATATTTTTTATGATCAGGAAAACCCGGAATCCCTTCTTCAAAGGTTAAAATCTTATCTTCTTCTATTTCAATCTGGCCAAAGTGTTTGGTATTTAAAATCATGATATTCCCTCCATTTTATCCCTAAGTATTATTCATTTTAAAAAGGGAACGGGATCCTCCGTTCCTGTCTTTAACTTAGTTATTTTATTGTATGAAATCGACTAATGTAGGCTGAATAATCCTGGCAGTTGCCATTAAAGAAGACATATATACTGACTGCTGAATGCTAAACTGGGTATAGACTTCTTCTAATTCAGCATCTTCATTAGCAGACATTAATTCTGTGAAGTTTACTTCATCTGAACTTAAACGGTTTTCAATAAATTCAAGTCTTATCATGCGGCTTCCTAAATCTGCATGTTGCGTTGACAATACTGCCATGTGCTTATCCAATTTACCAATCATCGAATCAAATAATTTTCCAAGGGAAATTTCATCGGTCTTTGGCCTTAGTCCAGCTTCAATCTCTTCCATCCTCTTTCCATAATTATCAACATAGCGGATTAATTCATCAATATCCTGCATTAATTCTGGAGTCAGGATAGAATTCCCTAAAGTATTCACAGTAATTTTACTGTTTGTGCTTACTTCATACCTCATTTCATCAGAAGAAGGTATATAAACTACAAGATTAGCTGGATCAGTTACATCCGTACATTCAAAGTAGTGTTCAGGTCTTAAATCCCCTTCAATAAAATCCGTCTTTTGAAAACTGATTTGAATACTGCTAAGGGAGTCTGATAAATCTACGGGATTAAAAATAATTTCACCGGAATCCCTAAGCACGTATACCGTTCCGGCATGTGGTAAATCATAAGGACCATCCTGAGCTGTCAGTGATGTGGGAAGATCCGTAGAATCCTTTTCTACTACCGTAAGCGTTGTTAAAACGCCCCCGTCTTCTATTTGAACGGTTGTACCTGCATCAATACGCCCATAAGGCAAACGGATTCTTGTGAATTCAACTTCGGATAGCTTTAAACTTTCTATGTCTTTTTTTGAATAATTTAAATCAAATTGAAAAGTTCTGGAATAGTCTTTTGCATCGTAAATTAATTTTGTATCGGTCTTAAAACCAGTAAATACATATCTGCCAGCATAATTGACATTACCTTCAAGAATTAATTGGTTCTTTAATTGCCTTAATTCTTGTACAACCTTTTCTCTTTCTTCTGTTGTTAAGGTATCTGAAGCTGCCTGAACACAACGGTCCCTCATGGAATCCAATACAGACCTGATATTTTTCAGAGCCTGTTCTGTGGTTTCCATCCATGATCTTGCCTGTTTCACATTATCCTGATATTGTTTAAGTTCTGCTACATTTGTTCTGAATTTAAGTGCCCTTCCTGCAATAATTGGATCATCCGAAGGCTTTTGTATCTTTTTTAAGGTATTCATTTGCATGTAAATATCATTTAATCTTTGGGTGTTTCGATTTAAGCCTAAAAGCATATTGTTAACCATCATTCGATTTGTAATCCGCATATATTCACCCCTAACTTACTCCCATACGGTTTATGGTCACATCATATATTGCATCCATAACAGAAATCATCCTTGCAGCAGCATTATACATCTGCTGGAACTGAATCATACTAACCATTTCTTCGTTAATATTTACACCGCTTATGGCCAGTCTTTGATTTTCTACGGCCAGGGTAATATTGGTTTGTGTTTCTTCAAACATATTGGCTTGTTTTGCATTAATTCCTAATTCACTCACAATGGAATTCATATAGGAATCTGCAGTACCTTCTCTAAAGAGATGGGTATTGTTTCGTAAGGCTTTAAGAGCTTCCATAAAGCCATTGCCACTGGGTAAACCTTGACCATCTAAGGCTGCAGCAATATTGCTGACATTTTCTAATAAATCTTTTGAAAGCGAAAAGTTTTCTGCAGTAATCATTTCATATCTTAAAACATCCGTTGTAAAATCATCTTTTCCCTTTACAATATTATTTTCTTTATAAGTAAAGAAATAATAACCTTTTTCACCATTTAAATTAACTCCGTTTACATGGCCTCCAAACATACCTTCTATGTCTTGGCCCATTCTGTCTTTTCCTTCATTAATCGCCCTTGCAAAAGTTCTTACAAATTCATTCAGGCGGTTCAGATAGTAAGGAATACCCTTATAATCTATACTATTGCCTATTTCTACATTTGTAACAGGTTTTTTTACTTCATTCCATCTTGTTTCATCTACTTCAATAGTGATGGTATTGGTTGCAGCGTCATATTTTAAATTACTGTATTCCACCTTATATCCATTGGCAACAAGAATACCATTGCCCCTAAGGAGGTCTGTTCTGCTGGGATTGGAAATGGTCAATAAAACACTTCCTGTTCCAGTGTTTACAGCAGAATTTAAAGTTCCTTTAAAATTCTGACCGTTATTACCATCCCTCATATCTATATAACCTTTTAATTCCCCTTGTAAATTTGGGTCGGTAATATCAAAATCAAGACCATTTGCCCATTTGATATCATATAAACCTTCTATATCTTCGGGATTATACAACAAAGCATCTCCTGCAGCATTTTCTCTTGGAACCAGTCTTAATTCTGTTGCATAAAAATGGTCTACTAAAATTTGTCCATTTATTTTAACCCTAAAGTGTTTTTCACTTTTATCCCTATACTCAACCCCACTGTATTTACCACTTAATACATCCGGATTGACTTCTATTTCTTCCACTTCAACATTAACAATCTTAGAAAGCTGATCAACTAATTTAGCTCTTTCATCCCTAAGATCATTTGCCTTACTTCCGTCCATTTCATATTTATAGATTTGTTTATTTAAACTTTGAATTTTTCTTGCAATGACATTGATTTCTTCAACCTTTGTTTTGATTTCAAAGTTTAAATCCCTTTGATATTTCTTTAAACTTTGGGCTACTGTATTAAAGTATTCGGTTAAACTGACAGCTGCCTGCATTAAAGCACTTCTGTGTTCTCCGCTGTCAGCATTATTTACCACACCATTTATGGCATCATAAAAACTATTAAATATAACATTGAAGCCTGAATCAGAAGGTTCATTAAAAAGACTTTCTATTAAGGAAAGTTGGGTCTTTTTAACACTATATTCTCCCAATATCGTATTTTCTGACCAGTACTTAGTATCCAGGTAAAAACTTCTGATTTGGTTAATTCCATACACTTCTGACCCTGTTCCTATCATACCTTTTCCGGTAGCAGTAGGAAGAGGATTGGTTGCCCTTTGCTCTGCTACTTGCCTGCTATATCCTGTTGTGTTGGCATTAGATATATTATGTGCCGTAACATCAAGGGCTGTCCGTGCTGTAAATAATCCGCTGCTTGAAATGTGTAAACCTAAAAAACTCACCCTATCACCCCTTTAGAGCCAAATTATCTTCCTACAAGTCCCATGCGGTTAACAATGGTATCAATCATAGAATCTACAATATTAATTACTCTCGCAGAAGCATTATAGGCATGTTGGTATTTCATCATATTGGTCATTTCTTCATCAATCGATACGCCTGACATGGCATTCCTTAAATTATCTACATGATTAACCACAGTTTGTTTATCTTCCAGTTTTCTGATGACTTCATTACCTTCTGTTCCGATTCTTGTAACAAATTCAGCATAATAATTCTGGAAACTTAATTTATGGCTATTACCAATTTGTACATTTTCTTCATTCCATGCCATTAGAATATCCTGAATAACAGAATCATCTCCAACATAACCTGATCTGGATAAAGGTAAGAAGTTGTAGCCCCCATCATTTAAAAGGGCTGGATTGATTCTTATATTACCTGCTGAATATAAGGTTTTTATGTCATTAGGATCTTCTTCAATATAATGACCTGTTTCATCAAACCTGGGAACATTTATTCTGGAAAATAATTCTGTATGTGAAGTTTTATCCTGATCCTGACCCACCGGTCCATTGGGATCCCTGGTCAAAGTCACCGGGTCATAAGGCGCTAAGATATTGTTTATGGTCGTGACAATACTATTGATCAGGGTATCAAATTCCTTTTGAATTTTAGGAATCACGAAGCAGTTTCCTTCATCCTCCATTGATTTATTCTTATTTAATAAAATGTCATCCCAATCGGTTGCATAATTTGCCACAATATTTCCTCTGCATATAATCAACGCCTTAAGCTTTCCTAAATCATTTCCATTCGCTGAAGAAACATCTTTGTTGGTTTTTATAACATCTTCGCCAGTATCTTCCCAGACCGCCTTTTGAAAAGGACTCATGGATTCTGCCTGGACAAGTTTAATTTTATTGACAAATTTATCATGAACCAATAAATGTCCCTCTGCTTTAACCTGAATCCTTCCGCTGGCATCTTCATAATATTTTATATCAATCAATTCTGCCAATTCATCAAGTGCCTTATTTCTGGCATCTCGTAAATCATTGGCATTATCTCCGTTTACTTCATATTTCATTATTTTTTCATTTAAATCTCTGATTTCAACTGCTAAGGAATTTATTCTGTCAACGGTTTCTTTAACCTGGTTATTTAAATCAAACTGATATGCATTAATTTGATTGGCAATATGATTGACTTTATCTACAAAAACAGCTGCACTTTGAATAAAAGCCTTTCTTTCATCTATTCCATCGGGAGCCGTAGCTAAACGGTTAAGTTGCCTCCAAAAATCCATCATGACATCACTAAGACTCTCCCCGTTAATTTCACCCAAAATAGATTCTATTTCATTAATGGTTGATTTTTTTACATTATAAAATTGATAGGAACTAATTTCCGTACGGTAATTCCTATCTAAAAATGCATCCCTTATTTGTCTTATCTCTGTAATATCTACACCGGAACCTATAGAAAGGATTGAATTCCCGTTAATCCCTATATTTGAATAGAAACTATCGTTTTGTAAAGCCTGCTGCCTTACATAGCCCGGGGTATTTACATTGGTTAAATTATGTCCTGTTACATACAGTCCTGTCTGACTTGCATGTAATCCGGATATTGCTCTTGTTAAACTCGCCATGGAAGCCATAGTAATCCCCCCTATTGTTTTGCATCAAAGAAACTTTTTCCTTCAGTATTTTGTACTTGTCCACTTGAACTGTAATCATTCGTGCTATAGGAATATTTACTTTGTATTGCATTAATGATATAATCTATCATCTCGATGGATTGATTAAGCAAAAGCCTGTTTTGATCATTTACTATTTTTAATTCTGATATCAAAGCCTGTATTTTTTGTTGGACCTCTTTTAATTTCTTACTTCCTTCGAAGTTATCCTGTAATTTTTCAAGCAATTTGCTGATGGTAAGAGTGTCTTTATTTTCATTTAAAACCAATGCGATATCTTCTATAATCTGCTCTCTTTTTTTCTCAAACTTTGCGGTTTTTGCAACAAGTTCTTGTTCGTGATTTATCAACTTCTGTAGCGCTTCAACATTTCCCTGGACAATAATATCTGTTTTTTCCCTGGAAAGTTTTAATAAATTTTCATAACAAGATATTTCATCCGTTAAAACATCAATGAGTTCATTAATTAAACCTGCCATAAAGACCCCCAACCATTCTTATGAAGAACAGTCAAAGCTATTCTTCATATTCAATTATTTAATAATTATAAAAAAAAATTAAAAAGCAATCGTAGATGAACTTTTTATAATGATTTATATCTTCATATCAAAAATACTGTCTACTAACTTTTCTGCTAATTCTTCAGCACTGACATTATAAGTTCCAGACTGAATTCTTTCTTTAATTTCTTCAACTTTTTCTTCCCTTACATCTGGTACCTTGGAAACAGCTTTAAGAGCCTTTTGATAGTCTTTTGCCTGTTCAGATAAGGCAACCGTATCTTTATTTTCTGTTCGCTTTGGTTTTTCTGTTTTTTTCATTTTAGAACTACTATAGATTTCCATTACTTTATCGACTCTTGATACTTTCATAATATCACCTGCCTTCCTTATATCATCCATCTTTACTTCTCTACTTATTATATCGTCATAAAAAAATTGAGAATTTAGACCTATATCAATTATTTATAATCGTCTTTCGTTCTTCTTAGATAATGCATCTTGGATTTCGTCGTGTTTGCATATGGATTTTTATTTTTTTCTAAAAGTTCATTGGTTGCCATTCTCATACCCATTTCTAATTCATAGGCACATCTTTCACAAAATCTTCCTGTCTTTATTTCGATACCACATTTTTCACACTCAATACCTATAGGAGAATCATTGGTAATAATCAGTCTTCCCTCCCTGAGATAATGCCTGATGGCTGTAACAGATACTCCTGTTGCCTGGGATACTTCTACCATTGTTGCTTTGGGATGCTCATATAAATATTCTTTTAATAATTTAAATTCTTGTTCTTCTTCTTCATGACAAACCGGACAAATCATTCTGCCACCAATATATTGAAAAAGCCTGTTACATTTCTTGCAATTAATAACTTCCATTTTTCATCCCCCATTTCTTAAAAATTTTAATCTATCGGTCTAATCAACTTGTTATGTGATTTTTCATCAATCTCAATTCTTCCCTCATTAATGTAGCGGTATATGGTTTTAACCGAAATGCCTGTTATAGTGGATACCTCCATTACCGTGCAGCCTTTGTGTTGAATCACATAATCCCGTACAGCTTTATACTCAACTTTATCTTTTTCATAACATTCATCACAATAATTTCTGCCGCTTTTATCAAAAAATCTGCCGCAAATACTGCAAATATCATATGACATCCTATTCCTCCTAACTAAAGTCACGTCCAATGGAAACTGCCAAAAAATATACGGTATTTGCACTTTTCTTTTTTAACAATTTTGAACAGGCATTAATAGTAGCCCCTGTAGTATATATATCGTCAACTAATAATATATTTTTATGGTAAATACCAAAACCATTATCGAATTCAAAAGCATTCTTCATATTATTCCTTCTTTGCAAAAAGGTCAGGCCACTTTGTGCTATGGTATCTTTTTTTCTGATTAAAGCTGAGGCATTCATAGGAATCTTTAATTCTTTAGCAAGCACCCTTGCTAATTCTTCACTTTGATTATAGCCTCTTTTCTTTTTTCTGTTAGGATGAATAGGAACAGGTATAATTAAATCTATTTTTTCTTTTATGTCTGCTTTTATAATTACATCAGCCATCCATTTTCCAAGATGCCTTGCATATTCTTTATGCCCCCCATATTTAAATCGGTAAATCATGTCTCTTACTAAACCCTCGTAGACAAAAAGGGCAAATCCTTTTTCATAATAATGATTCATCCTCATACAGTCAACACACAGCTTTTTATCTGTCCTGTCTTCTATGGGCTTGCCACACTTTTGACACTGCTTCCCTTTAACAAAAGAAACCATCTCTTTACAGTTTTCACAAATGCCTCTTTCCTTTTCAACAGGAATAATACTCCTGCAAAAAATACAGCGGGGAGGATATATGAGATCCAGTAAAAAATCAATCACCTTTTTTCACCTTCATAAATTTACAAAGATAAATTTTTTATTTTCTCTAACCTGTAAGAAAGACTAGAATATCTGTCAATTTCACGGTTATTATCCACCATCCGGTAAAGCATACTGGTCAGTCCTACAATAACAACCAACTCTTTAGCTCTAGTAACTGCTGTATATAATAAATTCCTGTTCATAAGCATAGGCGGTCCACTGTGAATGGGAATGATGACAATAGGATATTCCGAACCCTGGGATTTATGGATTGTAACAGCATAAGCCAATTCCAATTCATCTAATTGGCTGAAATCATATTCTACAGTTTTCATGTCATCAAAAAGAACCGTTAAAGTTTGGGCTTCCTCGTCTATTGCTGTAATTATCCCACCATCGCCGTTAAAAATTCCTACGCCTTCATCTATTATAATCCCTCGTTCGTTATAGATTTTCCATGGGAGATTATAATTATTCCTGATCTGCATAATTTTATCCCCTTCACGAAAAGTATTCGTACCATAACTTTTTTCTTTTTTCTTCTTTGAAGGAGGATTTAAAGCCTTTTGAAGAATGACATTAAGATTAATAGCCCCAAGAGGTCCTTTTCTCATAGGGGTTAAAACTTGAATATCCTTTAGGGGATTGCAGTTCTTAAAAGAAGGAATCCGTTTTATAATCAATTCTTTAATGGTTTCTATCACTTCATCCTGTACACTTCTTTTTATAAAGAAAAAATCTTTTTCTTTTTCATTGAGCAGAGGGTATTCTCCCTGATTGATTTTATGGGCGTTCATGACAATAGCACTTTCTTCTGCCTGACGAAATATTTCTGTTAAACGGATAACTTTTATGGTTTGACTGCGAATCATATCCTTTAAAACATTACCTGGACCTACAGAAGGCAGCTGATCCGCGTCCCCTACACAGATTAATCTGGTTCCTGGTGCAATTGCTTTAAGCAGACTGTCCATAAGTAAGATATCTACCATAGACATTTCATCGATAATAACCACATCGGCTTCAAGGGGTCTTTCTTCATTTCTTTCAAAAACCTGCTTTTTATTATCTTCCTCGATAAAACTTATTTCTAACAGCCTGTGAATGGTAGCAGCTTCTTTTCCTGTTGCTTCTGTCATCCGTTTGGCTGCTCTTCCTGTGGGTGCTGCCAAAAGAACTTCCATGCCTTCTTCTTCGAGCAATTGTATAATAATATTGATAGTTGTTGTTTTTCCTGTTCCCGGACCACCCGTAATGATAAGAAGACCTTCACACATGGCCTGTTTTATAGCTTCTTTTTGTTCCTTTGCCAGTTGAATCCCTTTTTCATTTTCTAATTTGTCAATCCTTCCTTCTATTTCCGCGATGTCAACTTCTTTCCTGGTATAAGAAAGGTCAATAAGTCTTCTGGCTACATTGATTTCTTTAAAATAAAATGCTGACAAATAAACCGCTTCCATATCCCCAAGCTTTTCCTGATGAATTTCTTTAAGAATTTGGAGTTCTAAAAGTCCATTTTCAATGAATTCTTTTTCTATCTCCAGTAACTCACAAGCAGTATTTAGTAATTTGTCCCTGGGAACATAGGTGTGACCATTATTTCCATATAAGTTGAGGATATATTTAATTCCTGCCTTTATTCTGTGAGGAGACGCCTCATCGATGCCCATTGTCCTGCCTATTTTGTCTGCCATTTTAAACCCTATCCCCAATATATCTTCTGCAAGCTGATAAGGATTGTTTTTTATAATATCGATAGTTGCTTCCCCATATTGCTTATAAATTTTAAGGGCATATGAAGGAGATATATCATAATCCTGGAGAAATAAGGCTATTCTTTTTAATTCCCTTTGCTCATGAAAAAGTTCTCCAATTTGCAGGGCTTTTTGTCTGCTGATTCCTTTTACTTCTTCCAAACGCTCCCATTCTTCTTCTATAATTCTGAACGTATCTAAACCAAACTTTTTGACAATTCGCTTGGCGAGCGTAGGACCTATCCCTTTAATAATCCCTGAACTTAAATATCTTTCTATTTCATTCTCTGTTTTAGGCATTAATTTTTCATAGCTTTCAATTTGTAGTTGTTTGCCGTAAATGGGATGATTGACCCAGGAACCTATGATTTTTATATTTTCACCAGGATGGATGCTTTCTAATAAAATCCCTACACACACAATTTCATCTTCTTCAAAATTGATGGAACATACCGTGTATCCATTAGCTTCATTATGAAAAATAATATCATCAACAACACCTTCTATAATAATTGGCTCATCCATATCTTTCACACCATTCATCATGATATTGGGCAATTTTATCATAAGGTATATTTTAGAAATTGAAAAGGGCAAAAAAGAAGTTTTACAGGTTTGAACCTATAAAACTTCTTTTCTTAATTGCTCAGCTTTATCTGTCTTTTCCCAAGGCAATTCTATGTCTGTTCTTCCAAAATGACCATAGGCTGCTGTTTTTGCATAAATCGGTCTTCTAAGATCTAAATCCCTGATTATCGCTGCTGGTCTAAGATCAAAATGCTTTTTAATTAACTCCGTAATAGCTTCGTCAGATATTTTTCCTGTTCCGTAAGTATTCACTAAAATAGATACAGGCTGTGCAACACCAATGGCATAAGCCAGATTGACTTCACATTTTTCAGCAATACCTGCTGCAACAATATTTTTTGCCACATAACGGGCCGCATAGGCTGCAGAACGGTCTACTTTAGTAGGGTCTTTACCGGAAAAAGCACCTCCCCCATGAGGTACATAGCCTCCATAAGTGTCTACAATGATTTTTCTTCCTGTAAGACCTGAATCCCCCTGAGGCCCACCTATCACAAAGCGTCCTGTCGGATTAATAAAATACCTTGTATCATCATCTAATAATTCTTTTGGTATAACAGGCTTAATCACATGCTCTATAATATCTTTTTTAATGGTTTCCTGATCAACTGCAGCATCATGTTGTGATGAAATCACAACCGTATGAACCCTTAAAGGCTTGTCATCTTCATATTCTATGGTCACTTGTGTTTTCCCATCTGGTCCTAAATAGGGAAGTATGTTGTTTTTACGAACATAAGCCAGCCTTCGTGATAATTGATGGGCTAAAGAAATAGGCAATGGCATAAGCTCAGGCGTTTCATTGCAGGCAAAGCCAAACATAATGCCCTGATCTCCTGCCCCTATTGCATCAATGTCTTCTTCTCCTTTTTGCCTTGCTTCATAAGACTTATTAACACCCATGGCTATATCTGGCGACTGTTCATCCAAAGAAGTTATCACTGCACAAGTATCGCCGTCAAAACCATACTTTGCATGGTTATAACCAATTTCTTTTATTTTTTCCCTCACGATTTTAGGAATATCCACATAACAATTGGTTGTTATTTCACCCATTACTAAAACCATTCCTGTTGTTACAGCCGTTTCACAAGCCACTCTTCCATAAGGGTCTTGCTCTAATATAGCATCTAATATGGAATCTGATATTTGGTCGCAAATCTTATCTGGATGCCCCTCTGTAACAGATTCTGAGGTAAACAATTTTCTGGACATATATGTCAACTCCTTACATTTTATCTTTCGATATATATTTTTATACATTTATAAAAAAGTATTAAAAAAAACCTCAAAATGAGGTTTTTTCTATCTTCCTCATCTTCCGGAATGACTCCGGGGGAATTAGCACCACTGCATAGATAACTTATGCTGGTTGCCGGGTTTCATCGGGCCCTTTCCCTCCACCACTCTTGATAAGAAAATATATTGTTTTAATCTTATCTTATTTTATGTCTTTTGACAACTGCTTATAAAGCATATCAGCCAATCCCATACCTCTTCCATTTGCCGCAAGCTTGGAGTATTCATCATCCAACATTTCTTCAAATATTTCTTCGCCTCTGCTTTTTTCAATAAGTCCTCCAGGCATAATGGTACTTCTCATTTCTTTAAAAAGCCGACTAATAAAATATGCTTCAAATTCCTTGCAGGCTTTTTTCAGGGATTCATCATCTTTTTCTTCTTTAGCCTTTTTTAAAACATCCTGAAAATTTTCAGCCTTTTGACTTTCCTTCTGAATAAGGGCATTGTCTATAGAAAAAGTTGTAAGATTATTATTCAGAGAATTAATTTTCATCGATTAATCCAACCCCTTATCGTTTTAATTGATTTGCCTGCGCAAGCATATCATCTGAAGTTTGAATGGCCTTTGAATTAATTTCATATGCTCTTTGAGCAACAATCAGTTTAACCATTTCTTCTACAACCTGGACATTGGAAGTCTCCAGACTACCTTGTATAATCTTACTGCTTTGATTCACTTCTCCGTCCACTTCATACATCGGCTCTCCTGATGCTGGCGTTTGTCTGAAAAGATTTTGACCAACTGCTTCAAGTCCTGCCCTGTTTCTAAATTGAACCAGTTGTATTTGAAGATCTAAATCTACGGTATTATTTTCATTATCTACATAATAGAGCCTTCCGTCTTCTGCAATGGTCAAGCTGGAAACACTAACTTCTGGTGGTATATAAATTGGCTCATCATTAATGTCTAATACAGAATAACCATCTGATGTAACAAGCATTAATTCATCATCCACAACACTTAATTTAAAACTGCCGTCTCTTGTATAAAGAACTTCTTCATCAGGTGTTAATACAGCAAAGAAACCTTCTCCATTAATCGCAAGATCCAAAGGATTATTGGTCATTTCAATATTTCCCATAGTAAAATCTTTAGTAGTAGCAATAGGCCTTACCCCATGACCAATTTGAAGACTTACTGGGGAACCTGCACCTTCTTCATCAATGCCTGCTCTTGCCATTGTTTCATATAAAAGAGATTTAAATTCAACCCGGCTTTTCTTATAACCTACGGTATTCACATTTGCTAAATTGTTAGCAATATTATCCACATTTAATTGTTGAGATTTCATTCCTGTCGCTGCTGTCCACAAAGAACGCATCATCATTTATCCCCCCTATACTCTTCCTACTTCGTTAACCGCTTTGCCTAAAGTTTCATCATGGGTTTGAACGGCCTTTTGATTTGCCTCATATATTCTTGTTGCCGTAATCATATCAACCATTTCCTGAACGACATTAACATTAGAAGTTTCCAAATACCCTTGTAGAACTTTACCTTCAAAAGCAATTTCTGCGGACTGATTGCTTCTTTCCAATAAATTATCTCCAACTTTTCTAAGGCTTTCAGGATTATTAAAATTAACAATTCTAAGCCTGTCCACTAATTCATTATTAAGGTAGATGTTGCCTTCTTCATCAATACGTATATTCCCTTGTTCTTCTAAGCTGATGATTCCATTTTCACCTAAAACATAATTACCTTCTTTGGTCATCAGTATGCCATCGGAATTTAATACAAAGGAACCATCTCTTGTATATCTTTCTGTGCCATCTTCAGCCTGAATTGCAAAAAATCCTTTACCATCCAAAGCAAGATTGAAAGGATCATTGGTCAGAGAAAGAGAACCTTGTGCAAAATTGGTGTATACTTCATCAATATACAAGCCCAAGCTCATTCTGCCAATATTCCGGTTATTGGGAAATCCATTTTGCCGGTCATTAATCCTTTTAGTCAATTCTTCCGGAAAGGAACGAGACACTACAATATCTTTCTTAAATCCGGTATTATCCACATTGGCCAGATTATTAGATATCACATCCATCCTTTTAAATTGTGTTTTCATTCCAATTGCCGAAGTATACAACCCTCTTACCAAATTAAATCCCCCTTACGTCATCTAAAATTCTTCTGGCTGGCAATATATTCGACGTACTTTCCTGTTCCAATGGCAACACTGGAAATAGCATCTTCTGCAATAATAACATTAATGCCTGTTTTTTCTTTAATCAACTTATCAAGACCATAAAGCAGGCTACCGCCTCCAGTCATTACAATACCTCTGTCAGAAATATCGGCAGCCAATTCCGGAGGTGTTTTTTCCAATACAGCATGAACAGCTTCTACAATATTAGAAACAGGTTCTTGTAAAGCCTCCAGCATTTCATCGGAAGAAACAGAAATTGTCTTAGGAAGTCCTGTAATTAAGTTCCTTCCTCTTACTTCCATAGAAACCGGCTTTGGTCTTTTGAAAGCTGTACCAACATTTACTTTAAGATCTTCTGCAGTTCTTTCACCAATCAATACATTATGCTTTTTTCTCATATATCTGATGATGGCTTCATCAAAATTATCCCCTGCTATCTTTAAAGAAGAACTTACTACGGGTTCTCCCAAAGAAATTACTGCTATATCTGTTGTACCGCCTCCAATATCTACAACCATACTGCCACAAGCCCGTCCAATGTCAATTCCAGCTCCAATAGCAGCAGCAATAGGTTCTTCAATAATATATACCTGCCTTGCGCCTGCTTCTTTCGTAGCATCTTCAACGGCTTTTCTTTCTACTTCCGTAACACCACTTGGAACGCATACGGCAATACGGGGTCTGCGAATCAACTTTTTCCCTACAGCTTTACGGATAAAGTATTTTAACATCATTTCAGTGACTTCATAGTCAGAAATAACACCTTGTTTAAGAGGTCTGGTTGCTACAATATTACCAGGCGTACGCCCTAACATTTTTCTTGCTTCTTCACCAACCGCTAAAATCTTATTTGTATTATTATCAATCGCTACAACTGAAGGTTCTTTTAATGCAATACCTTGTCCTCTTATATAGACAAGCACACTCGCAGTTCCCAGATCGATTCCTATATCCATGAACCCATTCTCCTTTGTTAATCTTTCTTATATATCGACATATTTTTATTATTAATTAATAGATATCCCTTCCCATTTTATGGTTTATACATCTATTATTCATAATTATATCGAATATGTATAAAAATTTAAAGGATTTTGCTATAAAAATTTGTAAAATTTTTGTCTAACAACAAAAACGTGCTTAAAGCACGTTTAGCCTTGTTTTTTGCTCTTTTTTTTGGATGCCATACTTAAATACTTTTCTCTTGTTGCCATGCCACCCCGAAGATGTCTTTCCGCTTTATTAATTTCCAGAACCTTTCTTGCTTCTAAAGCTAACTTAGGGTTAATTTTTTCCAACCTCTCCGTGACATCTTTATGAACGGTACTTTTACTAATCCCAAACTTTTTGGCGGTTTCTCTTACAGTAGCATTTGAACCAATAATGAATTTTGCCACTTCTATAGCTCTTTCTTCAATATAACCCTTCAAAAGATGGCCCCCCTTAATACAACTCTTGATTAATATATATGTTAAGGGGGGATAGTTTATGATTTCCTATTTAGTATTTAGTCTTATTCATGCTGAAATTGCTTTGGATCAACAGGCTTCCCGCCTTTTTCTATTTTAAAATAAACATGTTTTCCTAACAAAGCCGAATATTTTGTAGGCTCTGCAATTTTACCAATGAGCTGACCCTTTTCAACGACTTCTCCCTGCCTGATGGCCAATTCTTCCTGCAACTGCCCATATATCGTTTTCCATCCATCTCCATGATTAATCACTACGGTTACACCTGTTTCAGGTTCTTTTTTGATTACTTCAACCCGGCCTTTTGCCGCGGCTCTTACTTCTTCGTTGTCTGCTGCAGCAATACAAACTGCAGGATGTACCCTGTATTCTTCCAAAGTCTTATCATATACCAATTTATCTGCACTAAAATCCATTACTATTTCACCATAAGAAGGCCATTGGATAATTGTATCTTCACTAAAAGAAAAGGTTTCAACCGTTTCTCCATTTGCTTCTTCTGTACCAATAAAAACAGGCTCTTCATCGCTTTTTTCAACAACCGTCAAAGGAGCTGGATTATTGTTTGCTTGTGTCTCTAAAGCAACCGTAACTTCCTCTTCTTTAGCAGTTTCATTATTTTCTCCTTCAGCTTCATCTGTCCGGCCGGGGGAACTTTCTTCTGCCACAGCAGCCCCTGAGCCTGCTATATCCTCCTCCGTAATCGTCAAATCATTTTGATAGGCATTAATCGTACCCACATCTTCCAAATCAAAAGTGTCATATTCTTCATCTAAATCAATATAGTTTTCTTCCCGTACTTTTTCTAAAGTATTTAAATTATTATTTGTAACCATCGTTGTAACTATAATTGTTAATAAACATAATAACAACATTCCATAATAGCCCTTCTTATTAAAATACGTCCAAAATTTTTTACTTTTCATACTATACACCTCCGTGTATAGTATAACCGAAGCTAAAACAAGCTATTCATTCTTAAAAAGATTTCCCTCTATATCCTCTAAAGATTTAATCTCAACCCCTTGATAATAATGTTTTAATATATCTGTATAAACCTTCCCTTCCTTAGCCATATAATTTGCCCCGTACTGACTCATGCCAGCCCCATGACCATACCCCTTGGTAACAAAAATAAGAGTGTCTCCGTCTTCCTTAATGGTAAAGCAACTGGATTTTAAATTTAAAAGGTATCTTACTTCTTCTCCTGAGAAAATTTTGTTCCCAATTTGAATCTTTTTTATATAGCCCCCTTCAGTTCTTTCAATAATCTGAATTTGTCCTATTAAATCCTGAATCATAATATCCGGGTATTTCCTTTTCAAACTTTCCACAACTTCTTTTTTCAATATCCTTTTTTCTTCCATAAAAGCTGGTGACTCTTCTTCTCCTACGCTCTCTACACTTTGTAAATAAGGGACATCCACTTGCCATATATCCCTGGCACTTTGGGTAATCCCTGCACTGGTTGAATGAAAAACAGCCTCAATAGGCTCCTCTTCATAAAGCATAATTTCCCCTTTTGTTTCTTCAACGGCTTGAGAAATTTTATTATAATAGGCATAAAAATTATCCCCCCATTTTTCCTTTAATTGTTCCAATGATAAATATGCCTGTCCCTTAAAAGAATCTGTTGAAATATCCGCTCCTTCTTTATTTTTATTTTGTTTCATTTTTCTTATAGCATAAGTCCTGGCCGCTACAGCCTGAGCCTTGAGAGCCTCTAATTCAAAAGAAGCTGGCATTTCTGCAGCCACTACCCCTTTAATATATTCTTCAAAATCCATTTCCATAATTTCCTGACTTTCTTCATTCAACACCTTTATCGTTAATATATTATTATCCTCAATACTTTCTTTCTCACTTGTAATCGCACCCCCCGTTTTATTCCCTTCAAAAAACACAGTAATTAAAGCAGGTAGTCCAATAATTGCAAAAAAAATCATTAAAAAAAGAATGCTTAATTTCTTCAAGCTATCCCCCCTGCTATGCCTATCTCTTCTAATATGTCTTGTACATTTATATGTATCATTAATAAATATCATTCTTATAAAATTGATGTCGCTTCCCAAATAAAAAAGCCTCCAGAAAAACTGAAGGCTATTTAACCTTTTCCAAATCAGCGCCTAAAGCAATTAACTTTTTGTCGATTTCAGAATATCCTCTTTCAATATGATAAATATCGCTGATTTCTGTTGTTTCCTCAGCGACTAAGGCAGATAAAATTAAGGAGGCTCCTGCTCTTAAATCCGTTGCTCTTACCTGAGTCCCTGTCAACTTCTTTACTCCTTCTATAATGGCACTTCTGCTTTCAATCTTAATCTGTGCCCCCATTCTTTTTAATTCCCCAACATGCATAAATCGATTTTCAAAAACCGTTTCAATAACCATGCTGGTTCCTTCTGCAATACTTAAAAGGCTCATAAAAGGAGCCTGCATATCCGTAGGAAAACCAGGATAAGGCAAAGTTTTAATATCAACCGCTTTAATAACATCTTTTCCGCAAACCTTTATTCCTTTTTCACTTTCTGTAACCTCAACATTGCATTCTTTTAGCTTAGCAATAACAGGCTTTAAATGATCACTGACAACATTTTCAAGAAAAATTTCTCCCCTTGTAATTGCACCAGCAACCATAAAAGTCCCTGCCTCTATTCTGTCTGGTATTACATTATGACTGGTACCTTTAAGCTTATCTACACCATTAATCTTAATAGAATCTGTACCTGCTCCTCTGATATCTGCACCCATTCCATTTAAATAATTGGCCAGATCTACAATTTCAGGCTCAACTGCTGCATTTTCAATAATCGTGGTACCTTCGGCATAAACGGCTGCCATTATAATATTTTCCGTAGCCCCAACACTGGGAAAATCCAAATAGATCTTAGCGCCTTTTAATTTATTTGCATAAGCTTCCACATATCCGTTTTGCTGCTTAATATCTGCCCCCAAGGCAGCAAAACCTTTAAGATGAAGGTCGACAGGCCTGCTTCCAATGGCACAACCACCAGGGAGAGGAACTTTAGCCTTTCCTATTCTTGCAAGAAGGGGACCCATTACTAAAAAAGATGCCCTCATCTGACTGGCTAAATCATAAGCTGCTTCGTATCCATTAATATTATCAGCACAAATTTCAATAAATCCATTAACTTTATCCCATTTAACTTCTGCTCCAAAATATTTAAGCAAATCTTGCATAATCACTACATCTTTAAGAAAGGGAACTTCTCCGATTTTACTTTTTCCTTCTGCCAACAAAGAAGCTGCAAGAATAGGAAGAACAGAATTTTTAGACCCACTAATTCTAACAGTACCTCTTAAAGGCGGACTTTTACGCACTATCAGCCTCATATAATTCTCTTTCCTTTCTAGTATTCTACCGTGATTAAAGGAGTTGCCAGATAAAGATAGGTTTTATTTTCATATTCATTATAGCGGAATGCACAATTGACATTAATTTTCTTTTGATTTGAAGTAATATACTCATCAATTAATTTTGTATAGCCATAGACACTATAAATTTTTTCTGTCTCATAGACTTCTTCAACCCTTGCATCAATATTCTTCATAATACTTTTGCATATTTTGTCTCTTTCTTTTTCAGTTAACTTTCCTTTCATGTGCCCCATAATCGTAATATTGGTATTTGCTTTAATATCATTTGCTGCATATATTTTATCCAGCTTTTCTTTAAGATAGGCTAAACCCTTATACTTGTCATATATTATAATATCAATCACTAAATAAGTGTTGGCCGTGTCCGATAATTCATCTTTTATGGATTGCAGCTTTACAGTTGTCTTGGCATTTTTAGAAGCTCTGATAACAGTAAATTCTCTAAGACTTTCTGATTCTTTTTCCTCCACATGATCAAAATTCGAAATTTTTAAATCGTCCGTAAAATGCTTCGATAACTCCCGCATTTCCTCGAGAGTTGAAAAAGAATTATTGAGTGTTCCCCAAGTATTAAGATTAATTTGAATAGGCTGAAACTGTGAGTTGTTAAATGTAGTAACTAAAGTTTCTTCTTCAAATTTAGTATTTCCTCTTTCGAATAAAGATACACTATAAAGAATTAGTAAAACAGCTAAAAAAATACTATAATTTCTCTTCATATAAATCCTCCAATACATATAAATCCTTATTCATTTAAAGTATGGACAAATAACATTCATTTATTCATCATATGAATTTTTTTCCAAATAATCAGAAAATTCCTTATTTCAACTTTTCACAAAGAATTGTTTACAAAGTTTGTAATTTTTTCTATTATATAGCTATAAAGTGAGAAAAATAATTTACTTAATGGTGAAATCTATATGCAAAATGCATTAAAAGCCTTACATCAACTATTAAACATATTCTTTCAAATAACCATCATAATTTGTCTTATCAAAATGCTCAAATCATTCTTTAACTGAAAAAAGCAGGGTTAAGCCCTGCTTTCATAAACTAATATAAAGCCATCCAGCTCATTTATTAATACATACCCTCTAAAAAAATTCATAAGAAATCCCTCCAAATATAGTTGACATAAATTTTTCAACTATGTTTTTTTACCCAAGTATTCATGTAAATTCAGGTTTTCTTTAATTTTTCCGTTTAGCTTTCCTTGTTTGAGCGAAGAAAGTTTGGAAAGTTATTTTCCCATGATACTTTCGAATCTGTCATCCCGGAGGTACGTTCTTTATAAATATGGTTTGGGCGTCCAATAACAAATAAATTAAAAAACCATAATTAAAAAGGGCTATACACTAATTCATTAGTGCACAGCCCAATATTTTATTCATAATTCAAAAACCATAAACTTTTGTTATTATAATCATGACAAAATTTACTCGCGATACTGACACAGCTCTAATCTCACTAAAGCCCGCTTCAACGCCGCTTCAGCCCTGGCAACATTTATATCCTCCGTCTTTTTGGCCAACCTTTCTTCAGCCCTTCTTTTTGCTGCTTCAGCTCTTTCCTTGTCAATTTCCTCAGGCCATTCTGCCGCATCGGCAAGTATAGTTATCCTATCTGGTTGGATTTCCGCAAAACCTCCTATTAAAGTGGCTCTTTTTTCCTCTTCACCTTGTTTAATCCTGATAATCCCTATAGAAAGAATCGTTGTCAGAGGGGCATGCCCAGGGAGTACACCCATATCCCCCTGAATGGTTCTAAAAATAACCATATCCACCTCTTCATCAAAAAAATTCCTGTCTGGTGTTATAATTTTAAGCAAGGTTTTCTTTTCCGCCATACAATCACCATCCTAGCGCTTATTGCAGGCCTTTAGCTTTTTCAACTGCATCGTCTATGGTACCAACCATATGGAAAGCTGCTTCAGGAAGATCATCATGTTTTCCTTCTAAGATTTCTTTAAAGCCTCTTATGGTTTCAGAAATTGGTACATACTTTCCAGGCAGACCAGTAAAGTTTTCGGCTACAAAGAATGGCTGTGACAAGAAACGTTGTATCCTTCTTGCACGGGCAACAATCAGTTTATCTTCTTCAGATAATTCATCCATACCTAACATTGCAATAATATCTTGTAGTTCCTTATATCTTTGAAGTACTTCCTGAACGCCCCGGGCTACTTTGTAATGCTCTTCACCCACGATAGCCGGATCTAACATTCTTGATGTAGAAACAAGTGGATCCACCGCAGGATAAATTCCAAGCTCAACAATATCACGGGAAAGAACTGTTGTCGCATCCAGATGTGCAAAAGTGGTTGCCGGTGCCGGGTCTGTTAAGTCATCCGCAGGTACGTATATCGCCTGAACTGAAGTAATTGAACCTTTTTTTGTTGAAGTAATACGCTCTTGAAGAGCACCCACTTCCGTTGCAAGCGTAGGTTGATATCCCACAGCACTGGGCATACGTCCTAAAAGTGCTGATACTTCAGAACCAGCCTGAATGAAACGGAAGATATTATCAATAAACAATAATACGTCCTTACCTGTTCTGTCTCTAAAATATTCTGCCATCGTCAGGCCCGTAAGACCTGCTCTCATTCTTGCTCCCGGTGGCTCATTCATCTGACCAAATACCATGGTTGTTTTGTCTAATACCCCTGAATTCGCCATTTCGTAATAAAGGTCGTTTCCTTCTCTGGTTCTTTCGCCTACACCTGTAAAAACAGAATAACCACCATGTTCAGTTGCAATATTTCTGATAAGTTCCTGGATCAATACCGTTTTACCTACCCCCGCACCACCAAAAAGGCCAATTTTTCCACCTTTTGAATAAGGACATAAAAGGTCTACGACTTTAATACCCGTCTCAAAAATTTCTATGTCCGTAGATTGTTCCGTAAATTCTGGTGCTGGTCTGTGTATAGGCCATTTTTCCTCAACTTCTGGTGCTGGCTTATTATCAATGGGCTGACCAAGAACATTAAAAATTCTGCCAAGTGTCTTTTCCCCTACAGGCACACTAATACAGTCCCCTGTATCTTTTGCTTCCATTCCTCTCATTAAACCATCTGTAGAAGACATAGCAATGCATCTTACAATATCATCTCCAAGATGTTGTGCAACTTCTGCTGTTAATGTTTCCCCATTTTCTTTCTCAATAATGATGGCATTATTAAGGGCTGGAAGGTGTTCGGGAGAAAACTTTATATCCAATACAGGGCCGATTATCTGCACAATTTTCCCTATATTTGCATCCGCCATTATTTTCACTCCTTCGCTGATTAATGACTTATTTTAAAGCTTCGGCTCCGCTTACTACCTCAGTTATCTCTTGCGTAATGGCAGCTTGCCTTGCCCTATTAAAATGTAAAGTCAAATTATCAATGATTTCTTCAGCGTTCTTCGTTGCTGAATCCATAGCTGTCATTCTTGCCCCCTGCTCACTGGCAGCAGCTTCAAACATTGCTCCATAAATAACACTGGCAATATATTTGGGAATAATATATTCTAAAACACTTTCAGGAGAAGGTTCATAAATCATCAAAGTACGTCTTTGTTCCTGGCTTTCTTCCTGAAAATCTGAAGTATCAACGGGCAATAACTTTTTAACCATCGGTTTTTGATCTATCGTAGACTTAAAACTTGTATAAACTAAATAGACTTCATCAACTTTTCCTTCTGAATACAATTGCATAATATTCTCTTCTATTTCTTTAGCATTTGAATACTTTGGCTCCTCAGAAATTTTTATATAGGCCTTGTTAATCTTATAGCCTCTTCTTTCAAAAAAATCTTTTGCTTTCCTGCCTACAGTAATTAGTTCTATATCAGCCTTATTTCTTTCTTCCATATATTTAAGAGCTAATTTACAGACATTATTGTTATATCCTCCTGCTAAGCCCCTGTCAGAAGCCATAACAATATACAAGGTCTTTTTGACTTCTCTTTGCTCCAGATATGGGTGACTTATCCCCTTACTGCTGTTCACAATAGAAGAGATTGTCTTTTGTACAATGTTGAAAAAGGGTCTCGTGCTTTCTAAATCTTTTCTGGCTTTTTGCATCTTTACCGTTGATACTAGTTTCATAGCTTTTGTAATTTGACCTGTACTGTTTACACTTCTTATACGTCTTTTAATTTCACGCATGGAGGCCATTATAATACCCCCTTACATTTCATTTTTAAATATTTTCTTAAATTCTTTTATAGCGCCATCAATTTTATTTTCTAAATCACTGTCTATTTTTTTCTCAGTTCTTATGGTATCCACGATATCCAAATACTTTGTATCCATAAATTCGAGGAACTCTTCTTCAAACCTTCTGATGTCTGCCACATCGATATCCATTAAATATTTCCTTGTCACTGCAAATAAAATAAGTATTTGATGTTCAACAGACATAGGCTTGTATTGGGGTTGTTTTAAAACTTCTATGATACGTTCCCCTTGAGCCAGGGCATCTCTTGTCGCTTTGTCCAGTTCTGAACCGAACTGAGCAAAAGATTCTAAATCCCTGTATTGGGCTAATTCCACACGAATAGGCCCTGCAGTTTTTTTCATGGCTGCTATTTGCGCAGCGCCTCCTACCCTCGATACAGAAAGACCAGGGTTAATAGCAGGACGAATACCTGCATTAAATAATTCTGTTTCAAGATAAATTTGTCCATCTGTAATAGAAATAACGTTCGTCGGAATATAGGCAGATACGTCTCCGTCCTGGGTTTCAATAATAGGAAGAGCCGTCAGTGAACCGCCACCTCTTTCATCGGAAAGCTTTGCAGCGCGCTCCAAAAGTCTTGAATGCAAATAGAAAACATCACCTGGATAGGCTTCTCTTCCTGGTGGTCTTCTAAGTAGTAAGGACATAGCACGATAAGCTACCGCATGCTTTGAAAGGTCATCATATATAATTAATACATCCTTACCTTCTTCCATCCATTCTTCTCCCATAGCACATCCAGCATAAGGTGCTATGTACTGAAGAGGAGCCAATTCACTGGCTGTAGCAGACACAACTGTTGTATAATCCATTGCCCCATGGTCTTCAAGAACCTTTACCAGCTGTGCTACTGTTGAGGCTTTTTGTCCTATAGCAACATAAATACACAAAACATCTTGTCCTTTTTGATTAATAATCGTGTCTATTGCAATAGCTGTTTTACCTGTTTGACGGTCTCCGATAATTAATTCTCTTTGACCTCTTCCAATCGGAATCATAGAATCAATAGCTTTTATTCCTGTCTGTAAAGGCGTATCTACAGACTTTCTTTCAATAACTCCCGGAGCTATTCTTTCTACAGGTCTGTATTTGGTCGTATGAATAGGACCTTTTCCATCAATAGGCTGTCCCAAAGCATTAACAACCCGTCCAATAAGGGCATCTCCTACAGGTACTTCAACAACTCTCCCTGTAGATTTTACAATATCGCCTTCTTTTATCCCTTTATCTGAACCTAAAAGAACCGCTCCAATATTATCTTCTTCTAAGTTCAGGGCCATACCATATACACCCCCGGGAAATTCAAGCAGTTCCCCTGCTATGGCCTTTTCTAAACCATGAATTCTTACAATTCCGTCACCTACTTGTAAAACCGTTCCAACGTTAGAAACTTCTAATTTGGTCTGAAAATTTTGTATCTGCTTCTTAATTACTGAACTGATTTCTTCTGGTCTTAGATTCATTTTTCTTTACACCCCTTTACACCAGTTGCGAATCATACAGGCTTGCTTTTAAAGCTTGAAGCCTGCCTCCAATACTTGCATCTAAAATACTGTCTCCAACTCTGATAATAAGTCCCCCAATGATAGAATGATCTACCTGAGTTTCAATTTGAATTTGTTTCTTTAATCGTTTTGTCAGCAGCATTTTAATCTGACTGATTTGTTCATTGTCTAAGGCAACTGCAGATATCACCGTTGCTGTTACAATACCCTTATATTCTTTTACCTTATCTAAAAAAGCATTTAAAACATCTAACAGATATTCTTCTCTGTTTTTACGGATAATTAACACTAAAAGCCCCATAATTTCACTGGATACTTTGGCTTCAAATACTTTTTGCAAAAGTTCAATCTTTTCTTCTGCAATAATTTGAGGATGCTGCAAAAGCTCTGTGAAATCTTTTTCAGTTTTTAATATTGTATAAAGACTGCCTACCTGACTTTCAAATTCATCGATTTTATTGCTTTCAACAGCCAAATCAAACAAGGCTTTTGCATAACGGTCAGAAATTAGCTGTCCCATGATACATCCCCCATTTTAGAAATGGCTTCATCAATTAATGCTTTCTGTTTTTCCTCGTCTATGGACGCAGCAATAAACTTCTCAGCAATAAGAGAAGCGATTTCTATGATTTCTTTTTTCATTTCGTCCTGTGCTTTTGCTTTCTCCCTTTCAATTTCCGCTAATGCACGTTTTCTTATCATTTCTGACTCTTTTCTGGCTTCTTCTATAATGCTGTTTTCCTTCTTTAATGCTTTTTCTCTTGCTTCTTTTATAATCGCATCTGCTTCTTCCTGTATCTTTTGTAATTTTGCTTCATATTCTTCTTTTAACTTTAACGCTTTTTCTTCTTCTGCCCTGGCAAAATCAATTTGTCCCTTTATTTTTTCGGAACGCTTGTCCATAAATTCGGTTAAAGGTTTAAAAAGAAGCTTACCAAGGAAAAAAAAGAGAATCAGTGTGTTGATAAGTTGCACTGCTAAACTAAATAAGAACTGCTTATCAAAACTGAGAAGACTTCCATCCAAGAGAAAAATCCTCCTTCCTCTGTCTAACCATCTGCAATAGGATTTATTATTTAATATGAAATGAAGGGGTTTGACCCCTTCATAATTATTGGCCTAATAAAGAAAGGTATTTGTTTATTAATGGATTTGCAAACACTAAAATAATAGCAATGAATAATCCGTAAATACCTGTTGTTTCTGCAACTGCGTCTCCTAATAAAAGTGTTCTTATAATTTCATTTTGTGCTTCAGGTTGACGTGCAACTGCTTCAGTTGCTTTACCTGCTGCATACCCCTGACCTATTCCTGGTCCAATCCCTGCAATTAATGCAAGGCCCGCCCCTATTGCTGAACATGCTAATATTAAAGCTCTTCCGTCAATTCCTTCCATTATAAATACCTCCTTATTTTATATCATTGTTTTATTTTTTATTGAAACTACTTTCTTTTCAGAAAATAGCTTGCAGCTTAATGATACTTATTCTTGAATAGCATTAGAAACAAAAATCATACTTAACATTACAAAAATAAATGCCTGAAGTGCACCTGAAAACACATCAAAATATACATGCAACACTGCTGGAACGCCTATTTTAGTAAGACCTGGCAAAGCTGCATAAATAAGCCCCATAATAATCACGCCGGCTACAATATTACCAAAAAGACGAAAGCTAAGTGATACAGGTGTTGCCAATTCTCCAATGACGTTTAAAGGAAGAAGAAATGGTAAAGGTTCAAAAAAACCTTTGATGTAATTTTTAATACCGCCAGTTTTGATGCCATAATACTGAACCATAACAAAAGTCATTAATGCCAATCCAAAAGTTGTCGCCAAATCAGATGTTGGCGGTCTCATGCCAAGAAGTCCCCACAAGTTGGAGAAAAGAAGAAATAAAAACACACTTCCATAAAATGCAGCAAATCTTTTATTCCTTTCTCCCATAGTGCTTATTGTAAAAGTATTAACAACTTCTCCAATAATCTCTACTACATTTTGAAAACCTTTTGGTACTTGTTTAAAACGGGAAATAGAAAACCTGACAACCAAAGCAAAAATAATAAGAGCAGCCATTACTATCCATGTACTTATAATACTTTGAGTAATGTAAAATTCTTCTCCCCCAATATGAACTGGAAAAACATACTTATTAGAAAAATCCAAACCCTCCATTATTAACACTCCTTCCCAATATTAACTTAATGAAAAGCATATTTTATTAAAAATTAATGTTTTGAATTGTTGGAACCCTTTTTATCTGTAATCAATGTTAAATAAACAGAAAGCTTAATTGTAAATAAGCCAATAATAGTAGCTATTAAATTAATACTTGGCTCAAGAGCTGCTACAATAAGCACAATGGCCGTCAGAAAATATCTGATAAAATATTGAGATGACACATAACGGCTTGCTTTTGCGGGGGACATTTTTATTGCCTTTTTTATCGTTGCTTCTATTAAAAACAACCTTAGAATCGATATAATCGTTCCAAAAAAAAGCCCCTTTATCCAGGCAAACGGTTCATTCACTAAAAAAAGACCTGAAATCCCAATAAAAAAACTTATCGCTATTATTTGACGAATGAGCCGTTTCATCATTTTTGATCCTTTCTTTTATCCCCATTCTTTAATGCTTTTGTGGTTAAAATATATAAATTCCGAAATGCCGCTCCTATTCCTAATAAAGAAAATATCAAAAGAAAGACAATCCCTGTGTTTAATTTATTATCTATATAGTTTCCGAAAATCACACCAAATATAATAGGTACTGCCATCATAAAACCAATTTGAGAAATGAGAGAGAGAGCCGTTAGAAAATCAAACTTTTTCTTCATTAAAATTCACCTGGGAAATTAAATTAAGAACAATTAAAAAAGTGTAGATATTATAAATTATACACGTTTATTCTTTGAGTGTCCAGTAATACAATTTTCAAAAAATGATAAAATCCTTCGGTCTTTCGACAATCTTACCAAAGCTGTATAAGATTGCATCGACAATTCTTCTTGAAGCATTTCCGTCTCCAAAAGGATTTTTAGCCTTTGTCATTTTTTCGTATTCCTCTTTATTTTCCAAAAGTTCTTTTGCCATATTAAATACTCTGTCTTCATCCGTTCCTGCTAATTTAAGGGTTCCTGCTTTTATTCCTTCTGGTCTTTCTGTTACATTTCTAAGAACTAATACAGGTTTTTTCATAGAAGGCACTTCTTCTTGTAAGCCTCCGGAATCGGTCAGGACAAGATAAGATAAATTCATTAAATTATGCATATCTTTTAAATCTAAAGGATCTATCAAATGAATTCTTGAATGATTGCCCAAGATCGGATAAACTATTTCTCTTACAGCAGGGTTTTTATGCACCGCATAAACCACTTCTACATCATCAAAAGCTTCTACTAATCTGTATACGCCCTTGCAAATATTTTCCAGGGGTTTGCCCAGGTTTTCCCGCCTGTGGGCTGTCATGGTAATCACCTTTTTATTTTTATAATCAATTTCATTTAACAAGGGCAGACTAAAAACATAATTATCTTCAATCGTTGTCTTTAAGGCATCAATTACCGTATTACCTGTTATAAAAATTTGTTCTTCAGAAATAGCTTCTTTTAATAAATGCTCTTTTGCTAAAGGAGTTGGTGCAAAATGAAGGTCTGTCAGAGAACCTGTTAATTTTCTGTTCATTTCTTCAGGGAAAGGCTGATATTTATCATAAGTTCTAAGACCAGCTTCTACGTGACCTACTTTAATTTGATTATAAAATGCTGCCAATGCCCCTACAAATGTTGTACTGGTATCCCCATGAACCAATACAATGTCAGGAACAACTTCCTTTATAACCTTATCTAGACCTTCTAAAGCATGAATCGTAATATCCTTAAGGCTTTGCCTTTCTTTCATAATATCTAGATCATAATCGGGTACAATATTAAACACTTCTAAAACCTGGTCTAACATTTCCCTATGCTGTGCAGTAACACAAACAATACTATCTATTCCAGGAGTATTTTCTAATTCTTTTACAACTGGTCCCATTTTGATGGCTTCAGGTCTTGTCCCAAAAATACTCATGACTTTAATTGACATGGATATTTCCAACCTTTCTGTCTTTAATAATATTTAATCATATCTCTTTTATTTCTGCAATAAATATAGGGATTATTGACTATCTTACCAATGGCTATTTTCTTAAATGCAAATTAAGTTTTTATAATTCCACTTGTAATAATAATCTAAAAATTATAAAAGACATACTTAAGAGTATGCCTTTTATATGGCTATTTATTCCGTGTTATCATGTAAAGGGCAATTCCCATGGCTATAAACACCCCTAAGGCCATATGTGTATCTTTAAGTGCCAGTAATATACCAATGATTCCAAAACCTCCACTTATTCCGTAAAGGGTAATTACAGCCTGCTTTTGACTATAACCCTTGTCCACCAGACGGTGGTGAATATGTCCTCTGTCTGCTTCCATAATAGGTCTTCTGCTAATAATTCTTCTAAGAATTGCAAAGGTCGTATCAAAGATTGGCAGTGCTAAAACCAATACTGCAATAAGAATGGTAACTGCTGTATATCCCTTGATAAGACCCTGAATGGAACTAACAGCCAAAACAAAACCTAAAAATGTCGAGCCTGTATCACCCATAAAAATCTTTGCAGGATTAAAATTATAAGGTAAAAATCCAAGACAAGAGCCTGCTAAAGCTGCCATTAAGATTGCTGCAACCGGACCAATAGGATTTGGAGAAAACATAGATAAAATCATAAGGCATATTGCAGCAATAGAAGATACACCTGCAGCTAATCCGTCTAAACCATCAATTAAATTAACAGCATTGGTAACGCCGACAATCCAGAATAATGTAATAGGTATACTTATTTTTTCCAATATCAAAATATTACCTTCTGCAAAAGGCCAGGTAACAAACTCAATTCTAATATCTGAATATATAACAACTAAAGCTGCAATAACTTGTATTAAAAATTTTAATTTTGCATTCAGATTATAAATATCATCAAAAAAGCCTAATAAAAATATAATCATTCCTCCAACAAGCAATCCTGAAATCTGCTTCCATTCAAAAGCTTCTACAGATGGAGTAACAACAAGAACAGTAAATATAAATCCTAAAAATATTGCTATTCCACCCATTCTTGGCATTGGCTTATCATGCATTCCTCTGGCTTTAGGCTGATCAACCGCTCCAACCTTAAAAGCAATCATTTTACTTAAAGGAGTAGTCAATAAACTAATTAAAAATGCCATGCCAAAAGCAATAAAATATATTAAAAATTTATCTTGCATGATAATTCCCTGAAATAATTTCATCGGACATCGTCTCCTTAAATTTCACCTATATATATTTTCCCCTATTCTTAATATAATAAAGCATACAGATTGTTACATATTAAAAGCCGTATTAATAAGGGAGAAATATACATATATTAAACCACAATTATATAGTTTATAAAACTATTAATATACATTTTTGTTAAAATATAATAATTTATTTTACTAAAAAATTCAAACACATTATGTATTCTATTAAATAATGAGCCATGTATATTCTAAGATTTTATGTAATATTTGTCAAATTAAATTTTTGTTACATTTTCTTTTATAACTTTTTTAAAAAACCGATACTAAATAATAGTATCGGATTTTATATGCCTGTTATTTTTATCCTTTAAAATTCACGACTTCTATACCTGCTTCTTCTAAAAGTTCTCTGGAAAGCTCGTCAGGATACTCTCCCTTATACACGATTCTTTTTATACCAGCATTAATTGCCATTTTTGCGCACATCACACAAGGCTGATGGGTAACGTATAAAGTTCCTCCCTGTACAGATATACCATACAAGGCAGCTTGCACAATTGCATTTTGTTCCGCATGAAGTGCCCTACAAAGCTCATGTCTTTGCCCTGAAGGAATTTGTAATTTTTCTCTTAAACAGCCCACTTCTTCACAATGACTGCAACCCGTAGGAGCACCATTATAACCGGTTGCTAATATTCTTTTATCATTTACAATAAGAGCGCCAACTTGTCTTCTAAGACAAGTTGACCTCTCTTTTATGAGTTCAACAATTTCCATGAAATATTCATCCCAGCTTGGTCTCACAAAATCCCCCCAACTACTTTGTTCCAAACAATCTGTCTCCTGCATCCCCTAATCCTGGAACAATGTATCCATGATCATTTAATCTTTCATCCAATACAGCAACATAAATATCTACATCCGGGTGATCTTTCATTAACCTTTCTACCCCTTCAGGAGCAGCAATAAGGCATAAAAATCTTATTCTTTGCACACCCTTGTCCTTAATAAACTGAATCGCGGCAGATGCTGAGCCACCTGTTGCCAGCATCGGATCTAAAACAAATATATCTCTTGTTGGGGAATCATAGGGCAATTTACAATAGTACTCAACTGGTTGTAAAGTTTCTGGATCCCTATATAAGCCTATATGCCCCACTTTTGCTGCAGGAATCAAGTTAAGCATACCGTCAACCATACCTAAACCTGCCCTTAAAATAGGAACAATTCCTAACTTTTTACCAGACAGTACTTTGGCTTTTGCCTTTGCTACCGGCGTTTCCACTTCCACTTCTTCTAAAGGCAAATCTCTTGTTGCCTCATAACACATAAGCATTGATATTTCTTCTACCAATTCTCTAAATTCCTTTGAACCTGTATTCTTATCCCTTAACATAGAAATTTTATGTTGAATAAGGGGATGTTCCATTACATGTAATTGCCCCATGTTATTCCTCCTTACATAATTTCAATTATTATTCTTCAATTTGTGAAATACGTCTTACATGTCTTTCATCATTACTAAAATCAGTAGCCAAAAAAGTCTCTACAATCTTAATTGCAAGTCCGGGACCTATAACTCTTGCGCC
>JAAYML010000058.1 GCA_012521395.1 Candidatus Epulonipiscium sp. | reverse complement strand
GAATGATTTTTTTCTTCTCATACTAACATTTAAGATTAATCCTATTCCAATCATGTTTGCCCATAAGGAACTTCCTCCTGCACTAATAAATGGCAGAGGTAAACCCGTATTGGGGAGAAGTGCTGTAACAACCCCAATATTCACAAAGGCCTGAAAGCCTATCATAGAAACCACACCTACAATTAATAACTTTCCAAAAAGGTCTTTTGCATCTTTTGCTATCCATAAGCTTCGTACAATTAACAAAAAGAACAAGACAATAATCGAAATACATCCTATATAACCAAATTCTTCACCAATTACTGAAAAAATAAAATCGGTATGTGGTTCAGGCAAATAACTTAACTGATTTAGAGTTCCCTTATATAAACCCTTACCATAAAGTTGACCTGAGCCTATGGCATGAACGGATTGTTCCGTTTGGAAATAATCATCGGCATATTCTTTATTATCTTTATGAATCATAGCCATAATTCTATCCCTCTGATAATCTTTTAATAGTTTTTGATTGGGATTTTGAATATAAATCAAAATCAGAAATATCAGGGGAATGCCAATAAGAATCGCACTAATAATATATTTATAACTTATTCCACCAACATATAATAACATTAAAAATATAAAAACAAATACCAAACTGGTTGATAAATCTGGCTGCTTCATAATTAAAAGTACAGGAATTACCAATAAGATACCAAGCAACAATAGAGTAGAAAATTTATTAATTTGTTGCTGTCTTTTATCAATAAGCTTTGAAAAAAATAAGATAATAATGATTTTTACAAATTCAGACGGCTGAATTCTAGTAAAACCTAAATCCAGCCACCTTACAGCGCCTTTACTGGCATCGCCAAATAACAGAACAGAGATCAACAGAAGAATTCCTGCAATATAAGCAACAATATATAAATCTCCTAAAAAATGGTAGTCTATAAATGCAGTAATAAGCATAAATATAAGTCCCACAACAAAAAACAGGATTTGTCTTTTGACATATATAGGATCTGCACCTGAATTAACATGTTGTGCACTGCTGATTGCTATAATGCCCAAAGTTACTAATGCAGTCACTAAAAACACAAGGACTATATCAAATGATTTTAAGTATTTATTCGAAATCATACTGATCGCCTTTCATAATGAATTAAGCAGGAATATATTCCTGCTTAAAATTTTATTGATTACCCACTTTGCGCACATTTTTAATGGGAATATTTGCATACAATACTGGAACCGTACCATCTGAACCTTCTGCCTTCGTTTGACCAATTTGTATATCCAACTCATCTTCATCAATGTCCATATAATTGGAAATTACCTTAATAATGTCCGTTTTCATCATTTCTAAAAGGTCGGGAGAACAATTAATTCTGTCATGAATAAGTAATAATTTTAGTCTGTCCTTTGCAACATCCTTTGAGCTTGGTTTCCGGCTAAAAAAACTGAATAAATCCATGGTAATTCACATCCTTTAATTACCTATTCCAAATAATTTTTTAATCTTATCCATAAAACCTTCATTTATATCCAAATCTAAAAGAGGAACATTGTTGCCTAAAAGGCGTTCAACAATATTTCTAAAGGCTTGTCCTGCTAAAGAGTCTGGATTAGTAACTGCAGGCTCTCCACGGTTTGTTGAGATAACAATATTCTCATCATCAGGAACAACACCTAGTAAATCAACTGCTAAAATTTCTACAACATCTTCCATGGCCATCATGTCGCCCCGTTTAACCATATTCATACGAATACGATTTAAAATAAGGGTTGGATTTCTTAATTCACTTGCTTCTAAAAGGCCAATAATACGGTCTGCATCTCTTACGGCAGATACTTCAGGTGTTGTAACAACAATAGCCTTATCCGCACCAGCTATGGCATTTTTAAAGCCCTGTTCAATACCTGCAGGACAATCAATAATAACATAATCATATTCTTCTTTCAATTGACTGCACAATTTTTGCATTTGCTCAGGATTTACTGCCGTTTTGTCCCGGGTTTGGGCTGCAGGAAGCAAATATAATCCTGAATAACGCTTGTCCTTAATAAGTGCTTGCTTAATTCTGCAATGCCCCTCTAAAACATCAATTAAATCATAAACAATCCGATTTTCTAATCCCATCACAACATCTAAATTTCTAAGTCCAATATCTGCATCCAGTAATACAACTTTGTGACCTTTTAATGCAAGTCCGGTTCCAATATTAGCCGTTGTCGTAGTTTTTCCAACGCCCCCCTTACCTGAAGTAACAACAATAACCTGACTCATGTTATTTCCCCCTTGTTGGCAAAACATAATCTAAATCTAATAATATTATTTTAACAGATAATGAAGTAAAATGCACCCATTTTATTTTTACAAAAAAAACCATATAATTATAAAAGTCACAAATTTTCTAATAATTTATAATCAATTGGTTCGATATATATATTCCCATCCGATAAATAGGCAACCTGAGGAAATACCTTTGCATGAGTACTATAATCCGGATTATCAGGAGATCTTGTAATAATATTGCATATCCTAAGCTGCATAGGCTTCATGATCAAAGCAGCAATAAAGGCTTTATCATAACCTTTACACCCAGCATGAACAATGCCTTTTAATGAACCAAGAATGATAATATTGCCTTCTGCATAAATTTCTCCTCCTGGATTAACGTCACCAATGACCACTACGCTGCCATCAAATTCCAGACATTGTCCGGAGCGGATGGTCCCTTTATAATACTTTGTTTTGTCAATTTGCTCTCTTTCATCATTTAATTGAACAGACCTTAATGATTTTTCGATCTTTTCAGGCATATCTATACTGGTTTCTTCATCAAAAATATAACTAATGTTCAGCTCCGTCTTCTTCGTAATAATTTGCAGAAGCTGATATTCTTCTTCTTCCGTTAAATCTCTGCCTTTAAACATAATGCTGGTTTTAGCATCTTTAAAAAAATCTTTAGCATCTTCTATTTTTTTTTCTAAATGATTTTTTAAAATATTAAAATCTATATCAGGGCTTAATAAGATTGTTAATCCATTTTTGGTTCCTTTAAAGATAACAGAATTATCATTGATCATATTTTCCCCACCTTTAAGCCTTTAATAGACTTTGGACTTATTTGAAAAAATTCCTGTACTTTTTTTCCCGGATTTCTAATTTTTCATTGATATAATAAATGCCTTGATAAACAAATAAAGAAAAGACGCCTGTATAAACCATACCCGGAAGAATGATATTATAAAAATAATAAGATATCTGAATCCTTCCTCTTATTAAATAAGTAAATATGTAAATGGCCATATCATAAAAAAAGCTACTGACAATCGTTAAAATAAGAGGAAGAAAAAAACTTTCCCTATAAAAACTTTTGTTTAATTTGCCTGAAAAATACCCTATGTAAACACCTAAAAGGGCGTAAAATCCAATGGATGTTCCATAATAAATATCTTGTAACAGACCTGCAAAAAAACCAACAATAGCACCTTCTTTACTTCCCCTTAGTAAAGCAAAAGATACGATAATAATAATATAGAAATTAGGGACAATACCTCTTATTTCAAGGCCTTGAAAATATGTCCCCTGTAAAATATTAGTAAGCAATAAAATGACTGTTATGGCTAATATCCGACGCAATTAAATTACTCCTTTGTTGCATCATCTTTTTTGTTCCATTTCATATTAATGACTAAGACTTCTTCAAGGTGCCGAAAATCTACTACAGGTTCAATAAGCGCATACTTGGTGAGTCCATGGCTTTCTGTTTCAATTTCTTTAACAACACCAATCATGATGCCTGGCGGATAAATATCACTTAAATTAGAAGTCACAATTTCATCTCCAACAATAATATCTGCCTCAGCATCTACATATTCCATTTTACACAAACCTTCATTTAATAAGGTCAAATCTCCTTTAACAATACCCAAATCCCCTGTTCTTAATACTTTTGAACTCACTGCATTCCGGTCATCAATGATGGATAATACCTTAGAATAATTGGGAGCAACTTCTATAATATGCCCTACAAGGCCATTTCCTGAAAGAACAACCATATCAACTTCTAAGCCATCATTGCTGCCTTTATCAATTAAAAATACATTATACCAGTTTCCAGGATCTTTCCCAATTATTTCAGCGCCTATTTTAGGATAATCTGGGTATTTTTTATCTAATTCCAATAGTTTTCGTAAACGGGTATTTTCATCTTTATACTGCTGCAAAATCTTATTTTCATAAGACAATTCATCCACCTTTTTAGCCAGCTCAGTATTTTGCTTTTCAAGTTCTTTAATATTTTTGATAAAATATATCTGATCGCTGATCCATTCCCCCACACTGCTAAAAGTCTTTTGAACAGGCATAACAATATAACCCAGGCCTTTTTCAATAAAGGTAATATTATACCTTTTACCGGCAGTCAAAATGATTGTAATTAATAAAACAATTGTAACAATTACAATCACATATTTTTCTTTAATTTTAAATGAGCGTCTCACGAACTCTCTCTCCTATCAATAAATTTACTAAATTTTTTTAGGAGATATCAAGATATTTCTTAAGGTCTCAATTTGTTCTAAGGCAAGACCTGTTCCTAAAGCGACGCAATTTAAAGGCTCTTCAGCAATCCGTACAGGCATGCCTGTCTCCTGGGAAATCTTTTTATCAAATCCTGAAAGCAGAGCACCTCCACCTGTTAGCATAATACCTGATTCCATAATGTCTGCCGCCAGTTCAGGAGGGGTTTTTTCTAAAGTATATTTTATTGCATCAACAATTGCATTAATTGGATCTCTAATCGCTTCCATAATTTCAGTGGAAGTTATCTTCAGAGTTTTGGGAAGTCCTGTAACCAAATCCCTGCCTCTTATTTCTTTACTTTCCTCTCTTTCTTTTGGAAAAGCAGCACCAATGGTCATTTTAATGTCTTCTGCCGTACGCTCTCCAATCATAAGATTGTACTCTTTCTTTATATAATTAACAATATATTCGTCTATCTCATCCCCGGCTACCCTCAGAGATTTACTGGTTACGATTCCCCCTAAGGAAATAATGGCTACTTCACTGGTACCTCCTCCAATATCCACAACCATACTTCCTGTAGGATCTCCAACGGGGAGCCCTGCACCAATGGCTGCTGCCATAGGTTCTTCAATCAGGTGGGCTTCTTTTGCACCAGCATTTCTCGCAGCATCATAAACGGCCCGCATTTCTACTGCCGTAACCCCTGAAGGAACACAAATAATTACTCTTGGCTTGCCAGTAAAAAGCCCTTTTTTATAAGCTTTCCCTATGAAATATTTCAACATAGCTTCAGTTGTAGCAAAATCTGCAATAACACCATCTTTTAAAGGCCTTGTGGCAACAATTGTACCAGGTGTTCTTCCTATCATTTGTTTTGCTTCATCACCAACAGCTAAAATCTCTTTTGTTGTTTTATTTTCAGCGACCACTGAAGGTTCATTAACAATAATTCCTTTACCTTTAACAAATACCAGCGTATTAGCTGTTCCTAAATCTATACCTAAATCTCTTGAAAAAAACATAACTTTTCCTCCTAGTCATCCAAAAATTAATGCCACAATAAGAGTGTATTAAAAAAATTATACTAATATTATTTAGTCTAGCTACAATTTATATACAAAATTAATGACAATGATATTATCATTAACATCTTTCCCTATGCTAGTATCATCATAACCCTTTTTATTATTTTTTTCAACAAAAAATATCGAAAACTTAAAAAGGACATAAACAATAATTGCTTAAGTCCTTAAGCTTTAGTATTTTTTCAGTCTATATAATGCCTCTTTCTTTTAAACTCACATAAACCCCGTCCCCAATAATAATATGATCGAGCACATGAATGCCGATCAGTTCTCCTGCTTCTTTCATCCTTTCAGTAACCTTAATGTCTTCCTGGCTGGGAGCTGGATCCCCACTGGGATGATTATGCAACATGATAATACTTACTGCACTTTTCTTTATAGCATATTTAAATACTTCTCTTGGATGGACTATGGAAGAATTGATACTTCCTTTGCTGACTTCCTGACAACCTATTATCTGGTTTTTTGTATCCAATAATATAATTTTAAAATGCTCTTGTTTTAAATAGCGCATTTCTTCCATATAAATTAAAGCAATACTTCCCGGGGAATTAATCCGGTATTTTAAACTGGCCTGATGTTTTGAAATCCTCTTTGATAATTCCAAAACCGCTTTAACTTGAATAGCTTTGACCCTGCCAATTCCTTTCACCTTCATTAATTCATCCAGACTATATTGGTACAAGCCATAAATCCCTTCCTCTTTTTCTAAAGCCAGTAATCTCTGTGCCAACTCCACCGCCCTTAACTCTCGGGATCCAGTCCTGAAAATAATGGCCAATAATTCAGCTTCGGATAAAGCTTGTGGACCAAAATACTCTAACTTTTCATAAGGTCTTTCCAACTTCGGTAAATCCTTCATAGACATATGTACCTCATTTGAAACAGTCACTTTTCTCAACTCCTGATTTTAAAAATATTTTGGTATAAATCCACCCCCATTTTTTCTGCTAAAGCCACAATTAATTTTACAGGCAGACCAACGACATTATTGTAATCTCCGTTTATTTTATCAATAAAAAGTCCGCCTTTTTCTTGTATGCCATATGCACCTGCTTTATCCAAAGGTTCTCCTGTGTTAATATACTGATTAATTAGGGAAGAAGATAGTTTTCTCATATAAACTTCCGTTTTTTCACAGTCTGATTCCACTAACATATCTTTTGTCTTAATAATAGTCACCCCTGTATATACTTCATGCCAATGTCCCTGAAGCATGAAAAGCATTTTAAAAGCATCTTCTTTATCTTTAGGTTTTCCAAGAATTTTTCCATCAAAGACCACAACCGTATCAGCACCAATCACTAAAAAACCTTCTCCCAATCTTTTGGCTACATTCATCGCCTTTTGCCTGGATAATTCTTTAACCAGTTCGTCTGGAGGAAGTTCATAATTAATTTTTTCCTCTACATCACTCACCATAACCTCGAAAGAAACTCCTATTTGATTTAAAAGCATCTTTCTTCTTGGTGAAGCGGATGCTAAAATAATTTTCTCCATAAAAACTACACCACCTGCTTTATAAACTTGTACCATTGATTGCTATATTTTTCTATATATAAGTATAGCCGCAACAACACCTAATATACTTGAAATTGTTATTTCTATTTTTAAAGCAATTTCGATATATATTATTTGCAGATCTAATGCAACTGGTTTCTGAAAGCCAAATTCTTTTCCAAAATTAAGCCACTGAAAATATGGAAATTGTCCTAAATAATGTCCAATAAAACCTCCAATAACAATACCCATTAATATAAAAATAAATAATACCCAGTTGTTCTTTCCCTTTTTTATATTCAAGGCAAATCACTCCTAAAAATTATTTATTAACCTATTTTAGCACAAGCCCGTAGGAATTAAAACAATAAAAAATGGTGCTTATCTCAAAAGAATAAGCACCGGAAACCTTTTACGGTTATAGTTCCGCTAATTCAAGCTGGCCAGCTATGACTTTAGTCGGACATTTTTGAACACAAGCCATACATTGAGTACATTGATCGTACTTAATATGAGCAAGATTATCTTTAAAATCAATGGCATTGTATTCACAAGTCTTTACACAAAGGCTACAGCCAATACAACCTACTGAACAGGCCTCTTTTACATCTTTTCCTTTATCCTTTGAATTACATACAACCCTCACTTGATTAATTTGAGGAACCAATTCAATCACTGCTTTAGGACACGCTTCTACGCAATTTCCACAACCCGTACATTTCTCTTCATCAATCACCGCAATGCCATCTTCTATTCTTATCGCATCAAACATACAAACCTTTTTACAAGTTCCAAGGCCTAAACAGCCATAACTACAGGCCTTTGCACCACCACCGGGCGTAGCTGCAGCGTCCTGACAGTCCATAATACCATAATATTCGTATTTATTTTTACTGTTACTGCAAGTCCCTTTACATTTTACCTGAGCAACTTTTTTTATACTGCAACCTGCCGCAACACCTAAAAGGGCAGCAATCTTTTCTATCGCTTCCGGACTGTTTACTGAACAAGTACAAATATCTACACCTTCTTCTACAACGGCCTTTGCAAAAGCATCACAACCCGCATAACCACAACCACCACAGTTTGCCCCAGGAAGCAGATCCCTCACTTGAGGAATCCTTTCATCTACTTCTACAGCAAATTTCTTTGAGGCATAACCTAAACCTGCTCCAAATAATACACCTAAACCGCCTATACTGATAACCGGGTAAAGAATGCTTGTTATATCCACAGTTTCCCCTCCTCTCTAAAGCAATCCCTGGAATCCTAAGAAAGCAATGGACATTAAACCTGCCGTGATCAATGCAATCGGGAAACCTTTAAATGCATTTAAAATGTTATTATGCTCCATTCTTTCTCTGATTCCGGCAAATAAAACAATTGCCAGGGTAAAACCTAAAGCTGCACCAAAACCATTAATCACACTCTTAATTAAATTATAACCTTCATTCATATTGATTACAGCAACCCCTAATACAGCACAGTTGGTTGTAATAAGAGGAAGATACACACCCAAAGCCTGATAAAGGGTTGGACTTGTCTTTTGAATAACCATTTCAACAAATTGTACTAAAGCTGCAATAACCAAGATAAAAGCAATGGTGTATAAATAGGTAATTCTAAGTGGTACCAGCATCCAATGATAGACAATATAAGTAATAAATGAAGCTAAAGTCATTACAAAGGTTACTGCAACACCCATTCCTATGGCGGTTTCTACTTTTTTAGAAACCCCAAGAAAAGGACAAATCCCTAAAAACCTTGATAAAACAAAATTATTAACTAAAATGGCACTTAAAAAAATAATAAATATTTCCATTGTAACTCCCCCTATGCTTTTTTCGTATTTCTATTCCTGATGTAATTTAGAATCGCCATTAAAATTCCTAACGTAAAGAATGCACCGGGAGCTAAAATCATGATAATCGCTGGTTGATAGGAGGAAGGCATGATTTGAATACCAAACCATTGGCCTGCACCTAAAATTTCCCTGACAGAACCAATTACTGTTAATGCCAGGGTAAATCCAAGTCCCATCCCTAAACCATCAAAAAGTGAAGTTAAAATGTCATTTTTTGAAGCATAGGCTTCAGCCCTTGCAAGAATAATACAGTTCACAACAATTAAAGGAATAAATAAACCTAATTGTTTATATAAAGCGGGTACAAATCCCTGCATCAGAAATTCTACAAGAGTCACAAAACTCGCTATAATCACAATATAAGCAGGAATGCGGATCTTTGATGGAATGAATTTTCTTAAAAGAGAAATAAATACATTAGACCCAATCAAAACCGCCGTTGTTGCTAAACCCATACCTATTCCATTTTTTGCTGCTGTCGTTACAGCTAAGGTAGGACACATTCCTATTACCTGAACAAAGGTTGGATTTTCAACCAAAACCCCGTTTTTTATTCTTTCTGCTATTGTCTTCAATGTAATCCTCCTTTAATTAAAATCAAAAAAACCTTAAAAATTATCCGCATCCAGATGATTTTCAATAAAGTCTAATACTTCATTTATTCCATCCGTCACTGCCTTCGACGTAATGGTAGCACCTGAAATAGCTTCTATTTCATTATCCTTACTGGCTCCTGTTTTCACAACCGTCAATATGCCAGATTTCCCCTGATAACGAGAAAGGAAATCATCCTCTTGAGCCTTAGCCCCCAAACCAGGCGTTTCACTGTGACCAAGTATACTAACGCCCTGAACCATTCCGTCTTTTGATACGCCAACAGTCATCTCTATAGGGCCACCAAAACCTTTCGATAAAACTTTTACTACAAAACCCTCTAAAACATTCCCCTTATATACGGCATGAATTTCTACAACATTAGAATCTTCCGGTATCTCTGCTTCTATTTTTTTAAATTTTTCACCTTGAGGAAAAGATTTTACCATAGCTTCTTCATTGGCCAGCCTAACCTGTTCTGCTATGGGTTCTTTAGTAATTTCATAGGCAAAACCCAATAATCCGCCAGAAACAGCTGTTATTATAAATAATATCAGGCCAAGTTTTAAAATTTCCTTCATTGCTTCACCTCCCCAAAATAGTGGGGTCTTGTATATCTTTCAATTAATGGAACTGCCAGATTCATAATAAGAATGGCATAGGATACCCCTTCCGGCAGGCCTCCGTATAAACGGATGACAGCAGTAATAATCCCACAACCTAAGCCCATAATATACTGACCTTTTTCTGTCACAGGAGAAGAAGCATAATCTGTCGCCATAAAAAATGCTCCTAAAATAAGTCCTCCTGTAAAAATTTCATACAAAGCATTGGAATAAAACATACCGCCTCTTCCAAGTAACCAGGTTAGGACAAAAACGGTTCCTATAAAAGTTGCAGGAATTCTTATTGATATCACTTTTTTATAAAGCAAATATGCTGCTCCAATCAACAAGGCAATGGCAGATGTTTCTCCAATACAACCGCCAATGCGTCCTATCAATAAATCCGCCAGAGAAGGTAATTGTGCTCCGCCTTCTTTTAATATTCCCAAAGGTGTTGCCGTTGTCATACCGTCAAAAGTCCAACTGGTCATTTGAGGAGTCCATGAAGTGAGTAAAAAAACCCTGGCGGCCAAAGCCGGATTCATAAAGTTTTGTCCCAGGCCTCCAAAAAACTGCTTAACAACAATAATTGCAAAAACTCCTCCCACTATGGGAATCCAAAAAGGAACGGTCGGAGGCAAATTAAGGGCAAGAAGTAAACCCGTTACTGCCGCACTAAAATCGTTTATTGTAATTTTTTGATTTGTTAGTTTTTGCCATAAGGCCTCTGCTCCAACACATGTCACTATGGATATCAAAATAATCCATAAAGCTGAAAATCTAAAAAACCAAACCCCTGCAAACGCTGCAGGAAGTAAAGCAATAAAAACATCTTGCATAATACTTTGAATGGTATCCGTTGAACGTATATGAGGCGATGAGGATACTGTATACTTTCCGTTAGCCATTAAGCTCCCCCTTTACGCATTTTTCTTCCTGTTCTCTAATACTGCTTTTTTTGCCGTTCTGATGGACTGAACAATATGTCTTTTTGCCGGACATATATAAGAACAACTGCCGCATTCCATGCAATCCATTCCGTGCATTGTTTCAAATTGTTCTATGTCTTTATGAATGGCATATCGATTAAGTTCCAAAGGCATTAAACCCATAGGGCAGGCAGAAATACATCTGCCACAGCGGATACAATTTTGTTCCTGGGGTAACTGTGCTTCTTCTCTGGTTAAACATAAAATGGCTGAAGTTCCCTTACATACTGGCACATCCAAACTAGGAAGCGCAATTCCCATCATCGGTCCACCAGATATAATTTTCACTGGTTCTTCTACAAAGCCTCCAGCGGCTTCTATCAGTTCCCTGTAAGATGTTCCGATCTTTACTTTGAAATTCTTTGGATCTTTAATTGCTCCCCCGGTAACTGTTACTATTCTTCTCATTAAAGGCCTTCCTCTAACAATAGCCCTATGGATGGCTACAACCGTATCAATGTTTTGCACAATACAACCCACATCCGCAGGCAATCCTCCAGAAGGTACTTCTCTGCCTGTTAAGGCATAAATTAATTGTTTTTCTGATCCCTGGGGATACTTGGTTTTTAGAACCTTTACTTCAATGTTATCTACATTTTTTGTCTCTTCCAGAAGAGCTTCAACCGCTTTCATTTTATTATTTTCTACAGCAATATAGCCCTTAGCCTCAGGAAACAGTTTTAAAATAATTTTCAAGCCAGTAACCACTCTGTCCGTTTCTTCTAACATCACTCTATAGTCAGAAGTTAAATAAGGTTCACATTCCGCCCCGTTTACAATAATCGTATCGATCTTTTTCTCCGGAGGAGGAGACAGTTTGATAAAAGTAGGGAATCCTGCCCCACCCATACCAACAATACCAGCTTCTTTTATAATTTCAATAATCTGCTCTCTGGAAAGATCTTTATAATCCCCTTTTGGTCCAATAGATTCATGTTCTTCATATAAACCATCATTTTCAACTATGACAGATAAAACCTTATTTCCATTGGGATGAAGCATGGGTGCAATATTTTTTACCGTACCCGATACACTTGAATGTATGGGTGATGAAACATAAGCCTTAGTTTCTCCAATTTTTTGACCAACTAAGACCCTGTCTCCCTTTTTTACGATAGGCTCACATGGTGCTCCTATGTGTTGAACCATAGGATATACCAAATCTCCTTTAGGAAGAAGATATTCTATTGGTTTATTTTCAGTTAAATGTTTTCCATCAGGAGGGTGAATGCCTCTTTTAAAAGTAAGCAACTGCATATAAATCCCCCTATTCATTGAATAAAATTATGCAAAAAAACAGATTTAGTTATTTCAAGTAAATATCATAATATATTATATATCATAATACAAAGCAGTAAATTCATCAAGAAATGATAAAAAATGCACAAATCACCTAGATTTATTTACCATTTTAATTAAAAAATTCTGCTGTGTTTTCGCGTATCTTGTATGCAATATACTATTTTATTTAATCATTTTCTCTTTTAAAAAGTAATAATTTACTTTTTTTAAATTATTTTTGTTTAATTTCTGTCAATTCATCTTTTATGTAATTTTTCAGCCAGTTTATAACGGAAAGATCGTTAATCGGCACACCATCAAGAATATTCTTAATTTCTCTCGTATCAATTTTAAATGATTTTTCATTATACTTATGGCAATAAACAAAATCGATATCCGGATTGGATATTATTAAATTGGATATGGTACTGACCATATCCCCTAAAGGTGCCCGGTCTATATGGTTATAATCCATCCATGCCTTAATCTGTGTTCCCTGATTAACTACACTAATAATTTCAAGACCGCCATTACATCTTTTACAGGCTGCTTCTAAAAGGGGAATTCCCAGACCAACTTTTCTCGTAGTCCTGGACGTTGTAAAAGGATCTTTTACTGCCTTTAAAAATTCTTCATCCATTCCTTTTCCATTATCCTTTATTACAAATGAAAAAAGATTGTTATTAAGGTCTTCTTCTACTTCTATATATATTTCTGTCGCTTTGGCCCTAATACTATTTTCAGTAATGTCTAAAATGTGCAGTGATAGTTCTTTCATTACTTCCACTCCTCTTTAAAATTGTCCTACAATGAATTTTACACTGATTTAAAAATAAAGCAAGAAAGAAGTTAGAAGCTGGAAATAAAAAGTTAAAAATTAGAAATAAAAAATGCAAGAAAGATGCAATTAAAAATAGGAAGCATGGAATTAACTTCTTCCTACTTCCTATCGCTTTTTTACTAGTTCATCTCTTCTCCCAAATCTTCCGATATCTCGGCTAATTTTTTTGGATCATTATAATATTTAACCGCTTCTACAATCGCTTTGGCTCTTTTTGCAGGATTTCCGGATTTAAATATCCCTGAACCTACAAAAACTCCATCACTGCCTAATTGCATCATAAGAGCAGCATCGGCAGGAGTTGCTACGCCTCCGGCAGCAAAATTAGCTACAGGAAGTCTTCCTAATTCAGCAACTTCTTCAACCAAATGAACAGGCGCAGCAATTTCTTTTGCAAAGGCCATTCTTTCTTCCTTTGCCATATTTTGCAACTGTCTAATCTGAGCCATCATTGTCCTCATATGCTTTACTGCCTGGACAATATCTCCTGTCCCAGCCTCTCCTTTTGTCCGGATCATAGACGCCCCTTCTCCAATCCTTCTCAGGGCCTCTCCTAAATCCCTGGCGCCACATACAAAAGGAGCCCTGAAAAGTTTTTTATCAATATGGTATTTATCATCAGCAGGTGTTAAAACTTCACTTTCATCAATATAATCAATGTCCAAAGCCTCTAATATCTGTGCTTCTACAAAATGACCTATTCTGCATTTTGCCATAACAGGAATACTGACAGCTTCTTTGATTTCTTTGATGAGTTTAGGATCTGACATCCTTGCTATGCCTCCTTCTCTTCTGATATCCGCAGGAACCCGTTCTAATGCCATAACAGCTACTGCTCCTGCTTCCTGGGCAATTTTTGCTTCTTTTGCATTGGTGACATCCATAATCACCCCACCTTTTAAACTTTCTGTTATATCATATTTATTACTCATATTCATAAACCTCCTTAATCAAAAAGTTTCATGAAAGATTTTGATAACGTCTGGACAGCTGTCTAAAACAATGATAAAATTGTATCGATACAATTTTTCAGGATAAAGAAAAAAATGAATTTTTATATATGCATTATTATACAAATATACTAGCTATTTTCAATATATTAAGGAGGATTTTTCATTATGGATTACTTTGTATCGATACAATTGGATAGAAATAGTAAAATTCCTCTTTATCAGCAACTAGCTGATGCTCTTTATGATTTAATTTCTAAAGATATCTTAAAAGCCAATACAAAACTGCCTACCATCCGTAAACTTGCCAATAAATTAAAAGTCAACAATGTAACTGTCATAAATGCCTATAAATATCTGGAAAAAAAGGGGCTTGTTTACTCTCAAGTAGGAAGTGGCACCTATGTATCGCCTATTCCTGTAAAAGATATGCCTTCTCCTGCTTATGAAGAAAAAAAAGAGATAAAACAAATAATGATTACAGAAGACAGCATCAATTTTGCCAGTATATCCCCAAGTACGGATTTGTTCCCTGTTGAAAGTTTTAAGTGCATTGTCAATGAAATTCTGGATAAAGATAAAGGTAATGCTTTTAGCTATCAGGAAAGCCAAGGATATGAAAAACTCAGGGAATCTGTTGCTGACTATCTTAAATCTTATGGGATAAATAGCTCAAAAGATAGAATTCAAATTATTTCAGGAGCACAACAAGGAATTGATATTCTTTCCAAGGCCCTGCTGCAATATGGAGATACTTTATTGGTAGAAAAGCCAACTTATCATGGTGCCATTGCCGCATTCCAAAGCCGGGGCGCACGAATCATTGAGGTTCCCTTAGAAACAGATGGCATGGATTTAGAAATTCTTGAAAACTACCTGAAAATATACCATCCAAAATTTATATATCTTATGCCCTATTATCAAAATCCTACAGGTTATTCATATTCATTAAAAAAGAAAAGGACTATATTAGATTTGGCTGAAAAATATAATACCTATATTATTGAAGATGATTATTTAAGTGATTTAAATTATTCTGAAGAGAAAAGCATACCAATAAAAGCCCTGGATCATCGAAACCGGGTGATCTTTTTAAAAAGCTTTTCAAAAATATTAATGCCAGGACTCCGCCTGGGCTTCTTAGTGGTACCAAAAAACTTATTAGACAATATTTTATCTGCAAAACAAACCACTGACATTACTACATCAGGTTTTATACAACGGGTATTTGACTTATATCTTCGGAAAGGGCTCTGGAAAAGCCATATTAATGAAATTCGTGAGATATATAAGAAAAGATATATTTATTTAATGAAATTACTTGATGAACATTTAAAAAATGAGATCAGTTACATTCCTCCTGACGGAGGCTTAAGCCTATGGATTAAATTAAAAGCTTCTATCTCTGTAGATAAACTGTCTGACATACTTTTATCAAGAAATGTCATTATTTCACCAGGTTCATTATTTTCTTTATCTAAAGAATCCCTTAACTACTTCCGCCTTAGTTTTGCAGCCGTCAATGAAAAACAGATTCACGAAGGCATTTTAATTCTTAAAGAAGTACTCAACAATATGAATTCAGATCCTGCTTCTGTTGAACCAATACTTTAAGAAACATGGGGACGATTCCTTGTTTCACCAGATTGCCGGTGAAACAAGGAACTGTCCCCATGTTTTTAAGTTTCTTTTTTTATTGCATCATATTTTGCTGATATTGCTGATACATCATTTCTTGCTTATTTCTTTTTATCGTTGTAATAGCCTTTACAAGATAGAAAATGACAATACCATAATAGACAACAAAAAATATCATTCTTATAAAGCCAACATTACGACCTGCGGATGAAAGAATTAGCTTTATTAAAGAAGGAAGAATCAAAGCATAAACCCCTGTTTTATAGATATCGCTATAAGTTAATTTAGCTTCTGAAACTGCATTTACGATTAATCCCAATACACTGACAAAAAGAGAACTGATCATTTTACCAATAACGCTTCCAATAACTCCAAAACCAATCATTATCACAACAATACCAATATCAATGACTGGGAGGATTTTTGATAAATCTTCCTTGCTAAAGTGATATATATTATAAGAATCCAAAAATTCCGTATAAGATACTTCCTGAATATTTCCATATTGAACTGCAATCACTCTATCTTGTTTAAGCATGATTCCTTCAGAATAATATTCTAAAATATCCGCATCCACTTCATCATTCATATAGATAACAAATATTTTATTGGAATCCATTTCATAAATAAAAGGCTCTTCCATATCTTCTACGGTTAGAATCCCACTATCATATTCAAAATCAGGCATTAAATCAGTGATAACTGTTAAACCACCCGAAAGAAGATACCTGGCTGAAGTAATTAAAGAACCGATTATTCCTAAAAGTAAAGAAAACAAAAGTAAAAAAGCAACGGCTCTTCCTGTGCTTTCCCCAATAACATGAGGATAAATATTAAAATCAAATATGGTTCTTGTTAACTTAGTGAAAAATCCAATCTTTGTATTATTCATAATAAAATAACACCTCACCCTATTCCATAATTTATAATATAATTATTTACAATATTTATGTCTTAAAAAAACAACAGATTTAAGCAATGCAAAAATCTGTTGTCTGAGTCTTAGTTGCTATTTGATTCTGTTTAAAGTCCTAACTGTAAGAATACCATCTGAATGGATGAGTTTTTCAACAACCTCATCCGATACAGGCTTGTCGGAATCAATAATGGTATAGGCACATTCTTTTTTACTCTTGTTCATCATATCCATGATATTGACTCCGTCATTCGCTATTGTCGTCGTAATTTTACCAACCATACCAGGTATATTTTTATGAGCCACAACTGTACGGTAATCGGTTGTTCTGGTCATTTCACAATCAGGGAAATTTACTGAGTTTTTAATATTTCCGTTTTCAAGATAATCCATCATTTGTTGCACAGCCATAACAGCACAGTTGTCTTCAGATTCTGGTGTGGATGCACCTAAATGAGGAATAGCAATTACATTTTCTACATCTAATAATTCGTCAGTTGGGAAATCTGTAACATAACAAGCTATAATACCTTCTTTTATTGCCTCAAGTAAATCAGCCGTATTAACTAATTCAGCTCTTGAGAAATTAAGCAGTCTTGCACCTTTTTTCATTAAGGCAAATCTTTCTTTATTCATCATATTTTTTGTATCCTCAAGTAAAGGAACATGAATGGTAATATAGTCAGAATCAGCAAGAATTTCTTCAAGGCTATCCGCTTTATGAACCGCTCTTGATAAGCCCCAGGCTGCATCAACAGAAATATAAGGGTCGTATCCATAAACCTCCATACCAAGAGATTTTGCTGCATTAGCTACTAAAACACCAATGGCCCCTAAACCAATAACACCTATTTTTTTGCCTTTTATTTCAGGACCCGCAAAAGCTGATTTTCCTTTTTCAACAAGTTTGGGAACTTCTTCCCCTTTACCTTTTAAACTCTTAGCCCAGCTAATCGCATCGACAACTTTTCTTGAAGATAATAACAAACCAGCGATTACCAATTCTTTTACGGCATTGGCATTTGCTCCAGGGGTATTGAATACAACAATTCCTTTTTCTGAGCATAAATCTACAGGAATGTTATTTACCCCGGCCCCTGCTCTGGCAATGGCCTTTAATGAAGCAGGCAATTCCATATCATGCATTTTTGCACTTCGAACTATAATTCCGTCTGGATTTGGACAATCCTCTGATATTTCATATTTATTTCTATCAAAATGTTGAAGTCCTACTTCAGAAATCTTATTTAATGTCTTAATTTTGTACATTCTAATCCCCCTAACGATTTTCCATCTCAAATTTCTTCATAAATTCAACTAAAGCTTTTACTCCTTCAATGGGCATAGCATTATAAATGCTTGCACGCATGCCGCCAACCGTTCTGTGACCTTTTAAATTTACTAAACCATTGGCTGTTGCTTCTTTTACAAATTTTTCATCTAACTCTTTAGAAGGAGTCACAAAAGGTATGTTCATTAGGGAACGATATTTTGGAACAACAGTTCCTTTATAGAAACTGGAATTATCTAAGAAATCATATAGAATATTTGCTTTTTCTTTGTTGATTTTTTCCATTTCGGCTAAGCCGCCTTTTTCTTTAATCCATTCAAAAACTAATTTTGCAATATAAATTCCGTAAGTAGGTGGTGTATTATATAAAGAATTATTGTCTGCATGAGTCTTATAATTCAGCATTGTTGGTGTAATATCCATAGCATGACCAATTAAGTCTTCCCGGATAATAACCACTGTAAGACCCGCCGGACCAATATTCTTTTGTGCTCCAGCATAAATTACGCCAAATTTTGTTACATCACAAGGCTCAGATAAAATGCATGAAGACATATCAGATACCAATGGAACATCTCCTGTATCCGGCAATTCTACATAACGGGTTCCGTAAATAGTATTGTTGGATGTAATATGGAAATAATCTGCATCCGGTGAAAAAGTGCTTTTATCTAAATCAGGAATATAGTTAAAGGTAGTGTCTTCTGAAGAAGCAACGACATTTACTGTACCATATTTTTTAGCTTCAGAAATCGCTTTCTTTGACCATTGTCCGGTATTGACATAATCTGCTTTTTTACTATTTCTAAAAAGATTTAAAGGTATCATTGCAAATTGTGTAGAAGCCCCGCCTTGTAAGAAAAGCACCTTATAATTTTGAGGAATATTCATGATATCCCTTAAAACTTCTTCTGCACCTTGAATTATTTCATCAAAAACTTTAGAACGGTGGCTCATTTCCATAACACTCATACCACTGTTTTCATAATTTAACATTTCTTTTTGAGCCTTTTGTAAAACTTCCAAAGGCAGCATTGAAGGTCCAGCAGAAAAATTATACACTCTATCCATTTTAATCCCCCTAAAATAAAAATAATAAAATCAATTGACATATAAATAACAATGTTTGTAAAAATTATAGCTAAAAATAATTCTCTAGTCAATGAATTTAATTATATTTATTGAATTAATCAATGAATCAGAAAAATTTTATGATAAAGTCGCAACCATCACCGCTTTAATGGTATGCATACGGTTTTCTGCTTCGTCAAATACCACAGATGCTTTACTTTCAAACACTTCTTCTGTCACTTCATTCCCTTTAACTGCAGGAAGACAATGCATAAAAATAGTTTCTTCTTTTCCTGTCTTTTTCATCAAATCTGCATTCACCTGATACGCTTTTAATAATTTAATTCTTTCTTCTGCTTTTGCTTCTTCGCCCATAGAGCACCATACATCGGTATAAATGACATCTGCTCCAAACACAGCACTATCGATATCATCTGTAATTGTAACCTTCGCCCCGGATTCTTTTGCAAAAGCTTTGCATTCTTCAACTAAGATATCTTCAGGCCAGAGACTTTTCGGTGCACAAATAACAAAATCCATTCCCATTTTGGAGGCCCCAATCATTAAGCTGTTTGCCATATTGTTTCGTCCATCACCTATATATACCAATCGGATTCCTTTTAAGCAGCCAAACTTTTCTTTTATTGTTAAAAAATCAGCAAGAACTTGCGTAGGATGATATTTATCTGTTAATCCGTTCCAAACAGGTACACCGCTATACTTTGCCAAGGTTTCTACCGTTTCCTGCTTAAAGCCCCGAAACTGGATTCCGTCAAAAAGCCGGCCTAATACTCTTGCCGTATCTTCAACCGATTCTTTGCTGCCCAACTGAATATCCTCTTTACCTAAATACTCAGGATGCGCACCTTCATCAATACATGCAACAGTAAAAGCACAACGGGTTCTGGTTGAAGGTTTTTCAAAAAGCAGTGCAATATTTTTACCTCTTAACAAGTCTCCCTGTATTCCCATTTTTTTCTTTCTTTTTAAGTTTTCCGCTAAGTCCAGTAAATAATCTATTTCAGCAGGCGTAAAATCTTTTAAAGTCAAAAAACTTCTTCCTCTTAAATTTAATCCCATAAGCAACCCCCTAAAATTATTATCATTCTCAGACCGGTTGAAAATCTTATTTAAACTTCTTTTAAAACCGTTTCAAGGATATTTATGGCTTCATCTATTTCATTTTTCCCAACAATTAAAGGTGGAACAAATCGAATGACTTTTTCTCCCGCACCAACGAGAAGCAGACCTTTTTGTATACACAGTTCAACAATATTAGCCACAGGAAGACTTAATTCTATACCCTGCATTAAACCCATGCCTCTGACATCTGTAATAATAGTATATTTTTCTTTTAAGATATTCAGTCTTTCTCTCAGATAAGCTCCCTGTGCTTTTACATTTTCCAAAATACCTTCCTGGATTAATGCAGTCAGAACCACTTTGGCAGCAGAACATGCAGCTGGGTTTCCTCCAAAAGTTGAAGCATGATCCCCGGGTCCAAAAAGATCAGAATACTTTTCAACAGCCATCATAGCCCCTATAGGGAAACCGCCTCCTAAGCCTTTAGCAAGGGAAATCACATCTGGTGCGACACCATAAGCCTCGTAAGCAAATAAATAACCTGTACGACCAATACCGCACTGAACTTCGTCATACATCAGAAGAATTTCTTTTTCATTACACAAGTCTCTTAATTTCAATAAGAAATCTTTATCAGCTGGTCTTATACCGCCTTCTCCCTGAATAGGCTCTAACAAAATAGCACATGTCTTATCAGATACTAACTTTTTAACCGACTCAAAATCATTATAATCTGCATATAAGATTCCATCCATCAAGGGATTTAAATCTTTTTGATATTTTGTCTGCCCCGTTGCTGTAATGGCACCAAAAGTCCTGCCATGAAAAGAATTTTTCATCGTAATAATTTCATAGCAATGTTCCCCATGTCTCTTTTTACCAAATTTTCTTGCCAGCTTTAAAGCTGCTTCGATGGCTTCAGCCCCACTGTTACAAAAAAACACTTTATCAAAAATGCTGTTTTGGATAAGCATTTCTGCAGCTTCTATAGCAGGCAGGTTCCAATATAAATTTGAACAATGCATGATTTTATTCATTTGTTCTTCTAAAGCTTTGATCAGGGTCTTATTGCCATGTCCCAAAGAATTTACAGCGATGCCTGAAGCAAAATCCAAATACTTTTTCCCCTCAATATCCTTAAGGTAAACACCTTCACCTTCTGTTAAGGCAAGGGGAAAACGCTTATAAGTATTCATAATAACTTTATTACCACGCTTGATCCATTCCATATTACTCATAATATCTCCCCTAAAAAATTAAATAATGATTTCATAATTATACACCTGTTTGTTTTTTTATGCAATATCATTCCTTTAAATATTCATTAAATTTCAATTAGTGCATGAATATTTATACCAGACTTACTCCCATTTGATTGAGTTCTTTTTCTCTTTCTACTAAAGCATCTGCAACAGTCATAATATGTTCATCCAAGTCTACTCCTAATTCCTCGGCACCTTTTTTAATGATATCTCTGTCCACACCTCTGGCGAAGGCTTTATCCTTAAGTTTTTTCTTAATGGATTTTAATTGAATGTCTTCAAAACTCTTATTCGGTCTGACTAATATATATGCAATAATAAAACTGGAAAGCTCATCAACCGCATAAAGGGTTTTAGCCAAAAGGGGCTGTCTTGGCGTATTGGTATGGTCTGCATGGCCTTTTACTGCTTCAATTAATTCGACCGGGTAACCATTTTCCTCTAAAATCTTGACCCCTTCAAGAGGATGCTTGTCTGGATATAATTCATAATCCAGATCATGAATTAAACCCGTTATTCCCCAAAACTCTACATCTTCATTAAATTTTTTTGCATACCCTCTCATGGCAGCTTCTACGGCTAAAGCATGCTTAATCAGGCTTTCTGACTCCGTATACTTCTTTAATAATTCATATGCCTCATCCCTTGTCATTTTAAAAAGACCTCCTTTTATCCAAATGCATGAGCTTATTTATTTATCTATTAATTTACTGCGTTTACTTTAAACTGTCAAATATTATCTTTTGTCAGAAACTTGACATTTTCATTTGAAAAGCGTATCATTACAATTATTACCAAAGAAAGGAGGCAAGACTTTGGAAAAAACCGGACTTGTTCTGGAAGGTGGCGGATTGAGAGGAATGTATACTGCTGGGGTCTTGGACTTCTTAATTGATAAAAAATTATTTTTTCCCTATATTATTGGTGTATCCGCAGGAGCTTGTAATGCGATTTCATATATCTCCAGGCAAAGGGGGAGAAACCGAGATATTAATCTGAATTATATTCAGGATAAAAGGTACATAAGTCTTTCAAACCTCCTTCGGGAAAAAGAATTATTTGGCACAAAATTTCTTTTTGATGACATACCGAATAAACTTTGTCCCTTTGATTACGACAGTTTTCAACAGGCAAAAGAAACTTTTGTGGTCTGTACAACCGATTGTGTTTCAGGAAAGCCCATGTATTTTTATAAAGACAATTCAGAAGACTTTTTTGAAGCCGTTAAAGCTTCTATGAGTCTTCCCTTTATCAGTCATATTGTTGAATTTAGAAATCATTATTTATTGGATGGAGGAATTACAGACGCCATACCAATAAAAAAATCTATTGAAGACGGGAATACAAAAAATGTTATTGTATTAACCAGGCATAAGGGTTACAGAAAAAGGCCTTCTAAAAGTCATAAATTTGCTCAAAGATTTTATGCGGATTATCCCAATCTAGTAGAAGCCCTGGACAAGCGTCATATCATGTACAATGAAACATTAGATTATATTGAACAGTTGGAAAATGAAGGAAAAGCCTTTGTTATCCGCCCTTCCACTCCTGTCAAAGTCAAAAGAATCGAAAAAAATCCAAAAAAATTAGCTGCTCTGTATGAGCAGGGTTATCAAGATATTCAAAATCTTTATGGTTCCTTAATGGAATGGTTAAATCATTAAAAAAAGTGTGCAATAGCACACTTTTTTAATAATATCTTAAAATTTATAGACCAATATCTTTTCTGACAACTGTTTCATCTCTGAGCATGGTCCAGATGGCTGGATCTTCCATACCCAATCTCCAAAGCGCTATCCCTTTAATTCCTAAATCCCATGCTTTTTGAACTTTTGCCCGAATACTTTTTGCATCTTCAAACCAAACTTCATGCCGTTGGCCTTGTTCATCTGTGTATGAATACATCGGCGTCTGGGTTACTTCATCAAAAATGATTTGAGCATTGTATTGTTGTGCCCTGTTAATGGCCATCTGATAAGTCACATAAGTATTCCTGCCTGTATCCAGATTAAAATCAAAGCCAAAAACCGATACAGCAGCAACAATCTTATCCCTGGGCATTTTTGTCATTGTATATTTTAAGACTCTGTCCATCCAGCCTATTGATACCACTGGACCAGGACCACTGCCAGGCCAGCCGTGTTCATTATATAGCATGACAACAAATTCATCCACTGCTGCCCCTATCGGCGCATACTGGAAAGGATCGGAAAAAGGATTAAATGGTTCATCACTTACTCTTGAAGGAACAGAAACAGAAAAGAAATAACCTCTTTGGTGCAATGCACGGCCAAGTTCCCTGTAAAAGGCCGTTAAACGATCACTGTCTTCTAAATAAACATCTTCTATATCAATATTAACCCCATCAAAACCATAACCCTCAATAAGTTCAATAATATTTTGAATAAAAGCCGCCCGGGACTCCGGCGTTGCAACCATTGCTTTTACTGTATTTTTACCAACTGTCACATCGCCTCTTTCATAAAGCAAATTGTGTACCACAGGACAAATTTTAATATTATTTTCGTGAGCAATTCTGATTAAATCCTCCACGTAAGCATTACTAAAATCTCCGCCGAATTTTTCTATTTCTGTAGGATTGTCGGCATCAATTCTAAACATGAATAAAGCCAGTTGGGATATTTCTCCTGTATTATTTATAAAAGATTCATAAGAACTTGGTAGGGCTGGCCCTTCTTCCAGAGTATAAAAACCTAAAATATTTGTAAGAGGTAAACTGGAACCATACACATTAAAATCAACAAGACTTTTAGCAATAAAACCACGCCTGCCATTATATAAAGCGACTTCATACCAGCCATTACTGCTGGCCGTTACAGGCAACTTTGCCCCTCTTACCATAACCGCTTCAACTGGAAAATTTACTCCTGGCCTCCTGCGAATATTCGCCAAAGCCGTCCTTACAATTGCTTCAGAATATTGAGGAACTTGAAGCCTTTGTCCTATCCTTAAGTTAATATTGGTCAAATTATTTAGGCGCATAATACTTTCAACCGTTGTATTAAATTTTTGAGCCAGCCTGTAAAGGCTGTCTCCTGGCTGGACCAGATAATAAGCTATGGAAATAATTAATCTTTGTCCGGGATAAATAATTGTGTCAACAATTCCATTGATATTGACAATGTCCTGCACACTGACTCCAAACTGGCGGGCTATCTGATAGAGAGAATCTCCAGCTTTTACAACATATATCGTACTGGGAAATCTCCACATAAATATCACTCCTGGTCATATCATTCTAGTGGTATTATATTCCATCCCATCCTTATTCGTGTTTGTAAACTTCAGAAATTTATTCTTTCAATAAAGAATAAATCAATAAAAAAATACCTAGACTAAGTCATAGGTATTTTCCAGGAATGAAGCTTTTTAGGGCTTGGACTCCTATTGGGAGTCCTTTTTTTCACGAAGCATTTTCTGAGATAAGCCATAACTTTCATTATGCTCAATATTGCCTAAAGGCTCCACATGCACAATAACGTCATAGACATCTTGAATTTTTTCTTTTATGATTTTTTCTACTTTCATAGCTATTTTATGGGCTTCTAATACTGTTAAATTTTGATCCACTTCAATATCTGTATCAATGATATAGAGATTAGACATTTTTCTGATTCTGGTTCGGTGGGGATTATAGACCCCTTCTATCTGATCAATTGCATCAAAGACTTCCTGATAGATGCTTGTATCTTCAACACCATCCATCAGTTCCATATTGCTTTCTATGACAATTTCATAAGCTTCTTTAATAATCCACAGGGCAATAATAATGGCTGTTATAAAATCAAAAACAGGCAGCTTAAGCAAAAAGGTAAAAAGCAAACCAAACAAAACACCTACGGAAATTAAAATATCATTTTTCATATTTTTACTATTGGCAATCAACATGGAACTTTGAGTAAGCTTACCAATTTTGTATTGATAAAAGGCTAAAAAGAGTTTTCCCAGTATGGATATAAGAGCAATATAAATAGCAATGGCAGAAGGTAAATCCGTTTCTTCTTTACTAAAAATGGCCGGTACTGTGTTAATCAGCAGTTGAGCTCCGGCAAAAAAAATGATAAATGCCAATAAAACAGTGGCAATGGTCTCTGCCCTCTGATGACCATAAGGATGTTCCCTGTCTGGCGGCTTGGACATAATTTTTGCAGCAAATAAAATAATAAAACCTGTTACGATATCAGTAAAAGAATCGATACCGTCTCCTACTAATGCCATGCTACCAGAAATAAGACCAAAAAACACTTTTAAAACTGCCAGAATACCATTGCCTATAATACCAACCCAGGAAGCCCTGCTTATTTTCTTTTCTCTTTTATCCATTTGATTCTCCTTTATTGCATAATCATTGTTCCAACACCTTTATGGGTGAAAATTTCAAGCAGTAAACAATGCTCAATCCGACCGTCTAAAATATGGACAGTTTTTACCCCCATTTTTACCCCTTCAACACAACACTGTACTTTGGGAATCATTCCTCCCGAAATGATACCTTTTTCAATATAACGATCCACATCTTTTATAGAAAGCTGGGAAATCACAGAAGAACTATCGTCTACATCCATAAGTACCCCTTCAACATCGGTTAAAAAAACTAATTTTTCAGCCTTTAAGGCTCCAGCTACAGCAACTGCAGCATAATCAGCATTGATATTATATGAATTTCCCTTTTTATCAATACCAATAGGTGCTATAACCGGTATAAAGTCCGTTTGAATAAGGGTCAAAAGAAGTCTTGGATTAACGGCGACCACATGTCCAACATAACCTAAGTCATAGCCGTCCACCAGTTTTTTCTCAGCTAAAAGCATCCCTCCATCTTTTCCACTTATTCCGACAGAACTAATCCCTTGATTTTGAATTTCGCTGACGATTTCTTTGTTGACCTTTCCGGATAAAACCATCTCGACAACTTCCATGGTTTCTTTATCAGTCACCCTTAAGCCATTAATAAATTGGGATTTTTTATTCATTTGCTCTAATACTTTATTAATTTCCGGGCCTCCCCCGTGAACAATAACTGGATTGATACCAACCAGTTTCATTAAAACAATATCTTGAATAACCGTTTCTTTTATTCTTTCATCAATCATCGCACTGCCGCCGTATTTAATCACAACCGTTTTTCCATAAAACTCTTTAATATATGGCAATGCTTCAACTAAGACTTTTGCTTTCTCGATTAGTTTCTCCATTTTATCACCTTTCTATGTCCTGTAATCCCCATTTATACGAACATATTCATAACTTAAATCGCAGCCCCAGGCAGTGGCTTCTTCCTCTCCTTCCTGAAGACATGCAATAACCTGGATATCCTTTTCTTTTAAAATCTTTAAGGCCAATTCTTCATCAAATAAGATAGGAAGTCCTTTTTCCATTAAAGTAATTTTTCCTGCTTTTGACCTGAACTCAATGGTTACATGATTCACATCAAACTGGACACCTGAATAGCCCATGGCACATAAAATCCTGCCCCAATTGGCGTCTTCACCAAAAAAGGCTGTCTTTACTAAATTAGATGTAATAATGGACTTGGCAAGTATTCTGGCATCTTCTTTTGTTTTAGTCCCTTTTACTTGAACCTCAATAAATTTTCCGGCCCCTTCGCCATCTCTTACGATTTCTTTTGCCAAATGGGAATTCACATAATGAAGGGCCTTTTTAAAGACTTCATAATCTTCGTTTTCTTCTTCAATAAGGTCATTGCCTGCAGCCCCATTAGCAAGAACAATAACCATGTCATTGGTACTGGTATCTCCATCTACAGAAATCATATTATAAGAATCTGCAATACTTTCTTTTAGTGCTTTATCCAATAATTCATAGGAAATATTTAAATCCGTTGTAATAAACGACAGCATGGTGGCCATATTAGGATGAATCATTCCTGAACCTTTAGCCATTCCAGCTATTGTAACGGTCTTCTCTTGTACTGTAAAAGAAACCGCTATTTCTTTTGGATAAGTATCGGTTGTCATAATGGCTTCTGCAGCCATAAGGGCAGCTTCTCTTGAATCACCTAAACCTTCAATCGTTTGTTTAATACCAGGACAAATAATATCCATTGGCATAGGTACCCCAATAACCCCGGTAGAAGCCACTAAAACTTCTTCTGTTTTCAGATTTAAAGCGTCTGCAGCTGTTTTTGCCATTAACATTGCATCCTGCATACCTTTCTCCCCAGTACAGGCATTGGCATTACCACTATTAATCACAATTGCCTGGATATTTCCTCTTTCATGGATAATTTTTTGATTCCATAAAACAGGAGCCGCTTTTACGACATTGGTTGTAAAAGCCGCAGCGCCTTTTGCAGGAAATACCGTATAAATGACGGATAAATCTTTTTTCTTTTTCTTAATTCCAACATGGCTTCCATTGGCCATAAAGCCCTTTGGACTGGTCACACCACCATCAATAATTTGCATAGACATCTCTCCCACAAAAAACAATAGTAAGACTTTTACTAATCTTTCTTGAAATAATTATTAATAATTATACATGCTTGTGTAATTTTATGCAATACTTTTTTAATTTACTGGTTCAAAAAATTGAAGTTTTTCACAGAGTCTGTAGCCATATAAAAAAGTCCGTCTCATGACGGACTTTAACGACGGTCTGAAAGTCTTATTGACGATTTTATCACATCGGTATACTTTTTCTATTAAAGATCCACTCTTTTCAAAACCACCATACCTAAAGGCGGCACTTTTAATCCTATACTGTTTTCTCTGCCATCCCATTCTATACTTTCAGATACAATTTCCTGCTCATTAATAACATTGCTGCCACCATATTGACTGGCATCACTATTGAATATTTCTTTATATTTTCCTTTTTCAGGAACACCGATTCTATGCTGATAGCGGGGAACGGGCGTAAAGTTGCAAACAAAAATCAAATAATTTTGTGGTTCTTTCCCTTTTCTTATAAAAGAAATAATACTACTTTCCGCATCATGACCATTAATCCATTCAAAGCCTTCCCAGGAAAAATCAGATTCCCAAAAGGCAGTTTCTTTTAAATAAAGTCTGTTCAAATCTCTGACATAGGCTTGCATTTCCCGATGTTTATCAAATTGTAACAGGTGCCAGTCAAGACTTCTTGCTTCACTCCATTCATCAAACTGGGCAAATTCTCCCCCCATAAATAATAATTTTTTACCAGGATGCCCGTACATAAAGCCATATGCCACTCTTAAATTGGCAAACTTCTGCCAATAGTCTCCAGGCATTTTACCAATCATAGAGTGCTTGCCGTGAACCACTTCATCATGAGAAAGCACAAGTATGAAATTTTCTGTATAGGCATAAACCAGTCCAAAGGTTAAATCATTATGATGATATTTTCTATATATAGGATCTTTTGAAATATATCTTAGAAAATCATTCATCCAACCCATATTCCATTTTAGACCAAAGCCTAATCCTCCCATATCGGTTGGTCTTGATACATTGGGCCATGCAGTAGATTCTTCTGCAATCATCATGATGCCTGGATGATATTGATATACAATGGAATTTAAATGCTTTAAAAATTCAACCGCCTCTAAATTTTCATTGCCTCCATAGGAATTAGGTATCCAGTCCCCATCCCTTCTTCCATAATCCAAATAAAGCATAGAAGCCACAGCATCTACTCTTAAGCCATCTACATGATATTTCTCAAACCAATAAAGCGCATTGGCAATTAAAAATAGTTTAACTTCATAACGGCCATAATTAAAAATTAAGGTTCCCCAGTCTGGATGCTCTCCTTTTCTTGGATCTTCATGTTCATATAAAGCTGTTCCATCAAAACGGGCCAAACCATGTGCATCTTTAGGAAAATGTCCTGGAACCCAATCCAGAATGACGCCAATACCGTTTTGATGACAGTAATCAACAAAATACATAAAATCTTCCGGCTTACCATAACGGCTTGTCGGGGCATAATAGCCTGTTACCTGATAACCCCATGAACCATCATAAGGATGTTCTTCAATGGGCATCAATTGTATATGGGTATAACCCATATCTTTTACATAGGCAACCAATTTATGTGCTGCTTCCCGATAGGTCAAAAAGCGGTTATTTTCTTCTACTACCCGCATCCACGAACCCAAATGCACCTCATAAATAGAAAGAGGCTGGTTTAAGGGATCCTTTTGCGCCCTTTCCTTCATCCATTTTTCATCATGCCATTGATATTTATCAATATCGTATACAATAGAAGCCGTACTGGGTCTTAATTCTGTATAAAATCCATAAGGATCTGTTTTTAATAAAAGCTGATTTTCTTTTGTCTTAATTTCATATTTATATAAATCCCCTTCTAAAACTCCTGGAATAAATAATTCCCAAATGCCACTATCCCCTAAACACCTCATGGGATGTCTTCTTCCATCCCAATCATTAAAAGAACCAACGACACTGACGCGTTTTGCATTAGGCGCCCATACTGCAAATAATATACCTTTTACCCCATCAACCGTCATTGGATGGGAACCTAATTTTTCATAAATTTTATAATGAGTCCCTTGATTAAAAAGATATCGGTCCAAATCTGATATAATCGGATTAAAAGCATAAGGATCGTATATCGTCCATTGATGATTATGATAATCCATAATTTCCAATTGGTACCTGAACTTTTCTTTTTTATTTAAAAAGACAATTTCAAAAAAGCCACTTTCATGGATTTTTCCCATATCATATTTTTTATTTGTGTTTTCTTCAATAACCTTTATACTCAAAGCCTGGGGAATAAACGCCCTTATGGCAATGGCCTTTTTTCTCTGTATTCTAATTTCATGCATTCCTAAAATATGGTGAGGATCTCTATGTTCTGAATGAATAATTTCATACATCTCTGTTACATTAACTGTCGTCTTCATATTGCCCTCCATTATAAATCTATTATTTTCTATGCTTTCTCACATTATTTTAAATTTTCTATAATGTCTTGTTTATTTTATCATGCTTTAAAATAATAAACAATAAATGAAGACGGACTTTTCATTGATAAATATTGATATAAAAACCAATAAACCGAGAATCCTCGGTTTATTTTTTTAATAATCTATATTCATCGGTTGTCATACCTTCCATTTGTTCAAAAATTTTTCTAAAGTAGTTTCTGTCTTCATAACCAATTTTTAAAGCAATACCTTCATCACTTAAATTGGTTTCCTCCAGCAGACTTTTAGCTTTTTCAATTCTAATCTTTGTACAATATTCGTAAAAGGAACGACATCCTGCTTCAGCCAAAATGACACTTAAATTTTCAGGAGTGGTTTGAACATGCATGGCTGTTTGATTAAGTGTAATATTGCTAAGGAAATTTTCTTCAACATACATCTTGGCTTTAACTAAAATAGCTTCTTCATTCTTTTTCCTTTTTTCCTTAATATATTTACAAATGGCTGGAAGTAAGTTTGATAAATAATTAAAAGCATCATTGTGCTCCTTATGCTTTAATACATCTTTCATAGAAAAGTTTTCACTAAAAAAGCTGTCAATATTTATACCCTGTTCACTGGCATAACGGTTAATAGATACAATAATATCTAAAATAATCTTCGGTAATAATTTATCTGGAAGAGGCTGACATGCCTTCAGAACAGCAAACAAATCTTCTAATAGTTCCAAAACCCTTTTTTCATTGCCTATAACCGTCTCATAAACCAGATACTCTTCCTTCTTTAAGGGATATTCATAGGTAATAATGTTAGTGGGTTCTACATAATTAATATGTATTACTGAATTAAAGCCTAGATAATAATTATATCTTATGGCTGCCTTAGCCTGCTTATAAGAAATATTGATTTTTCTTGCTTCATTATACATCTTACCAATTCCAATGGTTGAAGTAATTTTTAAATCTGTCTCAATTGATTTTCTTATTTTTTCCCCTATTGTAATAGATTCGTTAATTGAAAGCTTTCCTCCTAAAATAATGACAATTTCATCATGTCGGTTAATAAAGGCTATTCCATTTTTATATTCTTCCAAAATAGATTCAATCTTATATAATGCAGAAAATATAAGCATATGCTTATCTTTTTCTTCCATAATTAATGAAAGCTTATCATAATAATCTATCTTTAAAACCATCACTGTATAACCAGGAGGAATCATGATATTAAAATATTCAAAAGTCTTATGTATGTCACTTTCTTTTTCCGGATAGCCATGAATTAAATTGGTTAAAAACCTGTCTTGCAAAATAGGCAGAGATTCATCAAACTTAGCCAATATCCTGTTTTGTTCTTCGTATCTTCTTGAAATATCATCAAGAAGTTGTTTTGCTCTAATCAAGCTCCTCCTTAATTCCTGCTCTTTTACAGGCTTGAAAATATAATCTATGAGACCTTCTTCTAAAGCTTTCTGAACATATTCGTATTCATTGTAAGATGTATAAAGAATCATTTTAATTTCTGGATGGCTTTCCTTTAAATCCTTAAATAACTGATAGCCATTATAGTCTGGCAGCCTGATATCTGAAACAATCAAATCTAATTGATTTTTCTCCAAAAAATCTAATGCTTCTTTTCTAGTACTTACTGTTTTTAAAACTGTAAAATCAAGTCCTGAATCCACTATCATTTTCACAATTTTATTCACTTGATTTTTTTCTTCATCAATACATAATACCTTATACATGTTACACCTCCGTACCTGATTAAGGGTACCATTTTTTACTCAGGTATAATTATATAATTATATATCGGATATAACTATAAAAAATTCAGTAAATCTTATAGAATATTTTATGTTATAATGATGTGCAAAAGATGAAAGGAGAATGACTTTGACCAATAATAGCAAAGAAAGTTTAGAGCTTATTTTAAATAATTCTTTTAAAGAAAGTGTACCCCTTGCCTTTTTAAAACTTCTTAATCATTCTGTCCATTTGTATATAAATGAAAGCTTAACTTATATTAATGATATTAACGAAAATTTATATGAAATGTCAAACTATGCTATAAATCTTTTTTTAAATCTTGAAGATGTCCTCAAAGAAAATGGCGAAGAAAAATTTAAAAAAATAGAAACCATTATCAATTATAAGGAAAAATTAGAGAAATTGTATAGAATTTTATATGCTTACTATACTGAACTTAATATTGCCACACTGATTTTAAATGACAAAAACAATCTGCTGTCTTCAAAAGATAATAATATAGAATCTTTAGATTTCAACCTTTTCTATGAAGATTGTTTTGTATTTATAAATGAATTTATCAGTCCAGATGATTTAGAGTCAGTACTTTGTCAGTTACTAAGTTCAATCCCTATCCGGGTGAGTAAAAACAAGTATTATGAATATGTAGAAAAAAGCCTTTTACTGATTAATGAACCCGAAGAACGATTAAAAGATATTTTTGAATTCTTAAAAGAACAATTTAATGGCAAGCATGTTAAAGGATATCATGACTTTTTACCGGATATTGCAATGTCCATTGAAAATTGTATAGAAAAAGCTTTAGAAAAACCTAATAAAGATGAAATTGAAGGTATATTAAAAGAAATTGAATCCATCGAAGACAATTTGCTGAATCTTGGCGATTTACTCCTCTCCCTGTATGACATCTTTAACTGTATGTCAGTGCTTTTGATGCTTCAGAATGTTGATTTAGAAAGCCTATACAACAGGCATGTGGCCTATAAGGATTTTTACCTGTCATCTTCTTCGCTCTTTAACGAAGATACTGACCCCCATGAAAAAGAAATTTTGATTGAAACATTACCGGATTTAATGAATCAACATATAGGAATCCTTGAAAACAATTTATTAAAAATAAATCGTAAAATCAAAGATATCCTCAGTAATGAGAGTTTAAAAATTGATAGCCATGAAGAATTGTCAAATATCTTTGAAAACCATCTGCTTATATTTTCTCATCTTAACCAGCGTTTAATGGATACTTTAGTTTACAATACTAAAAATCAAAAAGATTTGTCAGTCAATAAGGAACTTGAAAAATATATACAGAAATTTATTCAATACCTGGATTCTGAATTTAAAAACATGACAAATCCATTAAGAAAAGCACGGATGCAAAACTTCTTAGGTCTTATACCTCTTGCCATGAATTCAGATGAATTTATGGACTACTTAATCAATGCAGTTAATATGTCTTCTGATAAAAATAAAGCCAGAATTGTCGATAACATTGGAAGAATTATGGCTTATTATGGCTTTTTTGATAATCATCACTGTGACTGTAATCATGACCATGATGAAAATTGTCATTGCCATCACAGTCACGACCATAAAAACCATTAAAAAAATCCACAAATTAAGCTTTTTGCTTAATTTGTGGATTTTTTATCTTTATTTCATGAATAAATGAAGCCATAAAAATGAACAGAGCACCAATGACTTGTGCTTTATTAGGAATTTCACCTAAAAACACCGTACTAAAACAAATTGCCGAAAGAGGATCAATATAACTCAGTAAAGCTGCGTTTTGTGCCTTAACCTGCCTTATTCCCTTAAAATAAAGTATATAAGCCAAAGTATATAAGCCAAACCTGTATGAATAAGACCTAAAATGCAAACAATAATTCCTGTCTGAATATTTTTGATATGTAGTTGAGGATGATATAAAACAAAAGGCAATAAAACCAAAGCAGCAACAAAAATTTCAATGCAGGTAATCTCAAAAGACTCTATATCCTTCATTTTTTTAGTAAGAACTACAACAAGAGCATAAAATACAGCTGCTAAAAGGCCAAATAAAATTCCCAATAAATTATTAGAACCTCTTCCCACATTTTCAGGGGAATAATACATCATTATAAACAATCCCGTCATAGAAAGAAAAATAGAAAAAATTTTCACCAGGGTCATTTTTTCTTTTAAAACAAAAGGAGAAAGCAAAACAACGATGACCGGTGCAAAATAATAACAAATGGTGGCCGTAGCAATACTGGTAAAGCGGTAAGCCTGAAAAAGCATAATCCAGTTAAAAGCTACCGCAGCGCCAGCCAAAATTAATAAAATGATATTTTCTTTTATCTTTTTCATATCTATTTTTTTATAAAAAAACGAATAAAACAAGAGAAAACAAGCGGCAATCCCCGCTCTTAAAAAAGCAATTTCAATAGAAGACATATTAATCCAACGGATAAATAAACCAATACTTCCCCAAATGATCATTGAAATAATGATATAAATCATTGTGTTTCACCAACTCAGCTAAAAATCATAATTCTGCTATTTTTTTATAAAAAAAGGACTTAACAGGCGTAAAACCATAACGATGAGACATAATAATTTGCTCAGTACTCCCGACAAATAAAATAGCGTCCATCTTTAAGGACTTATTAAAATTTTTATAAATATTATTTTTTGCTTCTTCTGTGAAATAAATCAAAACATTTCGACATACAATTAAATCACAATTTTGAGGATATCTATCACTTAATAAATTGTGATGCTCAAAGGTAACACACTTTTTTACTTCTTCAGAAATCTGAAAAAACTCTCCTACAGGCTTAAAAAATTTATTAAAAAACTCCTTCGGCATTCCTTCTATGCTTTTATCGTTGTAAAGACCCATCTTGGCCTTTTCGAGGGCTTCTTTATCAATATCCGTCGCTAAGATTTTAATTTTTGAAAGGGGAATAAATTTAGATAATAACATTACTAAAGAATAAGGTTCATCGCCTGTTGAACAGGCAGCGCTCCATATTTTTAAATCAGATGAGGATTTTAGCAAGTAAGGAATGATTTCTTTTTCTAACACTTCCCATTGTGAAGGGTTCCTGAAAAATTGAGAGACGTTTATGGTAAGATAATTGATAAATTCATTGTATAGTTCTTTATTATCTTTTAATGCCAGTACATAAGAATGATAGTCATTATAATTATTTTTCTTAATTAAAGCATCTATCCGCCTTTTCATTTGCCGTTCCTTATAACAGTTCAAATCAATACCAGACATATGATAGATCTCTTTTTTAAAATCTTCATAAGTTACAATCATTTTATACCTCCGCAAAAAATGATAAGCTAATAAATGCGGCAATAGCCGCATTTATTCTTGGGAAAGTTCATTTTCTTTCTCATTATCTTGTTCAGTTTCTTTCTTAATTTCTTTAATACTTAAACTAATTTTCTTTTGTTTTTCATCCACTTCCATCACTTTTGCTTCAATGATTTGACCAAGTTGAAGTTCTTCTTCAGCATTTGCCACATGCTTATTGGCAATCTGAGAAATATGAATCAAACCATCTAAACCATCTTCCAGTTCCACAAATGCCCCAAAAGGAACCATCCTTACGACTTTTCCTTTTACGACTGAACCAACAGGATATTTTTGTTCTACATTAGTCCAGGGATTTTCTTCTTCTTTTTTTAAAGAAAGAGAAATTTTTTCATTTTCTTTATCAATTTGAATCACTCTGGCTTTAACTTCCTGACCAATCTTCAGAATATCTGAAGGCTTACTAATCCTTTTCCATGATAATTCAGAACTATGAATTAAACCATCTATGCCGCCTAAATCTACAAAAGCACCAAACCCTGTTATATTACTAACCCTGCCGGTCACCAGATCTCCGACTTCTAAACTATTTAATAATTGTTCCCGTTTTATTTTACGTTCTTCTACCAGTACTTGTTTACGGTCTCCTATTATCTTTCTCCTTTTTTTATCAAATTCTACTATTTTAAAATGAATGGTTTGTCCAAGAAATTGATTTAAATCCTGAATGTAACGGGCACCTAACAAAGAAGCTGGGATAAATATCCGTACTTCATGATTAAGAACAATAATGCCGCCTTTAACCGCTTCAACTACTCTACCTGTTAAAATACTTTCTGCTTCATAAGCTTTTTGAAGGATATCCCATCCCTTTTGAATATCTACTCTTTTCTTAGATAATTCTATAATGCCTTCACCATCATTGACTCTTAATATATATACTTCTATCTCATCTCCCACTTTAACGGCATTCTTAAGGTTAATATGAGGATCATTAGAAAATTCAGCTTTAGAAATAATACCATCGGACTTATATCCAAGATTAACCATTACTTCTGTATCGGTTACATTAATCACAGTACCTTTTACGATTTCACCGCTTCTTAATGTAACAAAAGATTCATTAAGTAATGCTTCAAAACTTTCGTTATTATGGTTTTCTAAATCATTCATTGTTGTAAAAACCTCCTTAATAATTTGCAAACAGAAACCTTTTAGCTTCTGTGACTATACCAATTTTATCATTAGACAATAAATTATTCAACTCTAAATCATCCCTTATCCGTCATTTTCATTCATAATAAAGCAATAATCTTCTCTACAACTTCTTCAATCGTTAGATTCGTCGTATCGATTTCAATCGCATCATCTGCTTTTCTTAAAGGAGCAAACTCTCTGCTTGAATCATTTTTATCTCTTTGTTCGATTTCTTTTTTGATTTGCTCTAAATTGCATTCTATTCCTTTTTCCATCAATTCATTATATCTTCTTCTTGCCCGCTCCTCAACACTGGCTGTCAGGAATATTTTAAGATTGGCATCAGGCAATACATAGGTCCCAATATCCCTTCCATCCATTACAACAGAATTCTCTTTTGCAATATTTCTTTGCAACTCAACCATTTTTATCCGTACCGCATAAATTGTAGCAACGGCTGAAGAACCTTTGGACACTTCCCCTGTCCGAATCAAATCTGTTACATCCCGGTTATTTAACAATATCCTTTGATTGTCATCCTGATAAACAATTTTAATATCAATATTCTCTAATGCTCTTTCAACATCTTCTTTTTTGTTATAATCAAAGGCATTTTCAATACAGTATAAAGCAACTGCTCTGTACATAGCTCCTGTATCTACATAAATAATATTTAAGCGCTTTGCAAGCAGCTTAGCAATTGTACTTTTCCCAGCTCCTGCCGGGCCATCAATAGCAATAGCAAAACGTTCCATAATAACCTCCTGAATTTTTAATGGATCAAATCTGGTCTTAATACAACGGCATTTTTTAAATAGACATGATGAACCTGGTCCTGGCTTTTGCTGCTTCTCACCAAAAGCATCACCCTGATACACATTTTTAAACTGTCAATCACCTTCATTTCCTGAAAGCATAATAAGGCAGCTTTTGTAATATTTAAATTTCTCGCAGCTACTGCCGGATAAGCCGCATCAATATCATCTGTTGCTGTAAAGGTTATTGAAATAATATCATCAATATTAATATTATTTTTATGAATTATTTCTTTTAATAAAAGACTAGTGTTTTCAAGGATATTTTCTTTTGTATTCTCTTCAATTGTAATTGCGCCTCTGATTGCACATACAGACATAACAATAACTCCTCATATTATATTTTTAATGGTAAAATCTTATCAATAGTTTAGTTCTTCAAGATGACTAAGATCATTGAGAAGACTTAAGACCCAACGGTCATCATCTGTTTTTTTAATGATTGATAAAGAAGTATTGCCTAACCAGAAACTTTTAAAAAAGGATAAGTCGATTTTTAATAAAGACATAATTAATACTTTTAAAACACCTCCATGCGAGACAATAAGAATATCTCCCCTGGGATGTTTTTTTACAATTTCAGAAACTGCTTTTGTAATTCTTGTTTGAACCGCCACCATACTCCCCTCTCCAGGAAAAGGATATTTATGGGGTTCTAAAAAAAATTTTTTATAACTGTCACCATAAAGTTCTTTCAATTGAGCAATGGTATAGCCTTCCCATTCACCAAAGCTGATTTCCCTTAAGCCAGGCATGCATTCTATTTCAAGATTTTTTTCTTTTGCTATCATTTTGGCCGTCTCATAAGCCCTTGACAAATCCGATGAATAAATCTTATCAATTTTGAAAGCTTTTATTTTCCTGGCAAGAGCTTGTGCCTGCTCAATACCCACCGGGCTTAAAGGAATATCTGAAGCTCCCTGATATTTATTTTCTATATTCCATTTTGTCTCTCCATGCCTTACCAAATAAAGCCTAAGCATCTTAACCACCTTGTCTTCTATTTAAAGAATAGGTTAAATTCAAGTCTTCATCTTCATTATCATACACTTGATATTCTGTCCAAATTTTTTCTAAAGTACTTAAGGTCTCAGAAATTTCATCTTTTTTCTTTAAACTAATGGCGACGATTAAGGCATTAAGTACACTCATTGGTGCAACTAAAGAATCCACAAAAGAAGCCATATCACTTCTGGCAAGGAGACTATAATCCGCATAACGGACCAAAGGAGATAAAGGACTGTCTGTAATGGCAATAACTGTAGCCTTTTGAGATTTAGCAAATTCCATTGCTTTTATTGTCCTTTTTGAATACCTTGGAAAGCTGATTCCAATCACCACGTCATCCGAATTCATCTTATGAATTTGTTCAAACATTTCACTGACGCTATTGGTATGGATTAATTTTACGTTATCAAATAAAAGATTAAAATAAAATCCCAGAAAGCTTGCCAGGGCTGCTGAACTTCTTACACCTAAAATATAGATCTTACGAGCATTTAAAATTGCATTTACTGTATTGTCAAAAGATGTTTCATCAATTTCTTCCAGAGTATGTTTGATTTTATCTGCATCCGATTGTAAAACGTATTTTAAAACACTTTTTTGATCCAGTCGATCGTAGGCCACTTCCATCCTCTGGACAGAAGTCAATTTATTTTTAACCAGTTCTTCTAAAGCTCTCTGAAGTTTTGGATAACCATCATAACCCAACACATTCGCAAAGCGAACAACGGTTGATTCACTAACACCTACCACCGCGCCTAATTTCGCCGCTGTTAAAAAAACCGCTTTTTCATAATGGTTTAAAATATAATTGGCAATCAGCTTTTGCCCTTTACTTAACTTGGGTAAATTTTTATGAATCCGCTGAATCAAATCATTCCCATTATACATATACTAGTCCCTCACATTTCTAAATTTTGATACTATTAAATCTACCCTGAATGCTTTAGTCATATCATTATTATATATAAAAATATTTATTTTACAAATAATATTAAAAAAAAGTGTGCAAAATTGCACACTTTATAAAAACTTTCTTCTATTAGATTTAAATGACTCAATCTATTCTTTCTAAATCGATGAAATGATTAACAGTTATTATACTGGATACACCTTATTTTCTAAATCTGCTAAATTAACATCAACTTTTGTTTTTTGTGCCTGACGATATTTAAAGAATTCTTCAGCGACTTGAGGGAATAAAGCATAGGTCAGTACATCTTCGTCCTGTTCTTTGTATTGTTTCATTTCTGATTCAATTTTTTCTAATTCAGGCTCTATTAAATCAGCTGGCCTGCAAGTAATCGGTTTTTCATTCCCTATTACCTTCTTAACAATTTCTTCCGAAATTGGAACTGGCGTTCTGCCGTATTCCCCTTTAACCAGGGCTTTGGATTCTTTAGTAACCATTTTATAGCGTTCATTCATTAATACATTTAATACTGCCTGAGTTCCTACAATTTGGCTTGTTGGGGTTACTAATGGAGGATATCCAAAATCCGCCCTTACTCTTGGAATTTCTTCCAAAACTTCGTAGAAACGGTCTTCAGCATTTTGTGTTTTAAGTTGTGATACTAAATTGGAAAGCATTCCACCAGGTACCTGATATAAAAGAGTTTTAATATCTACACCTAAAACTTTTGGATTCAACAGACCTTCTTCCATAGCTTTTTCGCGAAGTGGCCTGAAATAATCTGCAATTTCAGCCAATAATTCTTGATTTAAACCAGTATCATAAGGAGTTCCTTTAAGGGTTTCTACCATAACTTCTGTTGCAGGTTGGGAAGTTCCCATTGAAAATGGTGACATTGCAGTATCAACAACATCTGCTCCTGCTTCAATACCTTTAAGATAAGACATGGCAACAACCCCACTGGTATAATGACCATGAAGTTGAATAGGAATCTTAACAGCTTTCTTTAAAGCAGAAACCAGTTCATAAGCCTGATAAGGCAGTAGCAAACCTGCCATATCCTTAATACATAAGGAATGAGCACCCATGCTTTCTAATTCTTTAGCTAATTTAACATAATAATCTAAGGTATGCACTTCACTTAAGGTATAAGAAATTGCTACCTGAACATGACCTTTTTCTTTATTGGCTGCCTTAATAGCAGTCTCTAAATTTCTGGTATCATTTAAAGCATCAAATATCCTGATAATATCTATTCCATTGGCAATACTTTTTTGAACAAAATATTCTACCACATCATCCGCATAATGGCGGTAACCTAACAAATTTTGCCCTCTAAGTAACATTTGTAATTTTGTATTTTTGATGGTTGCTCTTAATTTTCTTAATCGTTCCCATGGATCTTCTTTTAAAAAGCGCAGGCAAGAATCAAATGTTGCCCCACCCCATACTTCCATGGAATGAAAACCCACCTGATCCATTTTTTCAGCAATCGGAAGCATATCTTCTGTAGTCATTCTCGTTGCTATTAAAGACTGATGCGCATCCCGAAAAGTTGTATCTGTAATCTTAACTGGCCGAACATTATTTTTATCTGACATTCTTCTACCTCCTATTCATAAAAGTCCGTATATTAACAGTATTATGCTCCAAAAATAGACAATAATACACCTGCGACAACAGCAGAACCAATAACTCCTGCCACATTAGGTCCCATAGCATGCATAAGTAAGAAATTTGTTGGGTTTTCTTCTTTACCAACTTTTTGTGATACCCGGGCAGCCATTGGTACAGCGGATACCCCTGCAGAACCTATAAGAGGATTTACCTTTCCTCCAGAAGTTCTATACATAATTTTGCCAAACAAAACACCTCCTGCTGTTCCCACGGAAAAAGCTAAAAGACCCAAAACGATAATTCCTAAAGTCTTTGGATCTAAAAAGTTTTCAGCGCTGGCTGTTGCTCCAACAGTGGTTCCCAGGAAAATTGTAATAATATACATTAAAGCATTGGAAGCCGTATCAACTAATTTACCTACAACACCACTTTCTCTAAAAAGATTACCCAGCATCAACATTCCTACAAGAGGTGCAGCAGAAGGTAAAATCAATGAAACTAAGATTGTTACGATAATTGGGAAAAGTATTTTTTCGGTTTTAGAAACTGGTCTTAATTGTTCCATTTTTACCATTCTTTCTTCCTTGGTCGTAAGCGCCCTCATTATAGGTGGTTGGATAATGGGAACCAATGCCATGTAAGAATAAGCTGCTACTGCAATAGGTCCTAATAAGTGCGGTGCGAGCCTGGATGTTAAATAAATCGCTGTAGGTCCATCAGCACCACCGATTATTCCAATACTAGCTGCTTCTGCCCCTGTAAAATTAATAAAAGGTACAATATATTTTAAACCTAACGCTCCTAAGAAAGCAAAAAATATACCGAGCTGCGCTGCAGCCCCTAACAAAATACTCCGTGGATTAGCAATCAAAGGACCAAAATCTGTCATGGCTCCTACGCCTAAGAAAATAAGGGGTGGGAAAATACCTAATTTTACACCTTGATATAAGTAATAAAGAATACCTCCAACTTCACCATTTGCCGGCTCCGCCATCAAGCCTGCTGCAGGAAGATTAGTAAGGAGCATTCCAAACGAAATGGGTAAAAGTAATAAAGGTTCATATTCTTTTTTAATTGCCAGATACATTAGTCCCAGTGATATAACGATCATAATAACATGTTTGAAAGTTAAGCCCGCAAAACCACTTTCTGCCAAAAGATCCCTCATGGTTTCAAGCAGCATTTCAATAAAACTCATTTGCTTTATTCACTCCTTTTTAAATAATGGCCAGGATTTTTAGCCTATAGTTACGATTAAATCACCTGTATTAACTTGTGTACCTTTTGAAACATTAATGGAAGCAATTTTCCCATCAGCTGTTGCTACAATTTCATTTTCCATTTTCATTGCTTCAAGAATTGCAACTGTATCGCCTACTTTTACACTATCTCCAATGTTTACTTTAATATCTAAAATCGTTCCTGGCATTGGACTAGTTACCTTATGTGCACCTTCTGTTCCTCCTGGAGCTGGCTGTGGAGCAGCTTTAGGCGCTTCCACTTTAACCGCCGGACTTGGAGCAGCTACTGGTGTTGGTGTTGGTGCTGCTGGTGCTGCAACTTGCCCTCCTTGCAATTCTTCCACTTCAACCTCATATATATTTCCATTTACAGTTACTTGAAATCTTCTCATTTTATTTCCTCCTCCATCATTGATTAATAAAATAAATTGTTCCATTGAGATGATCTGTTTCCAATTCTTCTAAAAGAACGAACGACCAATTGGTCGCTTGTCGTATTTAAACTCGCTGCTATAGCCGCAGTGATAACTGCCACCAATTCCAAATCATTTTTTGAATTTGTTTCTTCTGCAATAGAAATGTTTTCAACAGGTTCTGGTTTTATCTTTTCTGCCTTCTCCTCAGCATCTGCTTTTTTTGAGGAAGGCCCTTTTGAAAGAATTCTGAATAAATCTAAAACATAAGATAGAACAAGCAAAACAATAAATGTTATACCCATTCCAATGACTGTTACCATCAATCCATGAGTTAGATCGCCCATATTAACCTCCATTCATTTGCTCGTTATATGATTATACTTTATAGGCTACCATGCTTTTTAGCAGGTCTTTCTTCTCTTTTTGAATAAAGCATTTCCAGAGCAGCAATAACACGTTTTCTTGTAGCTGCTGGCTCAATAATATCGTCAATATATCCCCTGGATGCCACTGTGTATGGACTGGACTGCATCTCTGAAAACTCTTTAACCTTTTCTGCCCTGAGGGCTGCCGGATCAGAAGCAGCTTTTAATTCATCCGCATACATAATGTTGACTGCTCCTTCAGGATTCATTACGGAAATTTGTGCACTAGGCCATGCAAAAACCATATCCGCACCAATATGTTTACTGTTCATGGCAATATAAGCTGTTCCAAAAGCTTTCCTTACAATGATATTTACTTTAGGAACCGTTGCATTGGTAAAAGCATAAATTAATTTACTTACGTATTTAACAATGCCTCTTTGCTCTTCTTCTAAAGAAGCTTTAAAACCACCAGCATCAGTAATTGAAACGATAGGAATATTAAAAGCATCACAGAAATTAATAAATTCTGCACCCTTTTTAGATGCATCGATATCCAATAAACCTTCATTTTCTAAAGATTGATTGGCCAGAATTCCAACAGTTGTCCCATTTAAGCGTAGAAAACCAGTTACAAGGTTTTTAGCGTATTTTGCCTTTACCTCCATAAACTCTCTGTCATCAGCTAAAGCACAAATAACTGTTTTTATATCAAAGGCTGCATTTAAATCATCAGGAACAATAGAATTTAAAACAGAATCGACACGATTTAAGTCATCGGTTACATTATAATAAGGCGCTTCTTCTAAATTATTAGAAGGAAGATAAGAAACCAGTTTTCTCACATTATTGATACATTCAAGTTCATCATCATACTGGAAATGCACAAGTCCACTCTTTTCACTATGCATCGTTGCACTTCCAATACTTTCAAAATTTGCTTTTTTACTTTCAGGACCTTCTATGGTATTAGGGCTGTTAACAAATAATCTTCCCTTTTTGGAAACCATAAAAGTAAAATCAGAAAGCCCCGTATTAAAAGCTGCACCTCCAATACAATCTCCCATTACAACTGTAATTTGTGGAATCACTCCAGAAGCCATAGTCTGTTTTACAAATAAGCTGCCATAACCATCTAAAGCATCAACACTTTCTTGTAATCTCACACCAGAAGAATCTAAAAAAGCAACAATAGGTGCACCCATTTTAAGCGCCTGGTCATATAAATTGATAATTTTTTTTGCATGCATTTCCCCTACAGAACCTCCAAGGACTGTAGCATCCTGGCTATAGACATAAACCAGGCGTCCTTCAACCGTACCATATCCAGTCACTACACCATCTGCGGGGGTTTCTTTTTGGCTCATGTTAAAGTCTGTACTGCGGTGCCTGACAAATAAACCCATTTCTACAAAACTGTTTTCGTCCAAAAATTTTTCAATGCGTTCTCTTGCAGTTAACCTGCCTTCATCGTGAAGCTTTTTTATTTTAGCTTCCCCTCCGCCCTCCATAATTTTTGAGCGAAGTGCATTGAGTTCATTAACTTTAGATAATGTGCTCATTTATAACCCTCCATTTATAAATTATAAACTCTGTCAAAAACGCAACAATCACCAAATTTCATTCTACATGATTCTCATAATCGGTGCAAGCAATTTATGAAGATAAAATATTAAAAAAATATAGAATCTACAACCTTTGCAGAAAATATATAATTGGTGGACATCCTTCCCTATTAAGATAATTAAACTTGGCACAAATATACTTTTTTGCTTCCAGTTTTGTCAAAAAATCTTCAACTGCTTCTTTTTCTTCAAGACCTCCCTGATGTCCCCAATAGCTAATAATTGTAATAAAAGCTCCCGTTAATAATAAGGAACAGACTTTTTTCAAAGCTTCAATAGTTGTATCAGCTTTTGTAATGATATTTTTATCCCCTTGCGGGAGATAGCCTAAATTAAACATTGCTCCATGAATTGGTTCTTTAATATATTGATCCATATTACTATGCGAATCATGTATTAATAAAACTCTGTCTGCCAAAGCTTCCTGAATCAATTTATTTTGAGTTTGATGAAGAGCCTTTTTTTGAATATCAAAACCAATCACTTTTCCTGTTTTTCCAACTGCTCTGGCCAAAAAAAGTGTATCATTCCCATTTCCCACTGTCGCATCAACAACCGTATCTCCTTCTCTTATTTTCCCTTTGAGTATTTCATGAACCATATCCGTTAATTTCAAATCTATAAACAATTTATCACCTACTTAAAATAATATAACGACTTTAAAATTATAAGCTCATAAAATAATCAATTTCTTGCTTTGTTAAAAATCTGTACTCCCCTACTGGCAAATTCCCTAAAAAAACCTTTCCGATAGCAATTCTTTTAAGAGAAATAACAGGATGTCCTATCGCTTCACACATTTTTCTAACCTGCCTGTTTCTACCCTCATAAATTGTAATTTCAAGTACCGCCTCTGTTTTTGATTTGCCCAAAAGCTTTACTTTGGCAGGAGATGTTTTATAATGGTCAATCACCAATCCTTTTCTTAATTTATCTAAAGAAGCTTCGGCAGGAATCCCCTTGACTTTTGTAATATATATTTTTCTGATATGATGTTTTGGATGAGTAATCTTATAGGTAAAATCCCCGTCATTGGTAAGGAGAAGGAGGCCGGAACTGTTATAATCCAGGCGTCCTACTGGATGGACAGCCTTTAAAGCCGGGGGCAGCAAATCTAAAACGGTCGGTCTGTTAAACTGATCCCTAACCGTTGTCACATATTTTTCTGGTTTGTGTAGCAAAAGATATATTTTTTCTTTTGGCAGGCTTACGATTTGGTTATTATAATAAACCAGATCTTTGTCCGGATTAATCTTTGTACCCAATTCAGTAACCACTTGGCCATTGACTTTAATTTTCCCTTCCAGTATGTACTCTTCAGCCTTCCTTCTGGAAGCTATCCCAGCATTAGCCAAAAATTTCTGCAGACGCATTTCCATAAAATCTCCCTCTTTAAAAAATCTGCTCTGTAAAATTTTTATTATTATAATTATAAAGCAAAATTATATTTTTTAAAATTTGTTCTTAAAAAATATAAAATTTTTCAATATTATAATAAAGATGAAAGGAAATCCTTTCATCTTTATTATAAAAGCTTATTCATTAATGAATGATTTTTAACCAGTTGTTGAGTACTTTTTTTAAACAGTTGGGAAAATCATGCCGTTCAATGCTTCTGTCTGCCAACAAATTAACACTTCCACAAAATTCATCGCCTATATAAACCCTGGCTTCGCCAAGTTTTTCTCCTTTTTCTACAGGTGCTTCAACCATACCTGGAAGCTCTAATTCAACTCTTATTTTTGATTTTTCTTCATCCCTTATGGCATATTCTATACAACGGTCCGTATATAAAGAAACCTGTTCATCTTTTGATTTTTCTACCGAAATTGTTTTTAAAACTTTATCCTTTTCCAATAAGGTCTCTATCTTATAATAATCAAAACCATATTTCATAAGCCTTTTAGTATCAATCCATTTTTGCTCCTTTCCTCTGGGCCCCCAGCCACTGGCTAAAACAACCGAAATCAACTGCATCTCTCCTTGTCTGGCTGCTCCTACAAAGCAATAACCAGCTTTCCCCGTATAGCCCGTCTTTACGCCATTAGCTCCAGGAAATTCATTTAAAAAGCGGTTTGCATTTCTAAGATGATAAGATTTATAATTTCCCTTTTGTGGAATGATATATTCTTTAGTATTAATGATTTCTACAAATTTAGGATTTTGCATTGCATATTTTGTAATCAAAGCTAAATCATAAGCCGTGGATTGGTGACCCTGGGCATCTAAACCGTTAGGTGTTTTAAAAACAGTGTTTTTTGCTCCTATAGCCCTTGCTTTTTTTGTCATCTCTTCACAAAATTCCTCAACAGAACCACTGATATGCTCTGCAATGGCAACAGCTGCATCATTGTAAGACTGAAGCATAAGGGCATACAGTAAGTCTCCTAATAACTGTTTTTCTCCTGCTTGTAAATACATCTTGACCCTTGGTGCACTGGCTGCTTTTTTGCTGACCACTACTTCATCCGTCAGTTTGCCTTTTTCTAAGGCTAAAATACAAGTCATAATTTTGGTTGTACTGGCCATAGCCAAAGGCTCATGAGCATTTTTTTCCCATAATATCCTGCCCGTTTTTGCATCCATTAAAATTGCTGCTTTGGCTTCAATCACCGGCTCTTTTATTTCACTTCCATATAAGCTTAACGGATATATATTGAAGATTAAAGTTATAATGACTATCATTGCTAATAATCTTTTCTTCATCATTATCACCTTTTCGAAAAATTCTTTCTTATCGACGCAAACCTTCGTTTTAAGTTAAGTCTCTTCAATTTCCACAATTTTAGAAATCACTCTTCCGCCCTTTTCTTTTGTACCTTCTTCTGCTTTAATCTTTTTCTTATTTCTTAAATTTAAGCAATTTTCAAGTTTGGTCAGGAAATTTGGACCTTCCTCTAAGATTTTAGAAATCGTACCGAAATTATGATGGATATGCATAATTTGTACATGATTTTTTTCAACAACCATAAAGGCTACGGGTTGAATACTGATTCCAGCCCCGCTTCCTCCTCCAAAGGGATATCTTTTAGAAGATGCCTTACTTTCATCTTCTGATGTATTTTCTTTCAATTTTCCATACTCGGCTCCTCCTGCCGCAAATCCAAAAGTAGCCTTAGTAATTGGTAAAATCATGATTCCTTCTGAATTTTCTACTGGATTACCCACTACAGTATTAACATCTATCATTTCTTTTATATTTTCCATTGCTGCTTTTAACAAAGATTCAATCGGATGTTGCTGACTGGAATTTGTCATTTTTTTTAATCCTCCTCTTTATTTGAATATAGATCAGGATTAATAAAATCAGATCCATTTTTATTTCAGCTAATATTTTTATATTCATTTTCTCTAAATCAAAATTGGGCACAATAAGAATCCGATAGTCACTTATACTTATTTTTTCATCCAGTAAATAAATAGCTGCTGGTATGCAGGCATTCATGATTCCAAATAATAAAGCTGTCAAAGCTGGATTTTCATTAGCAATTTCTATCTCTATGCCTATAAAAGGAATCTGGATATGCTTTTTTGATTTTTTCCATATACACCATATAATTTTTGCTGCTTGAGCATAGTTTATGTATGATTTTGTAATATTTGAATTGTTATCATCTTCCTTTAGAAAATGACTTAATAAATTAATAAAATAATCTTTCAAATCAATATTTAAAATCTTAACATAATTGAATAGGTATCCTGATAAATAAAAGCGATGTGCATCCGCTGTTTTATCATAATGAATGACAAACTTCAAGACTTCACCTACTCATAAGCTTTATTTAAGCATATAATTCTAATTATTATATTTTTCCCGCAAAAGTAATAAAAAATACAAAAAATGACCAAAAGAATGTTAATTCTCTTGGTCATCAAAAAGACCTATTTGCTTTACTTCATCATTGACTTCATTTTCAATTTGCTTTAATAATTCTTCTTCGAGTTGTGGAAGCTCCTCAATGCTTTTAAAGCCAAAATATCTTAAGAAGTCCTCAGTTGTTCCAAATAATATGGGCTTTCCGGGAGCATCCATCCTGCCAAGTTCACAAACCAAATTATATTCAATTAATTTATTGATAATGTGATCCGAATTGACACCTCTTATTTCTTCTACCTGAGCTCTTGTCACCGGCTGACGGTATGCGATGATAGCCAAAGTTTCTAAAGCTGCCTGTGTCATAGTGAATTTTTTAGGATTCTTATAAAATTCTTTAATATACTCAAAGAGTTCAGGGCTTGTACACATTTGATAAGCTTCATTAATCTCAATAATCCTCATTCCCCTGGCTTCCTCTTCGTACTTTTTCTTTAAATGCTCAACAATTACTTTTGTCTTTTCTAAATCTTCATTAATAATATCGGAAAGCTTATTTAAGCTAACCGCTTCCCCTGAAACAAATAAAATTGCTTCAATCACTGCTTCAGTTTGCTCCAGTTTCATCGGCATCCACCCTATCTTTCGTAGTAATTAAGATATCTCCAAATGGGCGTTCTTGTTTAATTTTAATTTTTTTATGTCGTATTAATTCAAGTAAAGCTAAAAAAGTAACAATGATTTCCATTTTGTTGCAGTTATCGCTGAATAATTCTTTAAAAGAAAGGACTGGTGATAAATATAATAAATCCAGGATATATGTAATCTTATCTTCTACTTTATAAATATCTCTTTTCACTGATTTAAAGTTACTTCTTATGGGATCTGTTTTTCTTTCATTTCTCTTTAATAAATCCTGAAAAACCAAAAAGATTTGTTTTAAACTAACCCCTTCCAAAACTTCACTGATATCTGATTCATCATTTTCCAGCAAAAGAGCTTTTATTTGCGGAGGTAAAACTGACTCTTTAAAAAAAACTTTTTGAGCTTCTTCCTGCCTTTCTTTTAATTCCTGGGAAATATATTTCATTTTTTTATATTCCAATAGTTTATTAACTAATTCCTCTCTCGGATCCTTTTCTTCTTCCTCTTCCGACTTAAGTGAAGGAAGAAGCATCTTAGATTTTATCTCCAATAAAGTTGCTGCCATCACTAAAAATTCACTCATATTTTCCATATCCCTATACTCCAGGGAATTGATATATTCAAAATACTGATCGGTAATCAAAGCAATCGGTATATCGTAGATATTAATTTTATTTTTTTCAATCAAATGAAAAAGTAAATCAAAGGGTCCTTCAAACACTTCTAATTTTACAGTAATACTCAAAGAACTACCCCTCTTCATATTTATAATTGATTAAATCAGTTTTATTTTATATAGCATTTCTAATAATACAAGGCAATAATCAATGACAGGATTAACTAAGGCAGGTATTATACCTGTTACTACCAATACAATCAGTAAAATTTGTAATATGTATTCATATCTTATAATTTTAAAATAGCTTCTTGGTGAAATTAAATTAAATAAAATCTTTGAACCATCCAGGGGCGGTAATGGTATCAGGTTAAAAATACCTAATACAAGATTAATCGTGATTGCATAATAAACACTTATATAAAGCAAAGAAAATTTTTCTGTATCAACATTAAAAACAAATAAAAGCTTTAATAAGCCAGCAAAAAGAACTGCCAAAAGTATATTAGCCACGCACCCTGCTAAAGAAACCAATAGGGTTGCCAGCTTTCTCTTTTTAAAATTAGAAGGATTGGTATGCACCGGTTTAGCCCAGCCAAAATTCATATAAAAAATCATTATAAGTCCTATAATATCCATATGGGCAAGGGGATTAAGGGTTAGTCTGCCTTCTTTTTTTGGGGTATTATCTCCAAATAAATATGCAACTAAACCATGGGCAAATTCATGAAATGTAAACCCGAAAACAATTCCAGGTACTTTTACAAGCAGTAATATTAGCGGATTCTCCACACTTTGTCCTCCTTAAAAAACAAATTTAATCATCTGTTTTTCATTTAAGTATTATTTAAAATCCATCAAATGAAGACTATCTACATTGTAAACATAATAAATAAAAAGTTCAATAGAATTTAAGCACCTGAGAAAAATCCCAGGTGCTTAAATGCACTAAAACCAATTCTTTAATAATGAATTTACCATTTCCTTGAAACCAGCTTTTTTTACATCAGTTGCTGCAACAATATCAGAACGGGCAATTTCTTTTCCTTTAAAAATATATACAATTTCTCCAATTTTCATGCCTTTTGTAACAGGTGCCTGAATAGATTCCGGCAGTTCTAATTTAAATTCTATTTTTTCATTTGCCAGTTTTTTATTCACTAAAAGCTGCACTTCTTTTTTAATAACACCCTCTACAGTATCAGGATTGCCTTTAGCAACTTCCACAGTGCCTACAACGGTTCCTGCTGGCTGTCCTTTAATAATTGTAAAATTCGCAAAGCCATAATTGAGCATCTTGGCTACTTCTGAATTTCTTGCCTGTTTACTTTTTGCACCCATAACAACAGCAATCAAACTTAATCCATCTCTTTCTGCCGTTCCTGACAAACAATACATGGATTCAGGGGTAAATCCTGTCTTAAGTCCATTGGCCCCCGGATACCATTTAATTAAATTATTTGTATTGGTTAAACCAAATTCTTCTTCCCCACGTCTTGTCTTATGAATAATATGGTCCTGCCATATGGTTGTTAATTTATGAATCTCAGGATACTTTGTAATAAGAGCTCTGGAGACCAGGGCAATATCATATGCTGAAGTCACATGGTCAGCATCATGCAGACCACTTGCATTAACAAAATGGGTATCTTTCATCCCTAATTCTTTTGCCTTTTCATTCATCAGTTTAACAAATTCTTCTTCACTTCCTGCAATATGCTCAGCCATAGCTACAGATGCATCATTTGCAGAAGCAACAGCAATACATTTAGTCATGGTCGCTACCGTCTGTTCCTCATTGGGCTCCAAAAACACCTGAGAACCGCCCATGCTTGCTGCATGCTCACTGACCACAACCTTATCATCCCAAGATATTTGTCCTTTTTCAACTGCCTCATAAATCAAAAGTAAGGTCATAATCTTTGTAGTACTGGCAGGAAAACGTTTCTCATTCATGTTTTTTTCATATAATACTTTACCAGATTTTGCTTCCATCAATACTGCCGAAGGAGATTCTATTTCCAAAGTAATATCTTTATTGGTTTCTTCACCTTTCACAAAATCAAAAGAAAATATATTTAAAAACAAAATAAAAACGAGCATCATTGATAGTCTTTTTTTCATATTTATGCCTCCTAGTGCAATTTTTTGTCTAATAATATGTTAGACCATTTTTGATAAAATATGCACCAGAAAGCAATATATGAAATTCTTTCCGTTCTACATAATGACATCATAAATATATTTAACTTTTGCAGGCTGATTTTC
>JAAYML010000057.1 GCA_012521395.1 Candidatus Epulonipiscium sp. | reverse complement strand
AGGGTTGTGATGTTAATATGAATGAGACGATACGAACACAACTTGAACATCGTACAATTCGAGAATTTAAAGATCAGAAGATACCTCACCAGATCTTTGAGCAATTATTAGAAGTTGCAAGACGTACTGCTACATCTACTGGTATGCAAGCGAGTTCCATTATTCGTGTTACAAATCCCGATATGAAAAAAAAGATTGCAGAGATTTGTAATCAGGAGTATGTAGCAAGAGTTACTGAACTTCTCATTTTTATTGTAGATCAATATAGGAACAATCAAATAGCAAAAGAAAAGAATTGTTTTGTGGAAACTGCAGGAGATATGGATCGTTTTTTTGCAGCATTTACCGATGCATGTATTATGGCTCAAAATATTGTAATTGCTGCGGAATCCATGGGTTTAGGAACAGTTTATTTAGGAAGTATTCTCAATGATTCAGAGAGAATATGTGAACTTCTAAAACTTCCTAAATTAACCTTTCCGGTTATAGGTCTTGGTCTGGGATATCCTAATCAAAATCCTCAGATAAAACCGAGAATGGAAATGAAGCTTAGGTTTTTTGAAAACACCTATAAAGTTTTTGAAAGCTACCTAGATCAAGTGGAAGAATACGATAAAGAAATGCGTACTTACTATGATCTTAGAGAGCCTGGTAAACGGGCTGATAGTTTCAGTAATCAGGTGGTTACTAGATTGAACCAACGTATTCCTAAACGACAGGAAATACTTAATGTTATTCGTAAGCAGGGCTTTGATTTAAAGATTAGATAAATCAAGTAGAATCTTCTTCTTTAATTTTATGAGGTGACAAATGATCGGATTAGGAACCTTAATTAACACGATAGGCATAGTCATTGGTGGTTTTTCGGGAATGTTTTTTGGCGAACTATTAAAAAATCGGTATCAGGAAGCTTTGAATATGGTTTGTGGGGTTAGTGTTCTGTTTATTGGAATTGCTGGTGCTATGGAAGGAATGCTTTCCGTTAAAGATGGAGTTATCACCAGCAGTCAGGCAATGTTAGTAACTCTATGTCTTGCATTTGGTACACTGATAGGTGAAATCATTGATATTGAATGCTTTTTTGAAAAATTCGGTGAATGGCTAAAGCATAAAACTGGAAGTTCCAAAGATAGTAAGTTTGTCAATGCTTTTGTAACATCCTCATTGACAGTTTGTATCGGTGCTATGGCAATTGTTGGTGCCATTCAGGATGGAATCAGCGGTAACTGGTCGATACTTGCAACCAAAGCAATATTGGACTTTATTATTATAATGATAATGACTTGTTCCTTAGGTAAAGGGTGTATCTTCTCCGCCATTCCAGTTTTAATATTTCAAGGGCTGACAACAGTCCTTGCGTCATTATTGAAACCCATAATGACAGATTTAGCTATTAAATATCTTTCACTTATTGGTTCCATTCTTATTTTTTGCGTTGGTACAAATCTTGTTTGGAATAAAAAAATTAGGGTGGCTAATATGCTTCCATCAATTATTCTAGCTGTAATTGCAGCTTTTTTACCAAGCTTATTCTGATAAATATCAAAGTAAAAATATAGCAATTCTTGTAAAGGCGTTGAGGAAAAAACCGCTCACGGACAACTCCGTAAGCGGTTTTTTGTAGCAGTAGATATGCTTGGTGTTAATTATCAAATTATTTGAATTCAGGAAGCCAAGAACCATGGGCTTCAATTAAATCGTCTACCATATTGACAATTTCGTCAATGCTTAACTCCGAACCAGTATGGGGATCGAGCATAGCAGCATGATAAATGTGTTCTTTCTTTCGTGTTACGGCGGCTT
>JAAYML010000056.1 GCA_012521395.1 Candidatus Epulonipiscium sp. | reverse complement strand
CTTTAAGTCTCCAAGGCACAATTCAATTATAAAATATTTCGCATAAAAAGTCGATATTTTTTCAAAAAAACCTATACAAATCTATCCATTAATTATTAAACATTTTAACCATAAAAATTTTTTATCCAGACATTCTTTTAATAATAATATTAATCAGTAAAGGAGAAATAAAAGTCTCCATCATACTGATTATAACAGCAATAACTAATCCAACCAACAAAACCAACAAATATTCTGACCATTTTTCTTTTTTGTCTTTATGATAATTTTTATGATTGGAACCTGACAAAGCAAAATTCATACTGGCTGCTGAAATCAAAATCATTCCTGGTACCAGCAAAAAACTTTGAGGTAAAAAAGACAAAAGACTAAACAATAAGCCATTGACACCATAATGGATAAATAAAAATGCTGAAGTAAAGCCATAAGAAAAACCTTTTAAAAATATATTGATTACAATAAAAGGAATTCCTGCTACACCTAATCCAAATATCCATATGAGGATAAAAGTCTTACCATGATTAAAAAGAGCTTGTTTTAGTAAAATGGAATGAGAAATGGCTTTGGCATTAAAATGAATAAAATAATGATTCATATATTGTATGAGTTCGTCATTTTGAAAGTTGTCAATATAATTAGCAAATATGGCACCTGTAATGATTCCAAGCAAAAATGAAAAAATACATATGCCATATAAGCTTTCTTTCCTGGAAATCGTTCTTTTATTAGTTTTCATCTTTCTCTTCCTTTCGTAGTCGTCTCTAGTAAATATATGAAAACTAATAAAAGAATAGAACTGCTTGTACTATTTTTTATTATCTTCTAATAGCTGTTTAGTACCAAGTATACCTGCTATAGTCTTGCTGTCTTTTATTCTGCCATCAAATATCATTCTTATCGCATCATCCAGGCTATAACTTTCTATCTTAACAAATTCGTCTTCATCTAAATTTTGCTTTCCTTTATATAATTCTGTCGCTAAATAAATATGTACTATTTCATTGCAAAAACCCGCTGAACTCACCATGCTGCAAATCAGACGCATTTGTGAGGCCCTATAGCCTGTTTCCTCTTCCAATTCCCTTTTGGCAGCTTCTAAAGGATCTTCTCCTTCTTCTAATAAACCAGCTGGTATTTCCAACAATTCTTCTTCTATTGGCTGGCGGTATTGTCGTACAAAGATAATCTTTCCTGCTTCATCTACAGGAACAACAGCTGACGCGCCTTTATGAAGAATAATTTCCCGGTCAGCTTCTTTATTGTTAGGTAACAAAACCCTGTCTTTTACTAAAGTAAGTATCTTTCCTTTATATATTTCTTCTCTGGAAATCCTGCGAAATTCTGTAGTCATCTTAATCCTCCAAATCTATTGAATAATTTATAAGTATTATTTTAAATCATTTAAATGAATGAATTTTATATCTTTTGAATAAGCTATATATAAGTTTAAAATCTTCATTTAAAGGTGGGATGTCATTGAAAGCTATTATTAAAAATAACCAATTAACCTGTATAGGAAAAATAACGGATATTATTTACTTTCTGACAGAAATTCAAGCCCAGTACGATACTGTAAAAGAATATATAGATGATAAATTAAAAATTTTAAAAAAGTAATTTTGATAAAAGAACTGCACAAGCTCCTGCAGTTTTGAAAAAATAAGGGTCTTCGTCCAAGCTCCTGCCCATGGTTTGAATACATAATTGATTTTTTTTCATAATCGCTATCGTATCTTCTTCTAAAAAATAAATTTTGTGTTTTTTATCAAGATTTACTTTTTTATACTGATGAACAATATATCTTTTTTTATTTTCAGGGAATATAGGAAAAGCAATTTCACATGGTACCAGGCAATGTAATCCGATAGCCGTTAAAAAATGATGACTGATCCCATAATGACGCTTTCTTTTGTCTGCAAAACTAACCCTTGGAATACATATAGGAATTCCCCCTAAGGATGCTATTATATGGGCATTATTAGCCATTTCCATTCCTGTAAAACCAAATTTGGTGCCAGTCCCTGCATGCCCGGGTCCCATAATGACAATAATAACATCGGCTTTTGCAATTTCTTTTGCTGCAATTAAAGCCGTATATAAATTTAAGGCTTCGTAGTCTCCTCCAAAGGCATTCCCACAACTTATGGTACAATCAATCAATGCTCTTTTTTTCAGATCTCTTACAATATGACTAAACGCTATGGGTAAGGCTCCACCATCCGTCATAATATAGGCAATTTTGGCATCTTTTTTTTTGGCTTTAATGACAGCAACAACAGCTGGAAGCATGCTGTGAATACTGCCAGTGATGATTGGCATACCTTTTAAAGATGTAAAATCATTAATGATTTGCGGATACTCTTCTTCTACTGTCTTTGTTTTTATTTGTATCGGTGTATATTTTAATTTCATCAAATGACCTCTGTTTTCAAAAGTCAACTGCTTACAGGATTTATTCATTATAACAAAATGATATCCGCCTGTTCCTAAATTTAAATCCACTGCCGTAGTATTTAGAACAACCCTGTCACCTGCTGAAAGTCTTCCTGTAATCGCTGGATAGGCAATGGCTTTATAGCTTTTTTGATTAACGTTAACAAGCATTTCTATAATATCCTTATCATCATTCAAAATCTTAACAACTAAACCTTCTCTTATATGAATCATATAAACGCCCCATTAAAATATATCATCATTCCAGATTTTTTAATTTAGCTAATAAACCCCTCAGGGATTGGGGAATAAAACTTTCATTTTTTTCTAATAACTCTATTAAATTTACTTTTTCATCTTCAGACAAAGATATGATGCTTTTCTTACTATTATTTTTATGACTTTCACCTTCTTTAGGAATAGCAGCAACCGCTAACTGATCAGCCCTCTCATTCCAGGGATTTCCGGAATGACCTTTCACTTTTATCCATTCCACTTTTCTTTCTTTTTCTAATTGACGGATTTCTAACCACAAATCTTTATTTTCAACTGCTTTATTGCTAGAAGTCATCCAGCCATTTTTCTCCCACTTATCAATCCATTTCTGATTAAAACAATTGATAATATAGGCAGAATCCGAATATATTTTAACATGAGCACCTGGTGGGGTATTCTTTAGAGCCTCTATGACAGCTTTCATTTCCATCCGGTTGTTGGTCGTTGCCCTATCCCCTCCCGAAAGTTCCTCACCGTTGACAAAAACAGCTGCCCAGCCTCCTGCCTGCAGACCTTGTGCCTGATTATTACTGCAGGCACCATCGGTATAAATTTCATAACATTCCATAATCATTCTCCTTATTTTTTCATTTGATTGGCTTTATCTAAACAAGCTTTCATAGCTTCAATAATACTGCTTCTGAAAGCTCTTTTTTCTAAAACAGCTACCGCTTCAATTGTCGTACCGGCAGGAGAACAAACAGCATCTTTTAACTCGCCAGGATGTGTTTGGCTTTCTAAAAACATTTTAGCAGAACCCATAACTGCCTGAGCAGCTAATTTATAAGACAGTTTACGTGGAAGACCAGCTAAAACCCCGCCATCTGCCATGGCCTCTATCATCATAAATACATAAGCTGGTGAACTGCCAGAAATAGGTACCACAGCATTCATAAGCTTTTCTTCAATTTCTTCTACCTCACCAAAAGAAGAAAAAATCTTAAAGATCTCATTTCTTTCGCTTACAGTAAACGAATCCTCCGAAAAGCTTATAACACTCATTCCTGCGCCTACCAGGGCTGGTGTATTAGGCATAGCACGGACAATTTTTGCATCTTCCCCAAGGACTTGCTTAATGCTGGCAATACTAATACCTGGTGCTATGCTAATTAATATATGCTCTTTTGTAAAAACCGCTTTAATGTCTTCCAACACAAAAGAATAATCTTGTGGCTTTATTGCCATCACTATATATTTTGCACTATTTACCAATTCTTTATTACTATAAAATGCATGTACATTCAAATTATTTTTTACCCAATTCACTCTTTCTGCAGACTTATCGGTAAACAATAAGTCTTCTTTATTTTTATAAGAAAGCAAACCTTTTAACATGGCATAACCCATATTACCAGCACCAATAAATCCAATTTTGTTCATTGAAAAACCTCCTCAAAAGTAATAAAATATCTAATACTTAAAATATTATATCATAAAAAATTTAAGAAATCATTGACATGAAAGTTAATATAAACTATAATTAATTGTAGAGTGTTGCTCTACACTACACATTAAGGGGGTGAAATTATGGAGCAAATGTGGGCTATATGGCTTATTGCAGCAATTGTTTTTGCCATCATAGAAATCAGTAATACGAGCTTCTTTATGATTTGGTTTTCTGTAGGAGCCTTAGCTGCCATGATAACAGCCTTTATAATCCCAAACATCGTTATCCAGTTTATTGTTTTCTTAATCATATCCTGCATATTACTTTTCCTGACCAAAAATATTACTAAAAAATTTGTTCAAAACAAGTCAAAACACAAAACCAATGTGGATAAGCTCATTAGTGCCCAGGGTATTGTGATTGAAGAAATCGATAATTCAAAAGGAACTGGTCTGGTACGGGTAAACGGCGAAATATGGTCAGCACTTTCTGAAAGTAATACAATCATTCCAGTTGATTCTAAAGTCATTGTCATCAACATTCAAGGGGTAAAATTAATCGTAGAAAAAGATGTTACCCTTGAATGATTTATAATATTTTAAAAGGAGGAATATAAATGGGTGAAGCAATTTTTGTTTTTAGCCTCTTCTTTATCTTTTTAATTATTTTATCTTTATCATCAATAAGAATTATCCGTCAATCGACGGTAGGAATTGTTGAGCGTCTTGGTAGCTTTCATAAAAAAGCTGAAACTGGGATCAATTTTTTAATCCCCTTTATTGACCGCATGAAAGCCATTGTGGATTTAAGAGAAAGAGTTCTAGACTTTCCTCCTCAACCTGTGATTACTAAAGATAATGTAACCATTCAAATTGATACGGTAGTCTACTTTAAAGTTACAGATCCTGTCTATTATGTTTATGAAATTGCTAATCCAATTGCTGCAATCGAATATTTAACAGCCACAACTTTGCGTAATATTATCGGTGAACTGGATTTGGACGAAACTCTTACTTCAAGAGATATCATTAATTCAAAATTACGTGTCATATTAGATGAGGCCACTGACAAATGGGGTATAAAAGTTAACCGAGTAGAACTTAAAAACATTAATCCTCCAAGAGATATCCAGGATGCCATGGAAAAGCAAATGCGGGCTGAACGGGAAAGAAGAGAAGCCATCCTGCGAGCTGAAGGAGAAAAAAGCTCTGCTATCCTTAGGGCTGAAGGTCATAAAGAAGCTGCAATTTTAAAAGCTGAGGCTGAAAAAGAAGCCAATATCCGCCGTGCAGAAGGTGAAAAACAATCTCAAATTTTAAAATCTGAAGGTCAGGCAAAAGCAATACTAAACATTCAAACAGCTAAAGCTGAAGGCTTAAAAAGAATGCTTATTGCTATGAAAGAAAGTCAACCCGATGAATCTGTGCTTGCTATCCGTTCTATGGAAGCTCTTGAAAAAATCGCTCAAGGCAAGTCCAGTAAGTTAATTCTGCCTTCTGAAGCTGTAAATTTACTGGCTTCAGTAAAAAGCATAAAAGAAGTTCTTACCGATGCCAATGAAGAAGTAAAAGAATAAAAAAATACCTCTTGCTTATGGATATGAACTTTTATTTACAGTCTCTTATTTGATTGACTGTTAAAAGTCCAATCCATTGCAAGAGGTATTTTATTTTAGCCTAATTGATTAACAAAATTTTCAATTCTGTCGAGACCTTTTTGGATATTTTCTAAAGAAATCGCATAAGACAATCTTATACAGCTAGGATAACCAAAATCTGTACAGGAAACCACGGCAACTTTTTCACTTTCCAGTAAAATATCAGAAAATACATCCGCATTTTCAATACTTTTTCCTGCAAACTGCTTACCAACAAGTTGAGAAATATCAATAAATACATAAAAAGCGCCCTGTGGTTTAACCACTGAAAATGAAGAAATTTTACTTAATCTTTCTAACATATAATTTCTTCTTTTTTCAAATTCAATACGCATCTTTTCTACGCAATCCTGAGGCCCTGTCAAAGCAGCAACAGTTGCTTTCTGAGCAATAGAATTTGGATTGGATGTTGCATGGCTTTGCAAATTTGAAATGGCTTTTGCAACTTCAGGTACTGCAGCCAGATAACCAATTCTCCAGCCTGTCATGGCATAACTCTTGGATACCCCGTTAATCACGATGGTTCTTTTATAAATTTCTTCATTAAATGAAGCAATACTTACATGTTCAAGACCATCGTAAATTAACTTTTCGTATATTTCATCAGAAATAACATATAAGTCATGTTTTACTGCAAAATCAGCTATTTCTTTTAATTCATCCTTAGAATATACAACGCCTGTAGGATTATTTGGGCTATTAATAACAATCGCCTTGGTTTTATTACTTAAATACTTTTCTAAATCCTCAGCAGTTACTTTATAATCCTTTTCTTTTCTTCCATGAACAATGACAGGCACCCCGTCAGCCAGTCTGACCATTTCAGGATAACTTAACCAATAAGGTCCGGGAATAATCACTTCATCCCCTGCATTTAAAATGGCCATAAAAACATTTGTTAATGAATGTTTTGCTCCGTTAGAAATAACAATTTGATTAGGCGCATAATCTAAGCCATTTTCTTTTTTAAATTTCTCACAAATAGCTTTTTTTAGCTCATCCGTACCAGAAGCTGGCGTATATTTTGTAAAACCATCTGAAATGGCTTGAATCGCCGCTTCTTTAATGTGTTCAGGCGTATCAAAATCTGGTTCTCCCGCACCAAAACCTACAACATCTATCCCTTCAGCTTTCATTTTTTTAGCTTTTGCAGTAACAGCTAAAGTTGACGAAGGTTTTATATTTTTCGCTTTTTTAGAAAGCTCCATTTGATTCACCATCCATTTATTTTTTCTTCATATTGTAATATATTTTTCAGACATTTGCAAGAAAATAATTTGAATTATTCTTTTTTATTTATTCAAGACTTCTTTGACGACTCTTAAAAAATTTAAACCTAAAATTTTTTCAGCACCTTTATTCCCATATTCTTTAATTAATAAAGAAGATAATTTTTTAATCGCAGACAGATCTTCCAAGCCTTCTGTGTAAGACTCAATCCCGTCAAAATCACATCCTAAACCTACAAAATCAATTCCAACCAAATTAACTATATAATCTATATGTAGCAAAAAATCTTTTAAAGTTGCTTTCCCTGATGAATTAAGAAATAAAGGATAACTATTAATACCTATCACTCCGCCGGCATTGGCTATGGCTTGGATTTGAGTGTCTGTTAAATTTCTGGGGTGGCAGCAGATGCTTTGTACATTGGAATGACTGGCTATAAAAGGTTTTGTTGCGATTTTTTCTACGTCCCAGAAACCTTTATAAGATAAATGAGACACATCCACAATGATACCTAATTGGTTCATTTCTTTAATGACTGCCTTCCCATAATCAGTCAGGCCTTTTTCTTCTTTTTCCATGGCTCCATACCCAAGCCTGTTTTTATAATTCCAGGTCAAGGCAATACTTCTTATTCCTGACTGGTATAAAAGCCATAAAACATCCAGACCTTCTTCTAAGACCTCTCCTCCTTCTAAAGTTAAAATACCGGAAATTTTATTATTTTTTATATTATTCTCAATATCTATATATGAAAGAGCAGGCTGAATTAATTCCTTATTTTTCTCTGTCTCTTGATAAAAATAGTCGATAATTTTTAATACCTCAATAAGAGGATTTGTATATTCTTTCGGGTGCAAACAAATGGCAAAAAACTGAACAGGTGATGAAAATTGAGATAACCTTTTTAAATCCACCTGACAGTTATTTTGCTTTAAATATTCTTTTTTATCCATTGCTTTTGTTAAAGTATCACAATGGGCATCAAATATAAACATAATGACCTCCGAAAATTTCTTAGAATAAAATACTGACTGCTTGCAAATAATGATATTGCTTTATTAATTATATACTATTTTTAAAAGGAGTTGAAAGCTATGCAACGTCCAAGTCAACAAGTTATTCAATGCAGTGTTAAATCTTGTAAGTATAATGACAAAACAAAATATTGTACTTTAGATAAGATTTTAGTTGGAGAACATGTGACCAATGCTAAAACAAAACATGAAACAAATTGTATGAGCTTTGAACCAGAAATGGAATAATCAAAGAAAAGCGTGCAATATCTGCACGCTTTTAATAATAAGATAGACTTTAACGGGCTTGTATAATTAATTTAATTGCCGTTCTTTCTTCACCATTAATCTCTATATCCGTAAAAGCCGGAATACAGATTAAATCAATTCCTGAGGGTGCTACATATCCTCGTGCAATAATCACTGCTTTTAGTGCTTGATTGAGAGCACCCGCTCCTATTGCTTGCAACTCAGCCCCATTTTTTTCACGAATGGTATTGGCTAGAGCACCAGCAACAGCATTAGGATTCGATTTTGAAGCAACTTTTAATATTTCCATTTTTGTGACCCCCTTTTTTAGATAAAATTAACTTCTTTAATATATTCTACTTATTTTTGTAAATTCCTTCTTAAAAATATATTTTTTTAAAAAAATTGGTTATATATCATAAATTTAACATAGAGACATTATTAATTTCAAATAAAATTAAAATAAAAAAAGCGTAATTAAATTACGCTTTTTATTTCGCATATTCTATTGCTCTTGTTTCCCTGATCAGATGCACTTTTATCTGTCCGGGATATTCCAGTTCACTTTCAATCTTTCTGGCAATTTCCCTGGATAACAATACCATTTGCGCATCATCTGTTTGCTCTGGGATAACCATAATTCTTAATTCTCTACCTGCTTGAATAGCAAAAGATTTTTCTACTCCATCAAAGCCATCAGCAATTTCTTCTAATTTTTGCAAACGCTTAATATATGTTTCTAAGGTTTCTCTTCTTGCTCCCGGTCTTGCTGCTGAAATTGTATCTGCAGCCTGCACAAGAACTGCAATCAAACTTTCTGGTTCTACATCCCCATGATGAGCTTCAATTGCATTTATGACAACAGAAGATTCTCGATATTTCCTACACAATTCAACACCAATGCTAATATGTGAACCTTCCATTTCTTTATCCGCTGCTTTACCTATATCATGTAATAAGCCGGCTCTTTTTGCCAGTCGGACATCAAGGCCTAATTCCCCTGCCATTATTCCGCATAAATGCGCAACTTCAATAGAATGCTTTAAGACATTTTGACCATAGCTGGTTCTGAACTTTAATTTACCTAACAAACGCACAAGTTCTGGATGAAGGCCGTGTACGCCTGTTTCAAAAGTAGCGGCTTCTCCTTCTTCCCTAATCATGTTTTCAACTTCTTTTTTAGCTTTTTCAACCATTTCTTCAATTCTTGCAGGATGAATTCTGCCATCTAATATCAGTTTTTCCAAAGCTATTCTTGCAACTTCTCTTCGAATAGGATCAAAAGCTGACAAAATAACTGCTTCAGGCGTATCATCAATAATCAAATCAATACCTGTCAGAGTTTCCAATGTACGTATATTCCTTCCTTCACGCCCGATAATTCTCCCTTTCATCTCATCATTAGGTAATGGTACAACTGATACTGTTGTATCTGCAACATGATCGGCAGCACATTTTTGAATAGCATTCGTAATAATTTCACGAGCCTTCTTTTCAGCTTCCATTTTTGCCTTTGACTCAATATCTTTAATTAAAATTGCTGATTCCATCTTTACTTGATTTTCAACCGTTCTAAATAAGTATTCTTTTGCTTCTTCGGAGGTGAGTCCAGAAATCCTTTCTAATTCCTGTATTTCTTTCTGTTGGAGAACGGCAACTTCTTCTTTTAATTTATCTAATTCTTCCATTTTTTCAGCCAGAGATTCTTCTTTTTTCTCCAGCGATTCAGCTTTTCTATCAACGGCTTCTTCTTTTTGAATGATTCGTCTTTCTAAGCGCTGCAGTTCTGCACGGCGCTCTCTTATTTCCTGATCGAGTTCATTCTTTGCCTTTAATGTTTCTTCTTTGGCTTCCAGCATAATTTCGCGTTTTTTTGCTTCTGCAGCAGTAATTGCATCATCAATAATTTTACTAGCTTTTTCTTCAGCAGAACCAATTTTTGCTTCCGCAATACGTTTTCTATAAGAAACACCCATTATAAAGGCAATAACTCCAACAATTATCGCAGTAACTATTAATAGTACTACAACTAATAATGCATCAATTGATAACACCTCCTTTATTCAGTTTTCATAGTTCGAATTGTAAAGTATAACATAATGATTGTATTACTTTTTAAAAATTATGTCAAGTACTAGAAATGAACATTATATCCATTTAATAATGGTTTATTCGAAAATATCTTTCTGATTTCCTAAGGCTTTTTGAATGATATCATAAGAAAAACCTCTTCTTATCAAAAATTGGTACAATTTATTCTTTTCTTTATAATCTAAATCCCCAATTTTTTTATTTCCGATTTTTTTATAAATTAAAATATTGACATTTTCCATCTCATTTAAGTCTGTATAAGTAAGGATTTTATCAATAATTTCCTGACTAACCCCTTTATTTTTTAAATCATAAATTAACTTATGCCTTCCCCTTCGTTTCAACTGGATACTATCCCGGGCATAAGCATAGGCAAAGGCTTCATCATCAATGTATTTATATCGTTCTAATAACTCAATAACTGCATTAATTGTGTCTTCCCCATATCCTTTAGAAATTAATTTTTCCATAACTTCTTTTTTTGTTCTCATCTTGTAAGATAAAAATTTATAGGCATCATTCTTTGCCTTTAAAAAATCTCTGTCCTGAACTTCATCCATCCCATCACCCCAAAAAACAACTGGTCCGTTTTTAATTCGTTAAGCTGTTTATCTCGTTCTAAATTCAAGATTTTAATATAAAAAGAGAGTCTCTTTTAAAAAAGAGACTTAATCATTGTTTTCCTGATTATCTGAAACATTCTCTAAAATTTCCTTCTCGCTTGCAACAACAGGAATTAAAGGCAATCCATGTCGTTGTCTAATCAGGTTTTCAATCTCATCACACAAAGCAGGATTTTGCTTTAAAAATTCTTTTGCGTTTTCTCTTCCCTGACCTAAACGGTTTCCTTCATAGGAATACCATGCACCGCTTTTTTGAATAATATCTTCTTCAACTGCCAAATCCAATATATCCCCTTCTCTTGAAATGCCTTCACCATACATAATATCAAATTCTGCCTGTTTAAAAGGAGGGGCAACTTTATTTTTAACTACTTTTACCCTTGTACGATTACCAACAAAATCGTTATTTTGCTTTAAGGTATCAACTTTTCTTACATCTAAACGGATGGATGCATAGAATTTAAGGGCACGACCACCAGTCGTCGTTTCCGGACTTCCAAAGATTACACCGACTTTATCACGAAGCTGATTAATAAAAACCACAATACATTTTGATTTATTTACAATACCCGTTAACTTTCTAAGAGCCTGGGACATTAAGCGGGCTTGTAAACCCATATGACTGTCTCCCATTTCTCCTTCGATTTCAGCTTTAGGGACTAAAGCAGCAACCGAGTCCACAATAACAATATCAATAGCCCCGGAACGTACCATCGTTTCAGCAATTTCTAAAGCTTGTTCCCCATAATCAGGCTGGGAAATATATAATTCATTGATATTGACACCTAATTTTTCAGCATACGAAGGATCCAAAGCATGCTCTGCATCAATAAATGCAGCTATTCCTCCAGCTTTTTGTGTTTGCGCAATCATATGAAGAGCAACAGTCGTTTTCCCTGAAGATTCAGGTCCAAATATTTCAACAATCCTTCCTCTTGGAATACCACCGACTCCTAAGGCAATATCCAGACTTAACGAACCCGTAGAAATGGTTGAAAGATCATTATCGATGGTGTCTCCAAGTTTCATGATTGAGCCTTTACCAAATTGCTTTTGTATTTGACTTATTGCAGCATCCAAAGCTTTTTGTCTTTCACTTGTCATATTGATCCCGCCCGATGCCTTGCATCTTCCGGGAACACCACCTTTCATTATATTTTAATCTCTTTAGAGTTATATCCAAAATCAAGCCAGATAAACAATCGAACTTATGTTCTTATTTTAGCTTATTTCTTTTTATCCGTCAATATTAAAGATTAAAATTTCCCGGAATTTAATTTTTCTATCAGTATCTTTCTAGCCCAGTCTAAAACAGAAATAACAGTCCGTTCTCTTATTTCCTGCCGCTTTCCGGTAAAATTAAATTTTACTGAATAAAGTTCTCCATCAATGCAAAGGCCAGCATATACCAGACCTACAGGTTTTTCAATACTCCCACCTCCTGGTCCGGCAATTCCTGTCGTCGAAATGCCAATACTGGTTCCTGCTTTTATGCATATTCCCTTTGCCATTTCAAGAGCTGTTTCTTTACTGACCGCACCATATTGACTTAAAGTAGCTTCACTTACTCCCAGTCTTCTTATTTTAGCTTCATTACTATAAGCCACGACTCCTTCTTTAAAAACTGCAGAAATTCCTGGATAATTAATTAATCGCCCCGCAAGCAGACCTCCCGTACAGGATTCAGCTACTGCTATGCTCTTTTTATGTTTAATTAATAATTCTCCAAAAACGTCCTCTAAATTCTGGTCTCCTTCTCCATATATATGATTACCCAGAATCTTTCTGATTTCATTTTCAACAGGACAGATTAAATCCTTTGCTTTCTCCTCTGTCTCAGCTTTAGCTGTAATACGGATGCTAACTTCTCCAAATTTTGCATATAGAGCAATCGTCGGATTCGTCTGACTGTCCAGCAAATCAGCAAGCAGTTCTTCTACTTTACTCTCTCCAACACCGCAAACCCTCAGAATTTTTGAAGCAAGGACACCTTCTTGAAATTGAGATAAATAAGGAATGACACTTCTTTCAAACATCTCTTCCATTTCTCTTGGAGGACCAGGAAGAAGAATAATAATCTTCCCCCCCATTTCAATGGCACAACCAGGAGCTGTTCCCCTGTAATTATAAAATACTTTGGAAGCTTCAGGAATATAGGCTTGTTTTTTATTATTTTCAGTCATTGTTCTTCCCATCCGGCTAAAATATTCTTCTATCATCCTTAAGGCCTTATCATCTAAAAGAAGCTTTTTCCCTGAAATTTCAGCAGCAATTTCCTTGGTCAAATCATCTTGTGTAGGTCCCAGTCCTCCGGTCGTAATGACAATATCTGCCCTTTGCAGCGCTAATTCAAAAGCTTTATATAAGCGACCAGAATTATCACCAACAACTGACTGAAAGTAAACATCTATCCCGATGTCTGCCAGGCGTTTTGCAATATACTGGGCATTTGTATTGACAATATTCCCTAGCAATAATTCTGTACCAACTGCCAAGATCTCTGCGTTCATAAACTTCCTCCTAAACCTTTAAATTCAATCCTATTTTAACCCAAAAAAATAAAAGATAAAAGAAAAATTAGCATAAGATTTTTCTTTTATCTTTTATCTTTTTTATTACTCATTATTTACTTGATCTTCTTTTTCAATAATGTCTTTTTTATTTTCTAACTCTTTAAATAAGTCTCTGTTACTTACAATCTTTTTTAAATCAACGCCTGTTAAAGCTTCCACAGTTTCCGGCAGGCTGGATATAATGTCTGTTACATAACCTGTTATTTTTGAGGCGCCCTTGCCTTCACCATTGCCTGAATCTACAATCACAATCTTTTCAACTTTTGAAAGAGGTTCTGCAATCGCTCTTGCAATTTCTGGTATCTTATCGATAATCATTTCTGTTACGGCAGCCTCATTATATAATTTATAAGCTTCTGCCTTTTTAAGCATTGCTTCTGCTTCAGCTTTACCCTTTTCACGGATAATTTCAACTTCTGCCATCCCTTCTAAGCGGCTGGCTTCAGCTTTTGCAGCTCCCATTGCCTTAATGGCTTCAGCTTTTGCCATGGCTTCCTGGATTTCCTGATATCTTAAGGCTTCTGCCCGTTTTTCTTCACGGTACTTTTCAGCATCTGCCTGTTTAATAATCGTTGCTTCTAATTCTTTTTCTTTTCTGATGGCTTCTTGCTCAGCAAGTTCAATTTCTTTTTCTTTCTTTACAATTTGAATTTGCATTTTTTCTTTTTCAACTTCTTGTTGAATCTTGCTGGTTTCAATCTCATAAGCCAGGTCGGCTTTCGCTTTTTCTGTTTCCTGTTCTTTTCTAAAGGCCTGGATTCTTAATTCTTTTTCTTTTGCCGCTTCTGCAATTTGTGTTTCCGCTTTTATCCTTGCTTCTTCACCAAAACGCGCCGCTTCAGCTGTTTTTATTTTTGTTTCTTTATTGGCTTCTGCTTCAGCAATATTGGCATCTCTTTTTACTTCTGCAATACGTTTTTTACCTAAAGCTTCCAGATAGCCGTTTTTATCTGAAATATCTCTAATGGTAAAGGCTTTTATTTCTAAACCCATTTCAGCCAAGTCCACAGCAGCAACTTCCTGAACCTGGGAAGCAAATTTTTCTCTGTCTTTATAAATTTCTTCCACAGTCATTTTAGAAATAATTTCTCTTAATTTACCTTCTAAAACGTCATTAGCCGTGTCTTTTATGAAATTAATGGTTGTTTTTTCAGAACCTGTATTAAATTGCTCAACAGCAGCTAAAATCGATTCTCTATCCGATTTAACCTTGATCACTGCAACGCCGTCAGCAATAATATCAACACCCTGTTCAGTTAAAGCGCCTTCAGTTCTTACAACAATTTTCATATTTTCTAAGGAAATAACGTCGGTTCTTTCTAAAAGAGGGATAACAAAGCCCCCACCACCGGATATAACTCTTTTCTTTAGACCAGTAATGACCAAGGCCTTATCTTGTGGAACTTTTTTCCACATCATGGTAATAGAAAGGATTAAAAGAATAATAACCCCCACAACAACGGCCGCTATCATTAAAGCAGAATCCATTTAAAACCCCTCCTCTTTAAGTTTTTTTACATAAAATATATTATGTTCAATGTTCACTATGACGACTTCCTCTCCCTTATCAATGGTTTCTTTATTTTCTGACCTTGCTGGGGCTGAATATGTATTACCATTTATTGTATAAACGATTTTACCACATTCATCTTCTTTAATCGTTAATACAGCTTTTGCAATATGACCGATTAGTTCATTTTGTCCGACCACCTCCTTGCTTTGCATCCTGTGCAGAGGAACTAAAATAAAGCGGAAAATTAAAAATGAAATGCTGATTGCTATAACAAGCGCAAGAATAAGGCTTAGTCGGCTTGTTAAATTATTTTTGTGCGCAATAATACCTACTCCCCCAAATATAGTCAGAAATGCTGCAATAACCACTGGCTTTATGGGAGATATCCCATAGCCAAAAAAATCTCCGTCAAAACCGATGTCCCCATCTAAACCCATGAAATCAAAAATATAGCCAAGGATAAAAGTTGCAGCGGTATAAATAATCCCAATATAAAAACATACATAAAAAAGCTTAAGCATATGATCAACCCCCGAGATATACTAAAATATATCTATATATAGAGTTGATGTCTATATTATATATACTACAACTCTATAATATTCATGTCAAGTTTTTTTTGAAAAAATTTCAAATCAATAATTTTTCTTATTTATTTTTTGTAGAATGAGTCTGCCTGAAATCATTCCTGCAATTAAACCACCTATATGGGCTGGATTATCGATAAAGGGCATAAGAAAACCAAATGCTACGCCCAACATAATCATAATTAAAATCGTAAATGCATTTAAGCCATCTACTTCTTTTTTCGTTTTATAAGCAATCATCAGTAAAGCACCCATTAAACCATAAATAGCACCTGAAGCCCCTGCTGAAACGGTATCACTAAATATTAAACTAGCCATACTGCCAATCATACCTGAAATAAAATAAATAATTAAAAAAGCTACTTTCCCATAATATTTTTCTATCCTGCTTCCAAAAATATAAAGGGCAAAAGTATTGTACAATAAATGACTAATTCCAATGTGTAAAAAGGTGGATGTAATTAATCTCCAGTACTGCTGTCTTTCTATGACTAAAAAAGGCTCATTTGCTCCAAATAATAATAAAGTATTAATATCTTCTGAACCACCATTAAGCTCCATTAAAAGCCATATGATTACATTAAGGATAATAAAAACATAGGTCAAAAAAGTATTATTCGTTCTTTGCCTTAAAAAATATCTTTTTTTCCTCTCATTCTTTCTTGTTATCAAATCATCTGCTTCTTTTTCCAAAGACGGGTCAATTATCCGAAAAACTTTGTGAATTAACTCTCTGATATTAAGAACATCGTCAATTTCCTTTTTAGGTATAATCAGTTTTTTATACTGCAAATCAATAATCCAGGATATTGTATAAATTTCCTTATTGGGTTGAAACTCTTCCGGCTTGATAAAGGGAATCTCCTCATCCGTCACCAATAAATTCAAGACAATAAGATAACTGCAGTGAAGTTCTTCAAACACCTGCTCTAACTTTTTCTTAAAAGCATTTTTTCTAAAGATAAAAGTATCTAAATCAACCTTTTCCATATTCCATATATTAACAATATAAAGCATTGTATTTTCTCTTTTTGCAAAGCGGATCATTTCGTTTTCATCTGAAAAAATATCAAATTCTTCACCTTCAGATAACAATTCAAAATCTTCTTCTATAAAAATGGGATAAAGATTCTGTATAAAATTCGTAAACATAGGTCACTCCTTATTATTTGCTGATATTTCTATATGCTATAATTATATACTACCTAATTCGTGCCTTTAAATCAAATAAAAAAGTACGGCAATGCCGTACCAATTATTCGAAAACAATCTCTTCTTTATTTTCCCAAAGACCATGAATATTACAATAAGCCAGGGCATAAATAAAACCTGAATCATTTAGTTTTACGTTAACAGAAGCTACAGGCTCTGTAATGACTCCGCCTTCCCCATGAGATACAAAGTCAAAGGAAGCAATTTCAACAGGAAACTTTCCGTCTTTTTTGAAATAAAATAGTTTAATCCACTTAATATGATGTTCTAATTCATTAGGATGCTTGATTTCATCCCCAATAGATACTTTTATTTCTATTGGTTCTCCAGCTTTAACATTTTGAGG
>JAAYML010000055.1 GCA_012521395.1 Candidatus Epulonipiscium sp. | reverse complement strand
TTTGTTGTTTCTTTTATTATTATCAATGCAATCTTTTTAATTATTTTAGGGGTAATGCTTTTATTTGTCCCTAAAGGGGTCAATTTAATGGACTTTGTTCCAATGGAAAATCCAATCAATCCGGATGATTTAAATTGGGAGGCAATCCATGAGCTTGGTGGCTATGGAATGGTTATTGATAATGAGGGAAATATAATTAAAAGATATTATCAGGAAGAAGATAAAAAAAGTTACACTTATCAGGAATTAATGGACTTATTTAACCTCAGAAGAAATGATAAAACGACTTTTTCCTATAGTACTGATAATAATAAACTGCTTATCGTTTACCCTTCTTCGATGATGACAGCAACACCCACGATAAATGCAAGAGCACTGCAAAAGACAAGTCCTCATTATATTCAATTGGTTTTTATTTTTGCCTTATTAATTTATATCTTTTTGGTATATATCATCATCAGTATATTGACAAAAAGATTGAAAAAAGAATTCAACTTAATAAAAGCCGAAGAAGATAAAAGAAAAAGCCTCTTTTTCAGAGGTTTAGCCCACGATGTTAAAACCCCCCTGTCAACGGTGATTACTTATTCAAAAGCCCTTGAAGATGGCATTGTCGATAAAAGTGAGTTAAAGAACTATTATGAAGTGATTTATAAAAACGGCATTTTATTAAAAGAAAGAATCGACAATATGTTAAGCCTTACAACCTTAGGGGACGAGGGTATCTTTTCACCGCAAGAAGCTGACCTTTTAGAAGAAATAAGACGTTTTATAGGAGATAATTATTCCTGGTTTGTTAATCACAAGGCCGGCATTCATATAGAATTTAGTGATGATGCCCGTTTTATTACCCGTTATGATAAAAAACTCTTTATAAGATTATTGGAAAACCTGCTTCAAAACAGTGTTTATCATAACAATAAGCCAGTGAATATTTTTATTGAATGGGAAAATAAAGAACGATGTTTAATCATTTATGATGACGGCGTAGGCGTACCAGAAAAAATAAGACCTTATATGTGGGAGCCTATGGTGACAGGAGAAGAAAGCCGAACAGGTGAAAAATTAAGAGGCATGGGCCTGGCAAATGTAAAGAAAATTGTAGAACTTCATGGCTGGAAGATAGAGTATGATGATGGGAAGTTTAAAATTAAAATAAAGCAAAGATAGATGAAGGGTCAGTGGTGATAAAATAAAAAGCTCATATTTGTATGAGCTTTTTTAATTGACAACTATATCGGATGACGATATAATTAAATGATCCTATGCTGGATATGTTCATATTTGAAACTATTCAACTTATTGAACAACTTGAGCAGATTATCTTAGCCAGTGAAAAAGTCAATGGCTTTGATTTACATGCAATAAATGAGATATTTCGAACCATGCATACAATAAAAGGTTCATCGGCTATGATGATATTTAATAATATTTCTACGGTTTCTCATAGTATGGAGGATATATTCTACTTTTTGCGGGAAGAAAATCCAGAAAATATAGAATGGTCTAAACTTTTTGATTTGGTTTTAGAAGTTGTAGATTATATAAAAGATGAAATAAATAAGATTAAAAATGGTGATGACACGGCCACTAGTCCTGAAAAGTTATTGGAGGAACTAAAGAATTACTTGTTCAGTTTAAAAAGTCAGAATAAGAGTACAAGTATTGAACAGGGAAAGCAGACAGAAGAAAAAACTTAGAATTATATCGATCCAGATAAAATTACACCCAATCATTATCAATACGCCTATAAAGCAACAATATTTTTTGATGAAGGCTGTGAAATGGAAAATATCAGGGCATATACAATTATCCATAATATTAAGGACATGACAGATGATTATTACTTTTTCCCTGAGGATATTATGGACAATGATGATACCTGCGAGCAAATACGTAAGGAAGGTTTCACAATATACTTAAAAACGGATAAAAGCTACGAAGAAATGCATGCATTCTTTATGAAAACTATATTTCTCAGAGATTTAGAATTAAAAGAATTGGAAAATGATGATGAGTTCAAACGATTTAGCAAAACAAAAGAAGCTGAAGGTAGCATTGTTTTAGCCAGTGATCCGGTTAAAACTCCCAAATTAGTGGATGAGGAAAAAGTTGATAATGGTAAAGACAGACAAGTAGCTGCGACAACACAAAGCTTTATAAGTGTTAACGTAACTAAATTAGATCAGTTAATGGATTTAGTTGGAGAGATGGTTGTTGCAGAAGCAATGGTTATTCAAAATCCGGATTTACAAGGATTAGAGCTGGACAATTTTCACAAAGCGGCCAGGCAGTTAAATAAGATTACAAATGTTGAGAAGCTTACTTCTAATGCTGAAGAAATATTAAAATTTATTGATGAAAAGGTTTCGCCAGATTACGATATGTTGGAGCAAACTGGAGAACAGTATGATCAGGATGCTCACTTTGTAAAAACTTTGACCGAAGATTTTGCAACTGCTGCTTCTCAAATTGCAGATTCTATTGAAAGCATTGTTAAATCGATTGAGCAAGTGGCTGCTACCGTGGAAGAAGCCAATGCATCTTCTCAGGAAATCAGCAGCAACGCCTCAGAATCAACAAGAGCTCTGGAAGAAGTGGCAAAAACAGCACAATCACAGGCAGAAATGGCTGAAAAACTAATGCATCTGGTAGAGAAATTTAGAGTTTAGGCAGAGGAATTCATTTTTTAAATATAAATATTTAAAGATTTAAACCCTTGATATGGCTTAGCCTATCAAGGGTCTTTTATTTAAAGAAAATATTTAGCAGGGATTTATGGTTTTTGACTACTAAAAAGTTAAAAAAGAAATTTGAAAAAATTTATGGGGTATCTCAAGTAAAAATTCTTGAAAAAATTTTTAGTTAAAATCAGACTTAAATGGTAAATGAAATAACTGTACAATGTACGCTAAATATTCTGTATATTATAATTGCTTTAAAATAATACAATAGATTATGACAAGTTTAACAGTAAGCAAAGAACAATGCTGTTAATTTTTATTGCATCAATCATTTTTCATAATTATTGATACAAAATTAAATGGTAGCATCCGTATAGTTATTTAAAGATTATAAGGAGTGAGATGATTGAAAAGGTCATGGGCTATTTTTTAGGTTATATTGATAAAAGTGGTCTTTATGTTATAAAGCCTCGGCTTGAACATGCATCGTCATTCCAAAATGGTTATACCTTAGGAGAATGGGTAACTGCTTTTAACAGTAATTTGACCAGGATTATCATTGCAGAAGGAGATAAAATGATTTTTGCATTGAGGAACAAATTGTATTATGGATATTTTATAATTTTATTTTTATCAACTCTTTGAGAGATAAGATTTAGAAAGTTATCTAAATCTGCTTGATTTTTAAAACATCTTTTTGGAATAAGTAATAACATTTTTAAATTAGTAATTCTTTCAGACGATAAAGGTTTTTTTTCGGATGTTGATTTAAAACTAATTTCAATTAAAGCAGGGAAATCTATGATCTGAAAAACCTCGTCCCAATTGAGATGATTAAGGGTATTTAAGTCAAGGTTTTTAATAATGATTTTATCCTTATTAAAATTTATATGGATTAATGGCTCTGTTGTTTTATGATTCATCATTTTCTTCTTGCGAGATAAATAAGCAATAAAAAATACAAGAATACTGTACACTGGAAGAAGTAATGGCCAAAGTCCGATAATTAATGTTATAGCGATTCCTAAGTCAAAGAGAATAGATGGTGATGGGCTTTTTAAAATAGTATCAAAAATGATTACTTCAACAGAAGCAGTTATCAATATGCCCAGAAGTATGCGTAACATAGCACTGATGCAAAGGGCAGGGATTGCTTTTAAGTGTTTATGTATGTTATAAAAGGTATATTCTTTAATATCCTCTATATTAAGGCGTAGTTCAATGGTTAAATGGTTATCCATATTTTTTCTCCTAAATATACATACTATTAATTTTATTATAAATAATTTTTTGCTTATCTCAAGTAAGAATATCTAATAAGGCATTAATTTGTTGCAGACTCCTCTGGCGAATTTCCTTGTTTGCGATTGACAGATTTTAAAAATTTATAATAAAAGCAAAGGTAGAAAAGAATTAAAGTAAAAACTGCTACAGCTATCTATTCAGGTCCTTCTGTTGGTGTGAGCATGACCGAATCCTGCAGGTAATTCCATGCAAAATGAAATCCAATGCAGCTCCACAGGCTGTTTGTTTTAAGATACAGGACGGATAAATATATGCTTATGACAAAGGTGCCTGAGAGCATCGTCAGGCTTGCCTGAGGATTAACCAGGTGCATAATCATGAAAAAGAATGATGAAATAATGACAGCCGGGATATTTGAACCTGCTCTTTTTATATTTGAGAGAATATAACCCCTAAAGTATAATTCTTCACTAAAAGCGACTAAGACATAGAAACTCAGTAAAGATAAACTGCTTATATTGGACCTGTTCGGTAATATATCAAGCTTTGTGCCCTCAAAAAATAAACAATAGAAATATACTGCGATTAAACTGATAAGAAAAGATATTAGAGCATATGCTAAACCTTTAATGAATAAAGATAAGCTTTCTTTTGAAATTTTAAGACCAAAATCGTGGAGCTTTTCTTTATCAAAGAAGAAAATGCATATTAAAACAGCCAGAGTAAGACCTATATTGAAAGATGATCTTTTTATAAAAGGAATAAAGTTTATTAAAAGCAGAACGGCTATTAAGGCAGCAATCGTCGTTATAAATAATCGCAAAATTTTAATCATTACTTTTGAGATGGTTAATTCATTTTTTCCCATTTTTTCTCCTTTCAAAAGAATAAATGATGATACGATAAGAGAATTAGGATTGTTATGAATTATTGAAATTTTATATTAACATAAAAATTTACGATAGATTTTAGTCCAGGTCTGAAAAATGATTCATTCAATTTAATACAGGGAAAAATTGTTAGGCTGGTATTGGAGATTTAGTCATAATAATTTTATCTAAATTTTTTAAAATAGTTGCATATTCTAATATTTGTATGATACAATTATTAAAAATTTTATATTGGAGGAAGAAGAATGAATTTTAAAAATAAGATTGTTATTGTTTCAGGGACCAGTTCAGGCATTGGTAAAGCTTGTGCAGAACTGCTTCTTGAAAAAGAAGCAATGGTTGTAGGTTTAGACATAAAAGAGCCTTCAATAAGTCATGCAAGATATATACATTATTTAATGGATGTCAGTGATGAAAAAGAAGTCATGGGATTAATAAAGGATATTGATGAAGAGTTTGGTAAAGCAGATGGCCTGGTTAATTGTGCCGGCATTTTTATAAATGCTAAGCCCTTTTATGAATTGGATTTGTCTGAGTGGAATAAAGTGATAGATACAAATTTAACAGGGATATTCATTCTTTCCAAGCATATAGCAAAAATCATGATGAAACACAATAAAGGGAAAATCGTCAATATCAGCTGCATAAGATCTAAAATTTTCAGACCTAAAATGGCGGAATATGCTGCGTCAAAAGCTGCAGTCGTTGCATTGACATCAGCAATGGCTTTGGATTTAGCACCTTATAATATACAAGTCAATTCTGTTGCCCCTGGCTTTACTTATACAGCTATGACAGCAAAATCATTTGATGATCCAAAAATAAGGGAATTCTCTGAAAGCATCATTCCAGCCGGAAGAATTGCAAAAGCTGAAGATATAGCCAATGTTGTTATATTTTTATTATCGGAGATGTCAGATTATATTAATGGTGAAACGATATTTGTGGATGGTGCTTATAGAATATCTAAATAAAAAAGATATGGGGGAAGTATATGACCGATATGAATCCTTCAAAAGAATTAAGAGAAAGAATACGAAAACTTGAAAAAGAACTTGGCGTTTTAAAAGATTCTCAGCTTTCTTGCTGTGGTGTGACTCTGGCCCAATGCCATGCATTAGTAGAAATAGGACGGGCAGGAAGGATTTCTTTGAGTGAACTGGCCAGGCTCCTTAATCTTGAAAACAGCTCAATGAGCCGGACAGTTGATAAACTGGTAACAAAAGGTATGGTGAAGCGGGATATTGATCCAGTGGACAGGAGATATCTTGTTATAAATCTTACAGCAAGAGGAGAAGAAGTTTATAGAAAGATTGAAGAAAACATGAATTTATTCTTTGAAAAAATTTATCTGGCTTTACCTGCTGAAAAAAGAAACGATGTATTAGAAAGTCTAAATGTTTTACTGGCGTCTGTTGAAAAAGTAAGAGATGAGTAAGATAAAGGGACTGAAAATTTGAGGATGTGTATAAAAACAATTTAAAGACTGTTATTCAACATTTAAATGTTGTTTGACAGTCTTTTATGTTACTATTGTCTGATAATAATATATGGTTTTGATAATTTCCTATATTGACAAGAATTATAAAACATATTACAATAATTGGTGTTTTTTAAATGTTTTTATCAAAAAATATATAAAATTAAAGGGGGTATTCACGTTGATATGAATATTACTTTTTTTGATAGCTATGTGTTTGTTTAGTATTAAATGAAATTAAGTATATAAAAAATAATAAATAATTATGGAAGGGGCTAAAGACAATGAAGAAAATGAGTGTTTTGCTTGCAATCATTATTTGACTTTTTGGAGTGACCGCTTGTGGGACTGGGAAAGAAAGTGCAAGCTCAGGTAATCTGACCAGTGAAGTAAGTAATAATGCAACAAAAACATTAGAAGAGAACCAAGAAGAGCCAGATAGCAGTGCAGATGAAAAGGAAGAAAAAAAAGAAGACAGTTCAGTTGAACTACCATATACTATAATGTTTCCCATGCATAGCTTGTATGTGAAAGGACCTAATTCATATCTGATTGAATATGGGGCTACAACTTTTATTGTTGTTGAAGGACATACACTTATTGGATTAACATCTGATTCATTTGTAGATGCAAGTACAATTAATGAACCCAGTGAAATTCTGGATGCATATTTTGATTCTTTTAAATATGGTGCGGACCAATTTGGTTCAGGTGATCCAGACAGGTTTGATATAAGGGAGAGCAGAGAAGTTGAAATAGATGGTAGAAAATTCTGGAGATTTGAAGGAGATCTTATAAATAAACTATATTCTGGTGACGAAATAAGGTATTTTGTGGTTGGATATACGTTTTTCTGGGATGATACTCCATTTCAGATTACTGCTATAGTATTTACTGAAGAACCTGAACAAGCGGAAATAGATAAAGCAAGGGCATATGTTGATGAGATGGTTAAGACAGTAAGAGATAAACGCTAGTAAAATGTGTTACTAAAAGGCTGTTATTCAACTTTTGTTGAGTAACAGCCTTTTTATAAAAAAGCCTATTGACAAAATTTAAAAAAAATGATATATAAAATTTGAGTTTAGCACTCGCGATTTATGAGTGCTAACAGCAATAAAGTCATAGCTGTGTGAATGTGCAGCGCTAAATTAAAGGAGAAGTAAAAGCCATTTTTATTTGTTATTTTTTAATTTACTATAGATAACTAAAAGATAAAAATCTTATCCCCCCTAAAATTTAAACCAATTTTTATTTTGACAGCGCTGTATATTTATATGGCGCTATTTCTGTTGTTAAAAATAAGCATGCATGCTTTTTTGACAAAAATATAAAAAGAGGTGAAAGATATGCAGGCTTTAATATTAGCAGCAGGAATGGGAAAAAGGTTAAAAGACTTAACCAGAGATTCAGCAAAATGCATGGTTAAGGTTAATGGAAAAACTTTAATTGAAAGAATGCTTTTACAACTTGATGCGTTAAAGCTTAAAGAAATTATCATTGTGGTGGGGTATCAGGGGGAAAAATTAATATCATATATTAATTCCCTAAACATTCAAACGCCTGTAAGCTTTATCAAAAATGATGCATATTCTAAGACAAACAACATTTATTCACTGTATTTGGCAAAGGATTATTTAGTTAAAGATGATACCTTGCTGTTAGAATCTGATTTGATATTTAGCGATGAGATTTTAAAAAGAATCATTAACAATCCCTATCCTGACCTGGCTTTAGTGGCTAAATATGAAAGCTGGATGGACGGAACGGTTGTTACTTTAGACAGTCAAAATAATATCTGCAGTTTTGTAGAAAAATGTGAAATGGATTATAACAAGCTTGACCAATATTATAAAACTGTAAATATTTATAAATTTAGCAAAGAATTTTTTAAATCCTGTTATTTTCCTTTCCTTAAAGCCTATATCGATTCACAATGCTGTAATGAATATTATGAGCAAGTCCTTAAAGTATTAAGCTTTATCAAAAAATCTCCCATTAAAGCAGAAGTTTTAGAAGATGAACCATGGTATGAAATTGACGATTTACAAGATTTGGATATAGCAGAATCCATTTTTTCTGAAAAGAGTTTTGAAAAAATGAAAAAGAGGTATGGCGGATACTGGAGATATCCTAAACTGATTGATTTTTGCTATCTGGTGAATCCTTTTTATCCGCCTGGAAAAATGATTGAAGAAATGAAAGCAAATTTTGAACAGTTGATTTGCAATTATCCATCAGGTATGGAAGTAAACAGTCTGATTGCCGGGAAATATTACGGAATCAAAAAAGAACATATTTGTCCAGGCAATGGGGCGGCGGAGCTCATTTCTTCTCTGATGAAAACGGTTAAGGGTCATGTTGGTGTGATTTTCCCCACTTTTGAAGAATATCCAAATCGCTTAAATCAAAATTATATTGTGCCGTATTATCCAAGGAATAAGAATTTTGCATATACAGCACAAGACTTAATGGATTACTATAGAAAATTTAATATAGAAGCCCTGATTTTAATTAATCCTGATAATCCCTCCGGTAATTTTATTGAAAAAACTGAGTTATTAAGATTAGCGGCCTGGGCTGAACAAAAAGGGATAAGGCTGATTGTAGATGAATCTTTTGTAGATTTTACAGATGCTGGAGAGGCTCAAAGCTTACTTTCAGAGGAGATTCTTCAAAAATACAAAAATTTAGCTGTTGTCAAGAGTATTTCAAAGTCCTTTGGTGTACCAGGCTTGCGTCTTGGTATTATTGCCAGTGGGGATGAAGCGTTAATTGATTTTATCAAGAGAGATCTGCCTATATGGAATATCAATTCATTGGCCGAATTTTATCTTCAGATTTCTGAAAAATATAAAAAGGATTATCAGCTGGCCCTGGAAAAATTCAAATTGATACGAAAAGAATTTACAGAGCAATTAAAAAAGCTGCCCCATTTAAGAGTTATACCCGGCCAGGCCAATTTTGTAATGTGTGAATTAATGGGGCCTTGTTCAGCTGAAGAATTGTCTGAAAGCTTGCTAAATGAATACAATATATTGATAAAAGATTTATCTGGAAAGAAAGGAATTGATGGACAATACATCAGGCTGTCAATTAAAACGAGGGAAGAAAATGATTTACTGCTGAAATCCCTTCATCGTATACTTAACCAGGTAAGCAGGTCTAAAACCGTTAACCTTCACTTTACTGCATAGGAGGGGCTTGATATGAGCAAAGAATTAATCCAAGCTCAAAGAGATTATTCGATGCTTTATTTTGTAAAAGATCCTGCCAATCTTTGTTCGCTTACAGGTCTGTTGGCTTCTTTTTTTGCAATATATTTTGCAGTGACAAAGCAACATCATTATGCTTTGGCATGCGCCCTTTGGGCAGTCGTTTTTGATTGGCTGGACGGACGAATAGCCCGTCGTCTTAAAAACCGAAGCGATTATCACCGTGCGATAGGCGTTCAGATGGATTCTCTTATTGATATTGTCAGTTTTGGCGTTTTTCCAGCTTTCTTTTTATTAAGTTATGGAAATTTCGGCCCGGTATTTATGCCAGGAGCGTCTATGATAGTAGCGGCAGCAGCAGTCCGTTTAAGTTATTTTAATGTGTTTGGCATGATTGATAAAAATACATATAAAGGCTTAGCCTTAGATAATAATGTTATTATATTGGCTTTAATTTTCATCCTGGAAAAGTTTCTGCCTCAGCAATCGTTTTCGATATTCCTATATTTAGCTTTAATACTCCTTGCAGTTTTTAATCTTGCCCCTGTTCCCACCCCTAAGCTGGGAGATAAATGGCTTCCTGTACTCTTTGTATATACGCTTGTTATGTCAGTTTATTATATCATTTTTTATTAATATCACTGTTTTTTGTAAAATCATTTGATTTTCAGATAAAGACAGATGATTTCTCCTGCGTACCTGTTAAAAAGTAAAGCACTGGCAAAGCCAGTGCTTTACTTTTTTATTTTGGTGGGAGAACGACTGTAAAGGTGCTGCCAGCACCTAATTTGCTTTCAACATGGATGGAACCCCGGTGTTCTTCCACAATCCATTTGGCAATGGAAAGACCCAGGCCTGAACTGCCACTTTCCCTTTCCCGTGCTTTGTTAATCCGGTAGAAACGGTCAAAGATTTTAGTCAGATGTTCTTTTGCTATCCCTTCTCCTGTGTCAGTAACTTTAATAACAAGATTGCGGTTTTGTATCTGGCTTTTGACCAGGACTTCTCCACCTGAAGGGGTATGTTTGATGGCATTATCGACGAGTATTACCAGCAGTTGTTTTATCTGTTCTTTGTCTCCAAAGAATGATATATCCGCTTCAATGTCTGTTTTTAATTTTATCCCCTTGCTTTGTGCATAAGGTATGAGAGACTCTAAAGTATTTATCAATGTTTCTGAAAGATTAAAGAGAGATTTTTCTAAATTTTCCTGTCCTTCATCAGCCCGGGAGAGGATTAATAAATCCTCTATTAATTTCTGCATCCGGTCTGCTTCAGCTTTAATATGATTAAGCCATTTTTGCTTTTTGGCAACCGTTTGTTCTGGCTCATCCATAACGACTTCAAGATTGGCCTGAATCACCGCTATGGGTGTACGTAATTCATGGGAAGCGTCAGCGGTAAATTGGACTTGCCGTTCCCAGGATTTTCGTATGGGAACCAGTGCCCGCGCTGTGATGGCGAAGCTGGCTATAAACACGAGCAAGATACTTAGAAGCAGCATAGGGCTAATACGGGAAAGATATGATGTAAGGGCTTGTCCGTAGCTTATGGATTCTTGCAATACAATTTGTGTGTTGGCTCCGGCCTTATGTATAAAACGCAGATAAATATAGCCTTGCCCGTTATAAGTTATTTGTCCACTGGCTGAATCCTTTTCCAGGATAAGATTTGCCAGTTCAGTATATGCTTATGTATCAGAAGAGACCCTGAAATCTATGGGGCTTGAAATGAATTGCATTGATTATTTTGTTGCAGGAGCGTATTATGACAGGGACAATATTTTGCAAATTACAACAGAATACATTCACCTGTTGGAGGAAAATGGTTATGAAGTATTGTTTGCTAATATATCAAAAACGCCTGGTGTGAGTATGCATCTTGAGGAGTATGAAGGTGCCTTGTTTATTTTCCAGGTTTTCTCACTTTTGGCTTTTATATTTGGCTGCTTAATTATGGCCAGTCTTTTTTCCACAATGCTTGCTGGTCAGGTAAAACAAATTGGCATATTAAAATCCATGGGTGCACGAACTGGCAAGATAAAGTTTGCCTATATGGGAGCAGCCGGAATATTAATTGCTTTTAATCTGGCTGTGTCATTACCTTTATCCGTAGTTATCGGCAGAGGTTTGTCTGCTTTCTTTTTGCGGATAGGAAATATGTATCTGACAAGATTTGATCTGTCTCCTGTTGTATATATCCTTGTAACTGCTGCACTTGTTACAGTGCCTTTACTGCTTTCTTATTTGCCTGTACGCCGGGGACTTGCGATAGGAGTTAAAGACGCTATTAATGATTATGGAATACAGGTCAGAATTCAAGAACTTAAGATACCTCACAGATGCCTTAACCGTTTGTCAAGACCAGTGTTACTGTCTGTACGCAGGGCTCTCGAACACCGCCGCCGTTTTATTATGAATTTGATGATGTTAACACTTGGGGGTCTCTTGTTTGTGGGTATAATGGGGAATATCGTTTCAATTAATAAGGCTTTATCAGATAATATGGAAGCACGCCATTTTGACTACCAGTTTACGAGCAGTCATTATAAAGATATGGATAAAATTAAAAAAGCACTGGATGCTAATCCTGAAATGGTGGCTTACTATGAAGTGTGGGGTGAGGCAACAGGAAAACTCATTTATCCGGATGGACATACAGGGAATTTGTATGCCCTGACAGCCATGGATTATAATAGTAAGTTATTTACACCTGAAATGATAGAAGGCCGTTGGTTGCAAGCAGGTGATAGCAATGCCATTGTAGTAAGTTTTGAATTTTTAAACAATGAGCCATATGCTTTGGGAGATAAGGTCTTATTCCAGTTTGGCAGTATTACACAGGAAATGACCATAGTAGGCATTATCAAAGAAATTGGAAGCCAGAGCATATATATGGAAATAAAGGGTTTTGAGACCCTTATTCCGCCAAAGGCTCAGAGAATTAGTGTTCCAGTCAAAACAGCAATCCAAAAGAGAAATATGCGAAGAGTTTATAAAGATTTGGAAGAATATCTTTCTATAAGCGAAATATCGATTGTTCAATCAGAAAGTAAGATGGAGCGCTACAAGATTCTTAAGGCTCATTTTACTACAACATTGACGTCCTTTTTAACCGTAGCGATTTTAGTTGTGTTTGTTGCTGGCTTTGGCCTTGCTTCTGCTATGAATTTGCAAGTGTCGGAGCGTACCCGGGAAATCGGTATTATGAAATCGATGGGTGCCAGCAACAGGCAAATCAAAAAAATAGTCCGAACAGAAAGTACTTTTGTATGTCTGTGTAGTTGGCTTCTTAGTCTTTTGCTGGCTATACCTGTTTTATTCTTAAGCATTTACTATATAGGCGTTTATGTTCTGGAGATTCCACTGACATCTTCATGGCTTGCACTTATTCTTTCTATGCTGGCATGGTTTGTCTTTACATGGTTTATTGGCCGTTTTGCAAGCCGTTCTGCAGGAAAGCGGGCCGCAAGGATGACAGTACGCAGGGCAATTATTCAGGAATAAAAAATTACCGGGGCTTTTTATTGACCCCGGTTTTTAAGGTATAAAAAATTCTTAAAATTTATTCTAGAATATAGTACGCTTTTGCTACTTTAAACTTTATTAGGGGAATTAAGGTGATAAAGGCTGCATAAAAGCTTAGGGGGAAGAAAAGAGGGAAATTGGATTTATTAATCACTAAGGTCGCTTTTTATCATTTACCCGATTTTTGGAAGCAGATTCAAAAATGAAAGTAAATGGATGCATAAAATATGAAGATGGCCTTAAAGATTATATGATTAAGCCAGCCATCTTCAAGTTTTCTTTTTCATTTTCAATACTTTTTCCAGGTGTTGTCAGGTAATCCCCTATGAGCAAAGCATTAATTCCTGCACGATAGCCCAAATATTCATGTTCAGCCAGAGCTTTTTCTCTACCTCCGGCAAATCGTAAAGTCTTGTCTTTTAATATAAAGCGAAAGACTGCTATGGTTCTTAGGATTTCTTCTGCGGAAAGAAGCTTTTGATTTTCTAATGGGGTGCCAGGGATAGGATTGAGTATGTTAATAGGAATGCAATCAACATTTAAATTTTTTAAAGCGAAAGCCATTTCCACACGTTGCTCTGCGGTTTCTCCCATAGAAATAATACCGCCACAGCAGATTTCTAAACCTGCCTGTTGGGCAGTTTTGATAGTTTCTATTTTGTCGTCATAGCTATGGGTTGAGCAAATTTTTGGGAAAAAACTACGGCTTGTTTCAATGTTATGGTGGTAGCGGGATACCCCGGCATTTTTCAATTTTTTAGCTTTTTCTAAAGTTAAGCTGCCCAAAGATGCACAGAGTTTTAATGTCGTTTCCTTATTTAGCCTATAAAATATATGGATGATAAGGTTGAATTCTTCATCATTTAATGTTTCACCACTTGTGACGAGGCTAAAATGCTTTGTCCCGAACTTTTCTAAGTCTTTAGCTTTTGAGATAATATCATCTAGTTTTAATTCTTGAACTGAAATAGGCGTAATTTTACTGTTGTGGTGGACAGATTGAGCACAAAAAGCACAGTCTCCCGAGCATTTTCCCATTTTAGCCGGGTATATGGCACACATTTCAACTGTATTATTAAAATAATGTTTGGTAATGATGTCAGATGCCTGAATTAGTTCATTTAAGTCCGTTAAATCAGGTCTTATGAGCAGATTCGCTTCTTCCAAAGAGATATCTTTTCCTTCTATAACTTTGCTTAATAATTCTTTGATAGTCATTTTTTCTGTCATGATTCCGGCTCCTTTTATTCAGAAAAGTCTGCTTTTGTATTATCTATGATTAAAAAATTGGTTGAGATTAAACGGGAACGGATGGGTACGACAGCAAATATGCAGAAAATAATTTTTAAGATGTCCATAGGGATAAAGGGAAATACAGCGATCGCTAAAGTAGCATAAAAAGAGTTGCCTGTGGTGATGCTCAGCCAGGTGGTTCCTCCTAAATATAAAATGATATGTGCAGTGCAAATGGCAACAGCGGATTTAAAGAGTAAAAATCCCTTACTGTTAGAGGATTCGTTTTGCCTGCTTTTTTGGCTGTTAAGCACCATAGAGACAAGCCAGGCCATAATGGGATAGACCAGTAAGTAGCCGCCTGTTGGTCCAAAAAGGGCTCCCAGGCCGCCACGAAAGCCGCCAAAGACTGGAATTCCCAGACCACCCAGAGTAAGATAACACAGTTGAGAATAGACAGCATGCTTTGGTTTTAATAAAATTCCTGACATGTAAACGGCAACCAGACCAAAGGAGATAGGTACTGGTGTAAAAGGGAGCGGGATAGCGATTTGTGCAAATACAGCAGTGATTGCAGTAAAGAGTGCAATGACTGAAAGTTCTTTTGCAGATAAAACAGATTTTGCTTTTTTATTTTTCATCGAATAATCCTCCTTATATTTCAATTGTTAACCAAAAACATTATATACTTAACAATTGACATTGTCAACCATAAAAAATAAGAGATTGACAATTTAGCTTACTATAAAAGATTATGGATATAAATTAGAAAACGAACAAAGAGATTTTTACTGAATAAAATTTTGAATGGATTATGCTAATTATAAGATATTGCATGAAAATATGAGATTTGTGATGAAGAAGTGGAAATGAATGATGCTTTTAATTAAGAAAAGTTCAGAGGTGACAGATAAAGCATAGACAGAGATTATTTATTGACAAATTAAATATATTGTATCATAATTAAAAATATTTTGATATAAATAACAGGCTAATAAAAGCTACGTATTGATAGCAGCAAGAATCAGATAAAGCGTTGTCATTTATGGAGCTAAATATTTGCGGTGATTGTCTATGAAAAAGAAGAGTATAATAATTGGGTTTTTTATTATGGTAATGATTTGTTTATTGTTTTTT
>JAAYML010000054.1 GCA_012521395.1 Candidatus Epulonipiscium sp. | reverse complement strand
CTTACTTTTTTGTCCCTCACCCCCTTAAGTGAATTTAAATATATATTGTAAAATATATATTTAGCTAAAATTAGACAAAAAACAGATTTTTCATTCAGCTTCTGTCTTTATAGCATAGCTTCCAGCATATTGAAAGCAGGAAGCATAACTGCAAGTACCACGAAACCTACAACTGCACCAACAACAATGGTAATGGCCGGATTAATGACCGTCGTCGCATTTTGTATAGCCAAATCTGCTTCTGCTTCATAAAAGTCCGCTGTTTTTTCCATTGTAAAGTCAAGCGCACCTGTCTCTTCACCTATTCGAATCATGCTGGTCAGCATATCCGGGAAAAGATCCGACTCGTGAAGGGATATGGCTAGTCCTGTACCTTGCTTAATTTCTTCAATAGAATTTGTTATAACGTCCATTGCCACTTCATTACCAACAACTCTTCTTACTATTTCCATACTCTTAATAATTGGTGTTCCTGCTTTTAACAGTGTACTTAATGTTCTGCAAAAATTAGCCGTTATAACCATTTTATTAACATTGCTGGCAATAGGTAGCTTTAAAACTAATTCATCAAAAAAGTGTTTTCCCTTTGGAGTCCTTCTTACTGCAAAAAAGCCTGCTATTAAACTAATGATAGTGGTCATAATGATGAGAAAATTATCTCTGGTAAATTCAGTTATAGACATGAGCGCTCTCGTTACCCATGGTAATTCCAAGTTTTCAGAGGCATACATACTTAAGAAGTTTGGAATAACAAAAGCAATAAGTACAACCATAAGAATGAGAATTAACGTAACCGTTATGGCAGGATAAGTCAGTGCTGATTTTACTTTTCTTTGAACATCCAGATTCTTTTCATAATGGCCTGCCATCTGAACCATTACTTCATCTAAACTACCAGAAACTTCCCCAGACTCTATCATACTTACAAGCAAAGGGGGAAATTCCGGATGGTCACCCATGGCTTCTGATAAGCTTCTACCTTTTTGGACGTCTTCATAAACCTTTTGTACAATTTCTTTTAATGTAGGGTTTTCAATCTGTCTTCTAACAATATCAAGGGTTGCACCAATTGTAATACCAGATTCTAGCATAATAGCAAACTGACGGCAAAATAAAGCAATATCTCTTGTCTTTACTTTTGATTTAAAAATCGGCAGTTTGCTAAGATCAGTATCCAGTGCACTTTTTGTTTTAATTTCTACGGGAATTAACTTTCTTGCCGATAAATAAGACCGTATCTCCTCTTCCGTTTCAAAAGTTACTTCCCCGCTGATTAATTCGCCTCTAGTATTTCTAGCTTGATATACATAAACAGGCATCATACCCCTCCTTTAGCAGTCCTATCCGTGCATTGTTTGTGTCATTAAGTCATACAACGAAGTAATCATCTCAGATATTTTCTATTATTAAACAAGGATTATAATATATGATAAATTGAATAATACCATTATAATCATTTAATCAATTTCAAGCAGCTTTCTGATGGCTTCTTGGTCTTGTGCATAATTAATAGCTTGTTGTCTATCAATTAAGCCTCTCTTATATAATTCCGCTAAATTCATATCCATAGAATGCATACCATACTTACTACCTGTCTGAATCATTGAATGAATCTGATGACTTTTTCCTTCACGGATTAGGTTCGAAATTGCAGGTGTTGTCACCATAACTTCTGTTGCTACAATTCTTCCTCTACCTGTTTGTAATTTTAAAAGTTGTTGTGAAACAACCCCTTTTAATACATTAGCCAACTGAACACGAATCTGTTCCTGTTGATGAGGTGGAAATACGTCAATAATTCTGTCTATCGTCTCAGCAGCACCTACCGTATGTAAAGTTGATAAAACCAAATGTCCTGTTTCTGCTGCAGTAATTGCAATTGAAATCGTTTCTAAATCACGCATTTCCCCAACCAGAATAACATCCGGGTCTTCACGAAGGGCAGCTCTTAAGGCCGAGGCAAAGGATTTACTGTCAGGCCCTATTTCTCTTTGATTAACTATACTTTTTTTATGTTTGTGAAGATATTCTATAGGATCTTCCAATGTAAGAATATGACAGCTTCTCTGGCTGTTAATCAAATCAATCATTGCTGCCAATGTGGTTGATTTTCCACTTCCTGTAGGGCCAGTGATCAAAATGAGTCCTCTTACATTTTGAGCTAAACTCTTTAATACAGGAGGTAATTTTAACTCATCAAGGGTAGGTATCCCTACGGTTACTGTACGGATAGCAGCTGCAAAGGTACCTCTTTGCTTAAAAACATTGACCCTGAAACGACCTACTGAAGGAATTCCATAAGAAAAATCCACTTCCCCGTCCCTCAGTAAAACATCTTTTTTCCCTCTGAATCTCAATAAATGCATGACCATTTTTTCAGTGTCTTCAGCCGTCAATTTGGGTAAATCCAATGGTTCCAATTTCCCGTCAATACGAAGGGTTGGGGGAAATCCAACAGTAATATGAGTATCAGAAGCCTTATTTTCTACAGCATACGCAAGCAATTTATCAATATCCATCTATATCCTCCTACTCTTGACCATAAGCAACTCTTAGTAATTCTTCTACGGTGGTATTACCTTCAAGAACATTTCGTTTGGTATTGTCCCAAAGCGTAATCATACCATGATTTATAGCAAATTCTCTTATTTCATCGGAATTTGCACCTTTTACAATCATTTCCCGCATGCTAGAATCCAAAACTAAAACTTCATGAACAGCCAATCTGCCCTTGTAACCTGTATTATTACAAGCCTGGCAGCCTTTACCTTTATAAATAAGAGAATTTTTCGGAATTTTTAAAATCTCAGCCTCATCACTGGTTGGATGAACAGCCGTTTTGCAATTTTTACATATCCTCCTTACCAATCTTTGCGCAATAATCCCTTCAACAGCCGTTGCTACCAAATAAGGTTCTATTCCCATGTCAATTAAACGAGTTATAGAACTGGGTGCATCATTAGTATGAAGGGTACTTAAAACCAAATGCCCTGTAATAGATGCCCTTACAGCAATACTGGCAGTCTCTGTATCTCTCATTTCCCCAATCATAACAATATCAGGGTCCTGTCTTAAAATTGCCCTCAGGGCACTGGCAAAAGTAAGTCCTGCTTTTGCATTTACATTCACCTGATTAATACCTTCAATCATATTTTCTACTGGGTCTTCAACCGTTATAATGTTTACATTGGGCTTATTTAATTCTCTTAATGCCGTCGCCAGGGTGGTAGACTTACCACTACCTGTAGGACCAGTCAGCAAGATGATTCCATGAGGTTTCATGAGGAGACTCTCAAATTTTTTCAAATCACTTTCACAAAAGCCCAGTTCTTCCTTCCTAAGCTGCATACCCGTTCTGTAAAGCAAACGGATAACCACTTTTTCTCCATATATGGTAGGCAAAGTATTTACACGAAGGTCTAACTGGTTATTATCAAGCGTTACCCCAATACGTCCGTCCTGAGGTATTCTTTTTTCCGCTATATTCATTTTACCTAAGATTTTTATTCTGGTAACAATCGCATTAAGAGCTGAAATATCCGTTTTTAATATTTCATGAAGCTGACCATCTATTCTCAATCTAACTCTTACATAATTTTCAAAAGGCTCAATATGAATATCACTGGCATTTCTTCTGATAGCCTGCTCTATAAAGCTGTTTACCAATTTAACAGCCGGCGAATTCAAAACATCCGCCTCATCCATTTCTTCATCCAAACCATTCTTTTTCTGAGGTTTTTCCTGCATCTGTCTGCGGAATTCCTCAGCAATACTTACCGTCTTGCTTACCCCGTACATTCTGTCAATGGCCTGCTTTACATCAGCAAGACTGGCAATTACAGGCATAACCTCCATTTTTGTCGCCAATTTTACATCATCTATTGCATAAACATTTAATGGGTCGCTCATTGCAACGACCAAGCGATCATTTTCTATTTGAATAGGAATCAACATGTATCTTTTGGCTAAAGATTCGCTTATCATTGAGGCAGCTTTGGGATCAATAGCATATTTGGATAAATCCACATGAGGAATCCCTAATTGAAATTCTAAAACCTCAACGATATTTTGTTCTGTGACCCAGCCTTTTTTAACTAATATCTCACCTAATTTTTCGCCCGTCCGTTCCTGCTCTGCCAATGCCTTCTTAAGTTGTTTAACGGTGAGCATGTCAGCCTGAACTAATAAGTCACCTAGTTTTCTCTTATCAGTTTTTTTCATTTTTACTCCTCTTCATCTCGCCATATTCTTATTCTTACTTTTATTATAACAATTTTCTAAATAAATGTAAATAAATTATTAAAATATTTTTAATCTACCATAATTTATATTAATACTTACTTTTTTGTTTATTATAACATATGTAATTATTTGTGTAAATCCTATATTTATTTCTATTTTAAATATAAAAATAAAGCACTAAAAATAAGTGCCTTTATTTTGCCAATTCTTCACTTAATTTTTTAATGGCTTTTTTCTCTATTCTGGAGACATAAGAACGAGATATTCCTAATAAATCTGCTATTTCCCTTTGGGTTTTTTCACTGCCATTTTCCAAACCATAACGCATTTCCAAGACATCTTTTTCTCTTCTTTTTAAAACTGTTTTCATTTTTTGATATAATTTTTTTAGTTTTATTTTAAAATCCACCTGGTCTAATACAGATTCCGAATCATTGTATAAAATATCGATTAATGCAATTTCATTTCCTTCTTTATCTATTCCAATAGGTGCTTGCAGGGATACTTCATAGCGTTCTTTCTTTGAAGAACGGATGCTCATTAAAATTTCATTTTCAATGCATCTTGCCGCATAAGTGGCAAGCCTTGTACCCTTATCCAAGTCATAAGAGCTAATGGCTTTTATAAGTCCTATGGTTCCTATAGAAATTAAATCATCCAATTCTTTATTCAAACCATTGTACTTTTTCACAATATGAGCAACTAAGCGTAAGTTTCTTTCTATCAGAATATTTTTGGCTTCATTATCACCTTTTTTGTACAATTCTAAATAATACTTTTCTTCTTCTGGACTAAGAGGCTGAGGAAAAGAAGAATTTCCTGTAAAATACGAGAAAGTACCAATAAATTGCAGTATCCCTAAAAACAAAAAACACACCTCCGCTAAAAGCTTCTTTTTTATTCTATGAAGCTTCCGGCAAAGATGTGTCTGTCTCATTTTATTTACTAAAAATCTTCTTCTTTCTTCCTTATTAATATATTCTTTTCAACAGGCTTTATTACTTTCATTTTTACAATTTGCTTTGGGTGCGGTGCTGAATGGATTTCATTACCTTCTTGATCCCAAAGCTGGCTAATTCGTTGAGCAAAGGATGGACTCGAAAAAGGCATGAATTCAATTTCTTCCCCAACAGAAAATTTGGTTCTTTGCTCAATCGTAGCCACTTGACTTTCGGGATCATAATCCATGACTCTGCCAGCAAAACTGTATCCTCTGATATAACTGCTATGGCTGTAAATTTGTTCGCTGCCTGAAGGCTTTTCAAAATAAAAACCCTTTGTATAGTCCCTGTGACTGAATTTTGTTACTTCTTCTAAATAATAGTTTATTTTAGAATGATATAAGTTTTCATCCTCAAAATAGTCATCAATGGCTTCCCTGTAAGCCTTTACCACTGAACCAACATAAAAAGCAGTTTTCATCCGGCCTTCAATTTTAAAACTGTCAATACCTGCCTGAATTAATTGAGGGATAGCATCAATCATACATAAATCTTTTGAATTGTAAATAAAAGTACCTCTTTCATTTTCATAAACAGGCATATATTCCCCTGGTCTGGTTTCTTCGACCAAATAATAGCGCCAGCGGCATGCCTGCGCACAGTCCCCCTTATTGGCATCCCTTCCTGTCATATAATTGCTTAACAAGCAACGGCCAGAATAGGAAATACACATTGCCCCGTGAACAAAAGCTTCCAGAGTTAAATCTAAGGGCAGCTTACTTCTTATTTCACTGATTTCTTTCAAAGACAATTCCCTGGCAAGAACGACTCTTTCAACACCTTGTTTATACCAAAACAATACGCCTTTATAATTTGTGTTATTTGCCTGAGTGCTTAAATGAACAGGCATATCCGGAACTGTTTCTTTTAAAACCATAAGTACTCCTGGGTCTGCTACTATCACAGCATCAGCACCCATAGCGGCAAGTTCTTTAAAATACTTATCTAGGCCAATTAAGTCTTGATTATGGGCAATAATATTTGCTGTTACATACACTTTTACCTGATGTTTATGGGCATAGGTTATTCCTTCAGCCATTTCTTCCATAGTAAAATTTTTCGCTTTCGCCCTTAAGCCATATTCATAACCTCCTATATAAACAGCATCTGCCCCGTAATCAATAGCAGTCTTTAAGACTTCTAAACTGCCTGCTGGAGCCAGCAATTCAGGCTTTCTTTTTTTTCCCGTCACCTTTTTCATCCTTTCAATTCAGCTTTATTGGTCTTTTTGTGACACAGGGCCACTCCATCTCCTATGGGAAGTATGCAGCTTTCTAAATCTTCATTATGAATGATTTCCCATAAAAAATTCCGCATTCTTTTATGAATGGTCCTCTGCCTCCTTGGTACATCATATCTAAGCTTGGCCACTGTTCCCTTATGAAGAACATTGTCGGCAATCAGTAAACCATCTTCTTTTAAAAGTCTCAGACAATGTGGAAGAAAATTATTGTATTGCCCCTTTGCAGCATCTAAAAAAATCACATCAAAAGAATCCTCTAAATTTGGCAAAACTTCTTCAGCATCTTTTTCTATCAAGTATATGGTATTTTCAAGTCCTGCTTTTTGAATATTTTCTTTTGCTGCATTATACATCACATCATATCTTTCTATAGTAAGAATCTGACCACCCTCCTGAAGATACTGACTCATTAAAATCGCTGAGTAACCCACTGCTGTCCCTATTTCTAAGATTTTTTGCGGTTTTTTTATAGATAATAAAACTGATATCATGCGGGCAACTTCTTTAGATATAATGGGTAAATCAGTTTTTTCAGCCTCTCTTTCAATCTGACCTAAAAGGCCTGAACTGTCAGGTATAATTTCTCTTATATAATCATTAATGTAATCATAAATTATATCACTCATATTAACCTCCTGTATAAAACTGGTCACAATCAAAATTATAAAGACGAAAGAAATTTCTTTCGTCTTTATATCTTTCCCTAAAATTTCTGATTATATTTTTTCTTTGCTGCATTATGTTCTTCTCCAGTAGAAGTAAAGACATGTTCACCTGTTTCTTCATCTTTTAAAACGAAATAAAAATAGTCATGTTCTTCCGGATACAGGGCTGCTCTTATGGAAGCTGCTCCTGGATTGCATATCGGACCCACAGGCAGTCCACCATACAAATAAGTATTATAAGGAGAATCAATCTCCAAATCCGTTAATAAAAGGTGTTCTTTTCTTTTACCTAAAGCATACATTACGGTTGAACACATCTGTAGATTGATATCGGAATTTAAACGATTATAAATAACACCTGCAATAATAGGTCTTTCTTCATCTAATTTAGCTTCCTGTTCAATGATGGAAGCAATAATAATAATCTCATCCATAGTATAACCCAACTCTGCAGCCCTCTTATAATATTCCGGCGTAACGATTTCATCGAAACGGTTGAGCATTTTACTTACAATTTCCGTCGCATCGGCACCTTTTCTTACTTCATAGGTATCAGGAAAAAGATAGCCTTCAAATTTATTACTTCTGTCAGGTATCCCATCTAAAAACTTATAGTCATATTTGGCTTCATTTAATGCTTTCATAAATTCTTCTTTTGTACAAATCTTTTGTTCTTCTAAAGTTTCAGCAATTTTTTGAACCGTATACCCTTCTGGAATAGTAAATCTGACACCTTCTGCCTGGGCACCTTTTGTCATAAGAATTTCCATAATTTCTTCTTCTGACATGTTCGTGGATAAAGCAAATTCGCCTTCTTTATATTTTCCATCATATTTATAATATCTGCTCTTTAACTCAAATAATAAGCTGCTACGGATTAGGCCATTTTCTTCTAAAAGTTTAGCAATTTCTTTCGTAGTAGCTCCTTTTTCGACCGTTATTATGACTTCTTTAACACTTCTTTCATTTTCTGAAGGTTGGTTAGCAATATGATATACGTAATTATAAGCTTTATTTCCAACATAATAACATAATACGACGATTAAACAAAATATTCCTAACTGAAACAAGCCTTTTATCATCTTCAATGCAATCTTTTTCATTTTTTCACCCTATTCTGTTAAAATCTATTCATATTATACAGAGATTTAATACAAGATTCAACCAAAAACTTATTCTGATTATTTGAATAGGGAGCAAGGTCAGTTAATATTTTTTATATAAGAGCCAGTTTTTACAACTGGCTCCTGACAGATAAACATTATTGATTTAAAAAATCTAAATTAAAGTCTAAGGCTTCTGCAATATTTTTATAAATTTTTAAAAGCATCTGACTTAACGCTTTTTCCGCCTCTAAAAAATCAGCTGCAAGAGGAAAAATTATTAATGAAGAATAGCTTTCCTGCACAGCTTTTAATTCATGATGCGGATAATTATTTCCTTTTGCCTGGGATTCCAAAAATAAGCGCTGTTTCCGAAAAGCATTAACTTTCTTCAGCAATTCCTCATCTTTTGACAAATTCATCATTGCTCTTTGATAATTTTTGTATTGCTCGCTTTCCAGTATGGCATGAATAAGGGAATTTATTTCATTATCCAGACTCATTGCCGTCCCCCTTTTTTATACTTCAACGATAATCGGTAAAATCATAGGACTTCTTTTGGTCTTCTGCCATAAAAATTCTTTTAGGGTATCTTTAATAATACTTTTCATTTGCGCCCATTCTGTAATTTGCTTATCTTCACATTCCGTTAAGGAATTTTTTACTACATTTCTGGCTTCATCCATGAGGTTTTCAGATTCTCTTACATACACAAAACCTCTGGAAATAATGTCGGGACCAGCAATAACCTTATTGCTTTCCCTGTCTAAGGTAATGACTACAACCAACAGACCATCCTGCGAAAGATGTTTTCTGTCTCTAAGTACGATATTTCCCACATCTCCTACACCTAAGCCATCGACCAGGATCTGACCAGAGGGAACGGTACCAGTTATTTTACAAGTATTTTTTGTAAATTCAAGCACATCCCCATTGGACAGAATAAAAATATTTTCCTTAGGCATTCCTAAATTCATTACTAATTCAGCATGATGTTTTAAATGGCGATATTCGCCATGAACTGGTATAAAATATTTCGGTTTTACTAAGCTATATAAAAGTTTTAATTCTTCCTGAAAAGCATGACCCGAAACATGGGCATCTTCGTATATAACATCTGCACCTTTTCTGAATAACTCATTGATAACTTTTGAAATGGTTTTTTCATTTCCTGGAATTGGGGAAGCACTAAGAATAATTTTATCACCTGGCTTTAATTCTAATTGTCTGAGTTCCGATGAAGCAATTCTGGATAAAGCTGCCATAGGTTCCCCCTGACTGCCAGTCATAATTACAACCAATTCTTCATCGTTATACTTATTAATTTCACTTAATTCTATAAGAGTGTTTCTGGGTATATCCAAATAGCCTAATTCTGCAGCTGTCTTAACAACATTGATCATACTTCGGCCAATAAAAACCACTTTTCTTTTATATTTATACGCTGCATTAATAATTTGCTGAACCCTATCCACATTGGAAGCAAAAGTCGCTACCATAATACGGTGATGAACTGCCTCTGAAAAAATATCTTCAAAAACATTTCCTACGGTTCTCTCAGACATATTATAGCCTTTTCTTTCAGCATTGGTACTGTCTGATAAAAGGGCCAGCACGCCCCGGCTTCCTAAAACAGCAAAACGCTGAAGATCAATGGGTTCACCATTAATAGGGTGATAATCAACTTTAAAATCCCCTGAATGAATTATGATACCCAGAGGCGTATGAATTGCTAAAGCTACAGAATCTGCAATACTATGATTAATTCTTATTAATTCCACTTTAAATGGTCCCAGTTCAATCGTATCGCCGGCAGATACACAATGCCTTTCGATGGATTTTAACATGTTGTGTTCTTTAAGTTTATTTTCTACCAAACCAATCGTTAAACGAGTTCCATAAATAGGAACACTGATTTCCTTTAATACATAAGGTAAAGCTCCAATATGATCCTCATGACCATGGGTCAAGATAATTCCTTTAATTTTTTCTACATTCTTTTTCAGATAACTTACATCTGGTATCACCAGATCAATTCCTAGCATCTCATCTTCCGGAAAAGCTAAGCCGCAATCTACAACAATAATGCTATTGCCATATTCAAAAGCAGTAATATTTTTACCTATTTCACCTAAACCCCCCAGGGGGATTATTTTTAAACTTGATTTTCTTGTTGCCAAAACTACACCTCCAGTAAACATAAAATAATTTTAAAGCTAACTAAATGATGTCTCCTTAAAAGAAGATTCCACATATTTCAATACTAAATTTTGATTAATACCAAGTATCATCCAATAAACAGGTGCTACAGACACAACTGAAATGTTAAAAAAACTTTGCACTAAATAAGCAATACATCCTATAAATGAGGCTAATATTAAAGGATCATATGTACTAAAGAAATCTAATTTAAAAACTATTATCTGATTCTTTAACATAATAACAGCAATAAAAAATAAATATGCTAAAAGACTGGGAATCCCTGTTGTAACTCCAATTTGCAAAAATTCATTGTGTGCTTTATCGATGATGACATAAGGATCTCCAAATATCCTCATCTTGTCTTCCCAGTTAGAAGGAAAAACAAAGGGAAATGTGTCTGGTCCTGAACCAAAGGGAAAATATTCTGTTAAAAGTGGAATTGAATTTTTCCAGATATAAAAACGACCACTTCCTAAAGAATCCATTTGCTTAGAATCAGCTTCAATCATTTTTATATCTCTTACTACCGCCAAAAATTTACCAGCAATTCTGCCTTCTGAACTGATTGCTATCAAAAAGGTAATTATAAAAAAAACCATAAACAAAAAAATCAATTTTTTCCAAACTTCTTTTATATATTTTTTTTTAATCAAGAAAAATAAAAAAATAACAAGGCTAAGCACGGTACCTGTCCAGGCACTCCTGGTACGGCTTACAATCAGTCCTGAATAAAGAAAAACTGAAGTTATAAAGAAAAAAATCTTTTGATATTTATTTTGACTGGAAACAAACAAAATAATACCAATCATTAGAGTCAAACACATAAGAGAACCAATAAAATTTTGATTACCTATAGTGGAATAAATTACAATTTTATATTCATGCTCCACTCTTAACTCTTTATAGGTTTGATCCAGGGGATTAAGTCCATAAAACTCCAGTACCCCTATCAGGGCTACAATAGATGTAAAAGTCAATAAAACATAAATAAGTACATATATCTTTTCTTTCTTAATTAAATAATAAGCAGCAAAATACACCGTAATATATGATAAGAGGGCATACACACCTTCCAGTCTTCCGGGAAGACCTTTATATACAACTTGGGGATATTCAGAAAACAAGGCTGATATTATAATTAAAGCTGCATAAATGAATAAAGGAATATGGGCTGTATTTTTTAGTCGGTTACTCTTTTCTACAAAAAACTTAAGGAATAAAAGAAAAATTGAAATTATTGCTACTAAATATAATACTTGAGACTTACAGGCAAATGGGGAATAATTTTTACCATCATATATAAGCAAAAAAAAGCTGGATAAAATACATAGAATAATCAATTCTATATCTTCTATATCTTTTCCATAAATTTTGATTTTATCCAACACAACCCCCCCAAATTAATCTGCACCACATTTTTGACACAAGCCATAAAACTTAACCTTATGATTTTTAACTTTAAAATAATACTTACTTTCTATTCTTTCTTCCAATTCTTCCAGTAAATCTTCTTCAACCTCAATAACTCTTCCGCAGGATTCACAGATTAAATGATGATGATGATGTTCCTCATTATCAATAATTAATTCATAACGACTACAACCATCATCAAAATTTAAGCGGTCTATGATTTTTATTTCCTCAAACAACTGAACTGTTCTGTACACCGTGGCAAGACCTATTTCAGGACATTTTTCTTTAACATATTCATATATCTCCTCTGTACTCAAGTGTTTCCCTTTGTGCTCCATTAATACATCTAAAACAGCCCTTCTTTGTGTTGTTAACTTACAGCCTTTTTCTTTTAAAAACTCTTTTAAATCCATTCCTTTTATGGTCATTGAATACCTCCATAATTTTAATCCTATCTGCCGTTTCATAATAATTACCAGTAGTATATAATAGAAAGCGCTTTTTGTCAATTGATATCCAATTTCATTAAATCTCTATTTCATATTCATTATTATCTTCCATAAAATACACAGCAATTTTATTAAATTCTTCATCGTCATCTACTAATCTGTAAACTGCTTCTTTATCATCCTGACTAATATCTTTTAAAATATAAGCCCGATCTTGTGCTTCGTCCTCTTCCATGAGAACGACCAATAAATATTTATTGCCATCTACTTCGACTACATCGATGATTTCAAAACCAACTTCTTCACCAGTTTCTTCGTCGGTTAAAAATACCGTTTTAAATTCTCCAGACATACTCATTTTCCTCCTTTTAGCTTAAACTATCCAAATAACCTTGCAAAATATATACTGCTGCCATTTTATCAATGACTTCTTTTCTTTTTTTCCTGCTTAAATCTGCTTCCAATAAAATATTTTCTGCAGCTTTTGTACTTAGTCTTTCATCCCATAAAACAATGGGAATGGAAAGAACCTTTTCCAGCTTTTCTTTAAACTTTAAAGTTTTTTCTGCCCTAAAACCTAAGCTGTTATTCATATTTTTGGGGAGCCCTAATACGATTTTTTCCACATTGTATTCCTGAACCAAAGCCTTGATGCGTTCAATACTTTCTTTTAAATTATCTTCTTCTTTTCTTTTAATAGTTTCAATCCCCTGGGCAGTCCAGCCAAAAGCATCACTCACTGCAATCCCTATAGTCTTTTCCCCATAGTCTATTCCCATGATTCTCAACTTCTACACTCCATTCTATGATCAGATTGATTATTTCTTCTATTGCTTCTCAAATACGGGAAAACAAAATATATGGAAATAGCTGCCCCTAACACAATTCCTGAGTCATTCATCAATATTCCGCCTGCCATAGCTCCAATAAAAGGAAACGCCATTTTTTTTAAAAAATCATTCTTTAAATTAAACTTAATCGTTACTGCAAAAAGGGAAAATGCTAATAATTTTGACCATAAGGAATACCTCATTAGTTGCAAATTCATCATTAATTTTCTCCAAATCATTTGGGTAAAGATTCTAAAGTTCCCATTTATACTTTGAAAAACCATCTGTCCCAAATGAGATTTTTCTTCCACAAAGAACAAATCTGTAAAAATCCAAAAAACAACGAAGGCTGTTATTGTAAGATAGAATAAAGGAGATTTCATTTTCTTTTTGCTGTAATGGATACAAAATGAAATCATTCCTGTCAAAAGCGAAAGAGTTGCGCCAACATTAGCACCAAAAAAAGGCATCCCTAATATTATAGCAAGAAAAAATTGAACTGCAAGAGAAATTATCACAAAATATGGAGAATTAGAAACAAAATAGAGTAATAAATATAGACTTCCTATAATAATGCCTCCATACTCATTCCCTACACCATAAAAACGTGCCCCTATAACAGGATCATAAGATAAAAAAGATTGCTGCTGTAAATGAGAACCCAAAAGAGAATCCAGGACTAAGATAATAAATATAGCCAAAGAACTGTATTTTAAAACGATATCATATGAAAAATGATTTAGCATCCAATAGACCAGAATAAAAAATAAAAGCCATAAAGTACAGACAAAATAAATATTCCTGATAAAAGTCAACATAAATAAAACAGGCAGCCATAAAGCAAAGATAATAAAAGCATCATAAATTATATTAAACATATAATGATTCCTTTTTTCAAGAAAAAAATAAATAATTAACAAAGAAATTAGAAAAAAATTATATATCTTGATTATATTTGAACGATAATAATTTAAAAATTCAATTTTTTCTAATAGATGATTTAACTTCTTATAAGCATCCGGAATGTATTGTATTTCTATGCCTTTACTAACCATAGAACTACAATCAATACCATAATAAGACAGAATAGAAGGAGCTATATCTAAATTGGTAATAATCCCTTGCCTTCTGGTGGTTGCTGATGTAATTAAACCTGGATAAGGTTTTCTGCTATCATAAAATAAAAAAGGAGTTAATTTATTTTCCACATGATAAGGGCAAAAAACATAGAGACGGACATGTCTTTTTTTAATAAAATCTAATAAAAAATCCTGGTTTTCTTTAGTGCAATATAAATCCATATCAATTAAAATAACATCTGCTGTTTCTAAAATTTTTTTGTTATCGTCTGAAAATAATTTTTCGAAATCGTTCGTTCTATAACTGGTCATTCCATATTGATTTTCAATGATTTTTATTAATTCATCCTTATCCGAAAAAAAAGCTGTAGATAAACCCGATTGGTTCAGATAATCCCCCAATCCTTTATCTACAGCCCCCATATCATTGACCTCATAATAACTCCATCTTCTTCCTGCATTGATGGTTCCATAATATTCAATGATTTTGTTTTGGTGATTTGTGCGGATATTCATTGAACCAACACTACTCTCCGGAATAAAAGAAGAAATAAAAGGAGAAGCCAAAAACGCATCCCAACTACTTTCTGTTACGATTAATAACATGCTTTTTGTACTTTCTCCATAGCTTTTATCTGCCATTAAAAAAAATATCAAAACAGTTATCGTAAGGAAAATCCGTTTAAACATGAAGTATAAACTCCTTAATTTTTTTCAAGATAACTTTTTATTAATTCTTCTAAAAGCTCATCTCTTTCCAATTTTCTAATGATGCTTCTGGCATTGTTATAACTGGTTATATAAGTCGGATCACCAGATAATATATAGCCGACAATTTGATTAACTGGATTATAACCTTTTTCTTTTAGTGCTTCATAAACATAGAATAAAATATCCCTTATTTCATTTCCTTTATCTTTATCTACATTAAATTGAACGGTTTCATTGAACTCACTCATTCTTCTCACTCCCCTAAAGATCTCCATATTAAATAACAAAGACTAATATATATTTCTATCATAATACAAAAAAAGTCTTTGTGCAAACGATATTGGAATTTGTTATCAATTTTTAATATTACCTATTAAGCTATGATTTTTAATTCCTTGAAAAGTTACGGGGAGGATTTGATTTTTTATATCTTCTTTTGAATGCACTTCCACTTTAAGATAATTCGGCGTATGACCTTCAAAAATTTCTTCATGGTCGTCCAAAGTATTTTCAAATAATACATCCATGGTCTTTCCGATTTGCTGGACTAAAAACTGATTTTGTAAGAACTGACCAAGTTCAATCATTTTCCGGCTTCTTTCTTCTTTGACCTCAGGAGCTATTTGATCCTTCATCCGAGCAGCCGGCGTGCCTTGTCTGGGGGAAAATTTAAAAACATGAATTTGAGAAAATGCAATTTCCTTAACAAAATGATAGGATTGATTAAACTCTTCATCATTTTCCCCTGGGAAACCAACAATAATATCTGTCGTTAAAGCAATATCCTCAATCTTGTCTCTTAATAATTCAACGGCCTCTTTATAATCTTTTGTTGTATATTTTCTATTCATTCTTTTTAAAGTTTCATCACAACCACTCTGTAATGATAAATGAAAATGCGGGCATATTTTGTGAAGACCTTGAATCGTATTTACAAATTCCTCATTAACAATAGAAGGCTCAATAGAACTTAAGCGGATTCTTTCCAATCCCTTAATAGTATGCACCATTTCAAGTAATTTTAACAAATTAATATTACCCAAATCTTTTCCATAAGATGCCACGTGTATTCCTGTCAAAACAATTTCCTTAAAGCCATTATAAACCAGCTTATTCACTTCATTTATAATGTTTTCAGGTTTTCTGCTTCTAACAGGTCCTCTGGCATAAGGGATAATACAATAAGAGCAAAACTGATTACAACCTTCCTGGATTTTAAGATAAGCTCGGGTTCTGCCTTCCAGTTTACTTACAGATAACTCTTCAAATTCTTTGACTTTCATAATGTTCTTTACCAAACTGATGTTTTTTTGTTCTTCTTTATACTGTTCGATTAATTCAGCAATTCTATGCCTCTCATCCGTTCCAATAATAATATTAACTTCCTCAATTGCTTTGACTTTTTCAGGAGCTACCTGCACATAACAGCCTACAACGGCAACAATGGAAGAAGGATTCATTTTTTTGGCCTTTCTTATCATTTGCCTTGACTTTCTGTCGCCTAAATTAGTCACTGTACAAGTATTAATCACATAGACATCAGCATAATCACCAAAGTCTACTATTTCATATCCTCTATCTTTAAATAACTCAATTAAAGCTTCTGTTTCATATTGATTCACCTTACAGCCTAAAGTATAAAAAGCTGCTGTTGCCATTCTTTCACCTCTTCATAACAGGATTGACAAAAATTTTTTAAAGACTTACTATTATAATTAGAAATAAATATCATACAATAGTTAGAAACAAATATTATATGGAGGTTTCTATGAAATCAATAACAATTTCTTTAAATTCCATTGAAAAAGTTAAGCAATTTGTTAATACCATCGGAAAATATAATGGCGATTTTGATTTATCTTCCGGAAGATATAAAGTTGACGCAAAATCTATCATGGGAATTTTTAGCCTGGATCTAAGTGCCCCTTTAGTTTTGGATATCCATGATGACAGTATTGCCGATGAAGTAATTCAAGCCATAAAAGACTATATCATTAAATAATCCACTTTAAAAAGTGGATTATTTATTCTATCATAATTATTTCCTTATTCGCAATAGCCTCTTCTAAAAGAGATTCCATATTATCCAGACTCTTTTCGGATTGTAAAATATATTCCAGTTTGGGTTTTGTCTCCGGATGTTTTGGAACAAATATGGTACAGCAATCTTCATACGGTAAAATCGATATTTCATAAGTGTTTATCTTTTTTGCAATCTGAACGATTTCTTCCTTATCAAATCCTATAAGAGGACGAAATACTGGCAATTCTACGGCAGCATTGGTAACAGCTAAACTTTGTATCGTCTGACTGGCAACCTGTCCAATGCTTTCTCCTGTTATAAGCCCCAGAGCATTTTCCTCTTTTGCCAGCCTTTCAGCAATTTTCATCATCATTCTTCTCATAATAATCGTTAATTGATCATGAGGACACTTTTCATATATTTCCATTTGAATTTTAGTAAAAGGAACGACAAATAATTTCATTTTTCCAGTATACGTGGCTATAGTCCTTGCCAAATCAACCACTTTTTGCTTAGCCCTTTCAGATGTGTAAGGTGGACTTTCAAAATAAACGGCTCCTATCTCTACACCTCTTTTGGCAATCATCCAGCCTGCTACAGGACTATCAATCCCGCCAGATAATAAAAGCATAGCTTTTCCATTGGTACCAACCGGCATACCGCCAGGACCTGGAATAACCATAGAATAAACATAAACAGAATTTCTTAACTCAATATTTAAACGTATTTGAGGACTATGAACATCCACAGATAACTGCCCATTCATATTTTTAAGCAAATAAGCTCCGACATCTCTGGATATCTCCATAGAATTTAATGGAAAGCGCTTGTCTGAACGTCTTGTTTCAACTTTAAAAGTATATTGATTCTTTTGACATATATTTTTCATATAATAAAGAGCCGTTTCTTTAATGGAATCCATACTGATTTCTTCATTTTTTATTCCCGGGCAAATCGCCACGATTCCAAATACTTTTTTTAACTGCTCAATCACTTCATCTTTATCGACATCTTTATCTTCTGGTTCAATAAGAATTCTTCCTTGTTCTTTTTTTATATGAAATTTCCCAAGTTTTTTGATACTGCTTCTAATATTGGATAAAAGAGCATCTTCAAACAAATATCTGTTCTTTCCTTTTATTGCGATTTCTCCATATTTCACGAGATAAATATTTTTCATTTATCTTCCTCCTGCTTTAAATCTCCTGAGTATCGGCACGATATCTTTTAATGCCTGAATACAATTTTTGACTTCTTCCTCTGTATTATACTTTGAAAAACTAAACCTCAGTGAACTTTGAACCTCTTCATCAGACAAGCCTAAAGACTTCAGGGTCTGGCTTAGGTGAGGCTGATTGGATGAACAGGCTGAACCTGTAGAAACATAAATCTTTTTATCTTCTAAAGCATGTAGTAAAACTTCTCCCTTAATATTCTTAAAAAGAATATTAATAATATTGGGTGCACCATCTTCCAAATCAGGACCATTAAGATATACATCATCAATATGGCTGGAAAGTCCTTCCCAAAGCATTTTCTTGAGGGAAAGTATATGTCTGTTATTGTCATCTAGTTCCTGATAAATTTCCTCGGCTGCAATCCCTAAACCAACAATACCGGGAACATTTTCTGTACCAGACCTGAGGCCTTTTTGCTGTCCCCCTCCATATAACAGTGATTTTAACCTTACCTTTTTATTCTTATACAATGCTCCAATACCTTTAGGTCCATGGAATTTATGAGCACTTATACTTAATAAATCTATATTCCATTTTTTAGGCATCAATAATAATTTCCCAAAAGACTGAACCCCATCAACATGAAATACAGTACCTGGATTAATCTTTTTTATGATTTCACCAATTTCAGCAATCGGCTGTATTGTCCCAATTTCATTGTTAACGTGCATAATGCTAACCAATATCGTATCTTCACGGATTTCCTTTTTCAGTTGATTCAAATCAATATAACCTTTGGAATCATTCTCTAAATAACTAATTTCAAAGCCTTCTTCTTCAAGGTATTTCATAGCATAATAAACGGAAGGATGTTCAATCTTACTGGTAATAATGTGTTTTCCTCTGCGATGATAACTTTGAGCAATACCAATGATGGCTAAATTATTCGATTCAGTTCCTCCTGAAGTATAGATAATTTCATCTTCACCAACCTTTAGGAGTGATGAAAGAATTTGACTTGTATTTCTAATATGCCTTTCTGCTTCTAATCCTTTCAGATGAAGGGAAGAAGGATTTCCATAATCCTTACTTAATACCTGAGTCATTTTTTCTATAACCATAGCAGAAGGCTGGCTTGTAGCCGCATTATCAAAATATATTTCTTCCATTCTTCCACCTTCTTTATTCTTTTAGTCCTTTTTATCTATTCATTCGCAAAGAGTACCCCAAAAAAAACCGGTAGGATTACCTACCAGTTTCTACCTTCTTGAAACATTATGAATTGCCTGGAGCACTCTCGATTTTTCAAATGGTTTTACAATAAAATCTTTTGCGCCTTTCCTAATTGCGTCCACAACCATAGCTTGTTGTCCTAAAGCAGAACAAATGATTATTTTTGATTTTGGACTAACTTTCAGTATTTCCGGAACAGCCTTAATTCCATTCATTTCCGGCATGGTAATATCTAAAGTAATAATATCGGGCTGTAGTTTTGCGGCCATCTGAATTGCTTCCAAGCCATTACCTGCTTCTCCAACAACTTCAAAGCCCTCTTCCGTGAGCATTTTTTTAAGTACAGTGCGCATGAAAATTGCATCGTCTACCACTAAAAATCTGAGCTTTGCCATTTTTACATCTCTCCCATTTCGTACATCATAATTGATACTGTGACGAGTCCTGCCGTTTCAGTCCGAAGAATTCTTCTTCCCAAAGTAACTGGTATAATCCCATGTTCTTTGGCAAGATTAATTTCACTTTCTTCGAATCCGCCTTCAGGACCTATAAATATAGCAATGCTTTTAGCAGTACAATTAGCTAATAAATCTTTCAAATGATTATTTTTTTCCATTTCATAGGGTATTAATTTTAAATCCATCTTTTCTGCCTGATTAAATGCCTCAATTAAAGGAATAACCGCTGCCACTTCAGGAATAATTCCTCTTTGACTTTGCTTTGCTGCTGATTCTGAAATTTTGTTCCATCTTTGCAATTTGGAATTTTCTTTTTTCTCATTTTCAATTTTAACAATGGTTCTTTCTGTAACAACAGGAACTATCCTATGCACACCTAGCTCTACTGCTTTTTGAATAATATAATCCATTTTATCTGATTTGGTTAAAGCTTGAAATAATGTTATTTTAGTAAGCGCTTCTCCTATTGAAGCATTTTTGGAAATAATTTCAGCGGTAATTATTTTTTCCATATCTTTTATTATACACTCATAATCTATTCCTTGTCTATTACAAATTAATATTTTGTCACCTTTTTTTAATCTTAAAACCTTGCTGATATGCTTTACATCTTCCCCCTGAATAACAATCTGTTTACCTTGTATTTGAGAAGGACTGACAAAAAACCTTGGTAGCAAAATTATTCACTCCTCTTTTGAGCTACAAGAGCACACCATTCTCCCTTTTCAGTTATCTCAATGATATTAAATCCATTTCTTTCCAAAACACTTATTACTTCATCTTTTCTTTCCTTTATAATACCTGAAGCAATAAACAAAGCTTCATTTTTTAAATAATCAGGAACTGAATTGGAAAGTTGAATAATAACATCTGCAATAATATTAGCCACCACGATATCTGCTTTTTCAGAAATATTATCCAGAAGATTTCCCTGAAAAATTCTAACCTTTTCCTGAAGTTGATTTAATGCTACATTCTTTTTGCTTGCCTCGACAGCATTAGAATCTAAATCTACTGCAATGACATGATCAGCACCAAGTTTTGCCGCAACAATGCTTAAAATTCCACTGCCACAACCTATGTCAAAAACACAAGCATTTTCATTAAGATATTTTTCAAGTAATTCGATACACATAGAAGTCGTCTCATGAGTCCCGGTACCAAATGCCATACCTGGATCCATCTCTACTATTATATCATTTTTTTCAGCTGATGAATACTCTTCCCAAATAGGTTTTATAATAATATGCTTTCCCAGTCTGAAGGGCTTATAATATTTTTTCCATGATTCTGCCCAGTCTTCCTCATTCACCTTTTCAATTTCTATTTCCCCACTGCCAATATCCAGAAAAGACTTTATATGATTTATCTTTTCCTGAATTTGTATTATTTTATCCTCGTAGGGTGTATCTTCTGCCAAATAAGCTTTTATAAGAACTTCATCCTTATTATTTTGAATCAGTTCTTCATCAATGTAGTCCCATTGGACCTGGGTCTCTTCTTTTTTCTTTTCTATTGCAGTAATAATTTCAAAAGGATCTTCTATTTCCACTGCCTGGATACCCAATTGAGATAAAGCATAACCGATAGCCTCTTGTCCCTGACTATTTGTCTTTATTATAATACGAATCCAATCCAAATTGTACATCTCCTCTTAAATTAATTTCCAAAGGCATCCCCAAAAGCATCTTTTACTTTCTTAAAAAAGCCTTTCCTTTGCTGATAGATTTCTTCCCCACTTATATTAGCAAATTCCTGCAGTATTTTCTTTTGTGCTTCATTTAGTTTAGTCGGTACTTCTACTTTAACTTCTACATATTGATCTCCGCGGATTTTAGGATTTCCGAGATGGGGAATACCTTTTCCTCTTAATCTAAATACTGTACCCGTTTGGGTTCCTTCTTTTATGGTATACTGAACATTACCATCTAAAGTAGGAACCACTAACTCTCCTCCAAGTGCTGCCTGAACAAAGGTAATGGGAATTTCACAATAAACATCATTGCCCCGTCTTTCAAATATTGGATGTTCTCTGATATAGACTGTAATAAGGAGATCTCCGTTCGGACCGCCTCTTTCCCCAGGCTCACCTTTACCCTGGATTCTTATACTTTGACCATGATCAATCCCTGCGGGTATATCCACTTGTATGGTCTTCGTTTTTCTAACCTTACCTTTTCCATTACAAGCAGGACAAGGATCTTTTATGATGATTCCTTCTCCATGACAATTGTCACAGGTCTGAACCCTGGACACAGTACCTAAAAATGTTGTCTGAGTATATCTTACCTGACCAGTTCCACCACATTTTTTACAGGTTTCCGGATGACTTCCCTTCTTAACCCTGCTTCCCCCGCATGTATCACAAGTATCCCATACATTGATCTGTAATTCTTTAGAAGTCCCAAAAGCAGCTTCATGGAAAGACAATTCCATGCTCATACGGATATTCTCACCCTTGGTCGGCTGTGAACTGCTTCTTCTGCTCCTGCTTCCAAAAATATCAAACATGTCAAAAATATCATCCATACCAAAGCCACCAAAACCACTAAAACCTCCAAAACCATCAAAACCTCCGGCTCCGGCAGCTCCGTTAGAAAAGGCTGCATGACCAAATTGGTCATATTTTTCTCTTTTTTGAGGATCGCTAAGAACTTCATATGCTTCATTTATTTCTTTAAACTTTTGTTCTGCTTCCTTATCTCCTGGATTGGCATCCGGATGATACTTTTTTGCCAGTTTTCTATAGGCTCTCTTTATGTCTGTTTCAGAAGCATTTTTATCTACCCCTAATATCTCGTAATAATCTCTTTCTGTCATTCCCTCACCTTCCAAACATAACAATTATTCCTGGGCAAGCTCGGATTAAGGCAATCATTCATATCAATTAATATATTATATATTTTTAATCTCCTAAAAGCAATTAAAAAACAAATATAACTTTTAAAAAGCCAAAGAATTTCTCTTTGGCTTTTTAAGTTAGGGCTATTATATTTCTTTATAATCAGCATCTACCACATCATCCGGACCATCATTTTTCTTTTCTGGTCCGCTGCTGGCATTTGCTCCACCCTGAGGACCTTGTTGCTGATATAGTTTCGCAGAAATTTCATAAAAAATATTGGTTAAAGATTCTTTTGCTTTTTTCAGCTCTGCAACTTGACTTTCATTAATGTTTTCCGTATCAAATTTTTGAAGAAGCTCTTTTACTTTTTTAAGTTCATCTTCAATCTTCGTTTTATCTGCTGCCTCAATTTTATCTCCAAGTTCTTTTAATGTTTTTTCAGTCTGGAATACTAAAGAATCTGCCTCATTTTTCGTATCAATGGCTTCTTTTTTCTTCTTATCTTGTTCTGCAAATTGTTCTGCTTCTTTAATAGCTCTTTCTATTTCATCTTCACTTAAATTCGTACTTGCTGTAATAGTAATTTTTTGTTCTTTTCCAGTTCCAAGATCCTTTGCAGACACATTAACAATTCCGTTGGCATCAATATCAAAAGTTACTTCAATTTGAGGTACGCCCCTTGGAGCTGGTGGAATACCATCTAATCTGAATCTTCCTAAGGTCTTATTATCTTTTGCCATTTGTCTTTCGCCCTGAACGACATGGATGTCTACGGCTGTCTGATTGTCTTCAGCTGTTGAGAAAATCTGACTCTTTCTTGTAGGAATAGTTGTATTTCTTTCTATTAAACGGGTTGTTACCCCGCCCAATGTTTCAATTCCAAGAGAAAGGGGTGTAACATCCAATAAAAGAATATCTCCTGCACCTTCATCGCCGGAAAGTTTTCCACCCTGAATAGATGCACCAATAGCAACACATTCATCCGGATTAATTCCTTTAAAAGGTTCTTTACCCGTAAGTCTTTTAACTGCTTCCTGTACAGCAGGTATGCGGGTTGAACCACCTACTAAAATCACTTTATCTAAATCTGACGCTTCTAAACCTGCATCAGACAAAGCCAATCTTACCGGTTCCATGGTTTTTTCAACAAGATCGGCTGTTAATTCTTCAAATCTTGCCCTTGTTAAGGTCATATCTAAGTGTTTTGGTCCTTCCTGATTTGCTGTAATGAAAGGCAAATTAATATTGGTGGTTGTCACTGTAGACAGTTCTTTTTTTGCTTTTTCAGCAGCTTCTTTTAATCTCTGCATTGCCATTTTGTCCTGGCTTAAATCAATTCCTTCTTTATTTTTAAAATCTTGTATGAGTTCCTGAATAATTCTCTCATCAAAGTCGTCTCCTCCAAGACAGTTGTTACCATTGGTTGCAAGAACTTCTATTACGCCATCTCCTATTTCAATAATAGAAACGTCAAAAGTTCCGCCACCCAAATCATATACCATAATTTTTTGCTCTTTTTCATTTTCAAGTCCATAAGCTAATGCCGCTGCAGTAGGCTCATTAATAATTCTCTTTACTTCCAGACCAGCAATTCTTCCAGCGTCTTTTGTTGCTTGTCTTTGACTATCTGAAAAATAAGCAGGTACTGTAATGACTGCTTCAGTTACAGTTTCTCCTAAATAAGCTTCTGCATCTGCCTTTAATTTTTGTAAAATCATTGCTGAAATTTCTTGTGGGCTGTAAGACTTGCCATCAATATTCACTCTATAATCTGAACCCATATGTCGTTTAATAGACATAATGGTTTTTTCAGGATTTGTAACCGCCTGACGTTTTGCAGGTTCACCAATTAATCTTTCTCCGTTTTTACTAAAAGCAACAATGGAAGGGGTCGTTCTTGCACCTTCTGAATTTGGAATAACAACAGGTTTTCCGCCTTCCATAACGGCTACACATGAATTAGTTGTACCTAAATCGATACCTATAATTTTACCCATATTATTTCCTCCTTAAATCAATTCGTTGTCTTTATTAATTGGCCACTTTAACCATACTGTATCGGATAACTTTATCCTTATAGATGTATCCTTTTTGAAATTCTTCAACAATTTCATTTTCTCCATAGGCTTCATCTTCAATATGCGTCACCGCATTGTGAAAATCGGGGTTAAATTTTTCCCCTATCGTTTTTATCTCTTCTACGCCTATGGCAGCTAAAATATCTTTAAATTGTCTGTAAATCATTTCCATGCCTTGAAGATAAGGATTACTTTCATCTTCCGTAGTATTGGAAGACAGAGCTCTTTCAAAATTATCTATAACTGGCAGTATTTGCTCGATAGTGCTCCTGACACCATCATCAAACAAACTGGTTTTTTCTTTTATTGTCCGTTTTCTGAAGTTATCAAACTCAGCCATAGTCCTTTGCAGTCTGTCTAACAAATCGGCGCATTGATTTTCTTTTTCCTGAAGCAATTTTTTCATTTCGTCTATGTCAGTTTCTTCCTTCAGCTCTTCATCTGAGGCTTCTGCTGATTCTACAGAAGCTTCTTCTAAATCTTCGTTGGACGGCTTGCTGTCGTCATTTTTTTCATTATCTTTCGTATCTTCATTTAAGACTTCTGTATCTTCTATGATATCTTCATCTTTTATTTCTTCCTGATCGAAATGATCATTTTTTTGTCTTTCTTCCACTTGACACACCCTTTTCTTCTTATGATATTATCCATCAGATATTTTTTTAAGCAACTTATCTAAATTTCTAGAAATATAAGACAAAATTGAAACAGCTTTACTATATTCCATTCTCGTAGGACCTATGACACCAATCGTTCCTACGGTTTTTCCATCAATTTCATATGAAGCAGTAATAATACTGCAATGTTTCATTTCATCGATTTCGTTTTCCTGGCCAATAATGATTTTAATGCCATCATTGGCTGCTTTAGATAAAAGGGAAGCTAACAGTTCTTTTTCTTCTAAGGTATGAAAAATCTGTTTTGTTTTTACTAAATCTCCAAACTCAGGGAAGTTTAATAAATTCTTGGTACCACTCAGATATATATCTGGTGTATTTTTCCTTTGAATAGTATGATCAATGGCATCAAGAATTGAATTCACAATTTCTCCATAGATACCCATTTTTAATTTTAAACTTTGTATTAATGGAAGATTAATCTCTTCAATGGTAAGTCCTCTTAAAGATTCATTAAGCATATTGGATAAAATGTTAAGTGTATCCTGATCAGCAGGCACATCCATTCTGATCACATTGTTTGTAACAATATTGGCATTGGTCACAATAATTAACATAACTGATCTTTTATCTAAGGGGATCAACTGCATATGTTTTAATTTTGTTTTCTGAATTTGAGGAGATGATACCATGGAAGTATAGTTCGTAAAATAAGAAATCAATTTAGCAACTTCCATCATTAATTCATCGATTTGATCAATTTTTTGTTCTAATGTTCTTTCAAATAATCTAAGCTGATCATCTTCTATCGCTTGATATTCCATCAATTTATCTACATACAAGCGATAACCTTTGTCAGAAGGTATTCGGCCAGCAGAAGTATGAGGTTGAATAATAAAACCCCATTCTTCTAAATCAGACATTTCGTTTCTAATCGTCGCAGAACTTACACCCAATTCATATTTTTTAGAAATCGTTCTGGAACCTACAGGTTCCCCAGTAAGTATGTAATCTTTAATGATTGCTTTTAATATCTTAATTTTTCTTTCATCTAAATTCATTTCAAAATCCATCAGGTTTCCCCCCTTAGTTGTTAGCACTCTATTAGCTCGAGTGCTAACTTCACAAATAAAATACCATTCAAAACAACATTTGTCAAGATATTATTTAATTATTTATGGTAAAAATTCTGCAAATACGATATTGGCTAAATCCAGCCCTTTCAGGCTCAATTGAATACGGTCTTGTTTTTTTATTAAAAGTCCTTCTTCAATAAGCTTTTTGACCTTTTCTCCAAAAAGTGCATGAAAGGAAATATTAAATTGGCTTTCAAAGTCTTTTATCGATATCCCTTCAGTAAGACGCAGGCCCAAAAAAATATACTCTCCATATTGCATAGTTAAAGGAATGCTTTCAATTTCTTCTTTAATGCTCTCGATTTTTCCTTGACTTTGAATATATTTATCTAAATTATAGCTATTGTGATAACGCTGACCATTTATAAAAGAATGAGCTCCCAGACCCATTCCTACATAAGGCTTGTATTTCCAACAATTCATATTATGCCTGCTTTCAAATCCTTTTTTGGAAAAATTCGAAATTTCATAGTGATGATATTTATTTTCTGTTAAGATTTTTCTTGCATAATGGTACAATTCTCTATCTAGCTCATCGGAAGCTTCTTTTAGCTTACCTTCTTTTTTTAATCTTCCGAAATAGCTGTTTTCTTCAATAATTAAGCTATAACAAGAAATATGTTCTGGTTCGCTTTTTATGATATATTTTAAAGTATCGGCCCATTCTTTTTTAGTCTGGTCAGGAAGAGAAAAAATTAAGTCTACATTGATGTTTTGATAGCCCATTTGTCTGGCCAAGTGATAATTGTTATAAAAATCTTCCAGACTATGAATCCTGCCAAGACTTTTTAAAATCTTATTTTGAGTGGCCTGAAGCCCCATACTCAAACGGTTCACACGATATTCTTTCAGTAAATAGAGCAGTTCTTTGTTTAAGGTACCCGGATTACTTTCTACAGTAAATTCAAAAGAAGATTCTATTTTAAAATTTTCCTTCAGATTTTTTAATATTTTCTCCAATAAAGCAAGAGGAAGAACGGTTGGGGTTCCTCCTCCTATAAAAATCGTATCCACTTGCCTGTCTTGAAGAATTTCCCCATATTGCTTTATTTCTTCGCATAAAGCAAAAACATAGGGAGCCATCTTTTCATTTTGATTGTCGAAAGAAGTGAAATCACAATAATAACATTTTGCTTTACAAAAAGGTATATGAATATATAATCCTACACATTTGTCCATAGGCTCTACTCCAATTTTAAAACACTCATAAAAGCAGATTGAGGAACTTCTACACTGCCAATCTGACGCATTCTTTTCTTTCCTTCTTTTTGCTTTTCCAAAAGCTTTTTCTTACGGGTAATGTCTCCCCCGTAACATTTTGCTAAGACGTCTTTTCTTAAAGCACTAATGGTTTCTCTTGCAATAATTTTATTGCCAATAGCCGCCTGAATAGGAATTTCAAATAAATGCCTTGGTATTTCCTGCTTTAATTTTTCTGCAATTTTTCTGCCCCGTTCATAAGCTTTGTCCTTATGAACAATAAAACTTAAGGCATCAACTACTTCTCTGTTAACCAAAATATCTAACTTAACCAGGTCAGATTCCTGATAGCCAATTAATTCATAATCAAAAGAAGCATAACCCCTGGTTCTTGATTTTAATGCATCAAAAAAATCATAGATAATTTCATTAAGGGGCAGATGATAAGTCAGTACAGCCCTGGTCTCTTCAAGATAGTCCATTCCAATGTATTCTCCCCGTCTTTCCTGGCATAGTTCCATGACTGAACCAATATATTCCGTAGGAACAATAATCTCTGCCTTAACAACGGGTTCTTCCATATATTTTATTTCCGAAGGATCCGGTAAATCCGTTGGATTAGACAATTCAATGATTTCATCATTGGTTTTATGCACTTTATATATAACGCTGGGTGCAGTCGTCACCAGGTCTAAATTATATTCTCTTTCTAAACGTTCCTGAATAATTTCCATATGCAGCAAACCTAAAAAACCACATCTAAAACCAAAACCTAAAGCAACAGAGTTTTCTGGTTCAAATACTAAAGCCGCATCATTTAATTGAAGTTTTTCTAAAGCTTCTCTTAAATCTTCATATTTTGCCCCATCTGCCGGATACATACCGCAATAAACCATGGGATTAACTTTCTTATACCCTGGCAAAGGCTCAGAGGCTGGATTATCTGCATCGGTAATGGTATCTCCTACTCTGGAATCTTTTACATTTTTTATGCTGGCCGTAATATAACCTACATCTCCAGCCGTTAATTCATTCGTTACAATAAATTGGCCCGGACCAAAAACGCCAACTTCATTAACTTCAAATTCTTTTCCCGTAGACATCATTCTAATCCGCATATCTTTTTTTATTTTGCCTTCTTTGATTCTTATAAAGGCAATAACGCCTTTATAAGAATCATATACAGAATCAAAAATTAATGCCTTTAAAGGTGCATTTTCATCACCTTGCGGACTTGGAATCTCTTTTACAATTTTCTCTAAAACAGCTTCTATATTGATGCCCATTTTAGCTGAAATCAAAGGGGCATCTTCTGCAGGAATTCCTATGATATCCTCAATTTCTCTTTTTGCATTTTCGGGATTTGCACTGGGTAAATCAATTTTATTAATGACGGGGACAATTTCTAAATTATGCTCTATTGCCAAATAGACATTAGCCAAAGTTTGTGCCTCAATCCCCTGGGCTGCATCTACAACTAAAACAGCACCTTCACACGCTGCCAGGCTCCTGGAAACCTCATAATTAAAATCGACATGGCCGGGTGTATCAATCAGATTAAATATGTATTCTTCTCCATCTTCTGCTTTATATACCAATCTTACGGCCTGTGATTTTATCGTTATTCCCCGTTCCCTTTCCAAATCCATATTGTCCAATATTTGATCCTGCATTTCTCTTTCCGTTAATAAACCTGTCTTTTGAATTATACGATCCGCCAAAGTAGACTTTCCATGATCAATATGAGCAATAATACAAAAATTTCGAGTTCTTTCCTGTTTAGAAAGGACCATATAATGTGTTCCTCCTTACCATAATCTAAAAGCAAATCTATAAAGAAAACAGACTTTTCCAATAAAAGGGGAATACAAGTAGTTAAAAGCTACTTGTATTATCCAAGGTTATATCATATTTTTAATACTTCGATATATTATAACACAGGCCAACTTAAGGCTCAATAGTTTGATTCTTCAAGTCCTAAAACTTCCGCCAGAATTTCACATAAAGGCTCTATGGCATTTTCTGCTTCCTCGTAGGTATTGGTATTTGCTCCAACTTCTATCATTAAACTTTTCGGACACATATGTAAGGAATAACGATAAGGCTTAATATAAATTTTTCTAAGCAACCCCGGGTACAACTCATTCCCTTTAAGCTGCATCTGCAAACTGAAAGCTAAATTTTCTTCAATATAAGGATTGGGAAGACTTTTAATGTCAACCAGCTTATTGTTAAGCATGGTTTTACATATCCCATTGACAAACATCACTTTGGCGGTTGGCTTTCCATTAATATTCGTCACCAAGCGGACGTCATCCGGAAGTCCATCCCTGTGTATGTCTATTACCACTTCAATTGAAGGATTATCCTTTAAAATTTTTCTCAAAGCAGGTTCCATCCGTTCATAACTGCCTTCTCTCATTATTTTTCCATTAACCACATCATATTGTCCTTTGTGATGTAGTACGCCGACTCCATATCTTTCATGAAGTTCTTTAGCCAATTTTTCCCCAAGTCCGACAACTCCTTTGTCTAAATCTCCCGGACTACTGTCTGAATATGCTTCCTGGGAATGGGTATGAAAAATAAGAATTTGAGGCTGATTGTTTTTTTTCTCTATTGTTAAATCTTTGTTGATAAGATTAACCGCAGGTAATTCTTTTTGAGTTAAAACTAAATTCCCCTCAAAATTATATAAGTTTTTTTGCAAAAAATTAATATCTGACAATTGTTCTCTGCTATATTTAATACCTGCAAAATCAGGATGCTCTGTACTTTCTTCTTCTATAAGATAATAGTCTTCTTCATCTTGAATGATTGAAGAATTATTTTTATACTCTTCAAAATTTCCTTCTATTTCTGCGATATTTTGAGCATATTCCTGACTATAGATATTAAAATACTTTGCCGTTGGGATAATAATTTCTATAATGCTGTTTAAATTATCCCAGTGAATCCCCGTAAATAGTAAAAAAGATTTGGAAAAAACACTTTCGGAAGGATGTCCAAGATTTGAATAGTCTTCTACGTAAGGTATTGTTTCCTCCAGTATTTTCTTGTAAGTCCTTGAATCTAAAGTTTGGTCCTTCAGATATTTTGTAATCTGCCTGTCCAAATGAATATCACCTGTAAGCTTTTTATCTTCTTGCAGCTTAATAATACCTATTACAAGAAGTAAAAGCAGGCCAATCCATAATTGTGTCTTAATTTTTTTTAAACTGATTGTATGAATCCTAACCAAAAAAATTGCCCCCCAATAATATGAATTGATATTATATATATTATTAAAGAAGGGGGAATTATATGATAATTAATAAGTAAAGCGGTTAATATCTTTTAAATCAATTCCGGGATGAAGGGCAATATTGATTGCATTGGCAATAATATTGGCCAGTCTGTCAATAACACTGTCAATTTCTTTAGGTGTAACAAATAAATTTCCAACATAAGGATTTAATACTTCTCTGATGAGCTGGTATTTTTCCTGCTCATTCAGATTTTTTAACATTTTATAAAACTCTTTATCAGGATTAGCCTCTTTTAACATGGCATCAATTAAATGATCCATTGTATCATTAACCAAAGTTGCTGCATCAACGACCGTAGGTACTCCAAGAGCAATAACAGGAACGCCTAAAGTTTCTTCATTTAATCCCCTGCGACTGTTTCCAACGCCTGAACCAGGATGTACTCCAGTATCTGCAATTTGAATAGTTGTATTAACACGACTGGTTTTCCTGGAAGCCAGGGCATCAATCGCAATCACCAGATCCGGCTTTATTTTTTTGACAACCCCTTCAATGATTTCACTGGTTTCGATGCCTGTTAAACCCATTACACCAGGAGCAATAGCACTTACAGGACGAACGGATTCATCCACCTGTTCAGGAATATGATCCAACAAATGACGTGTCACGAAAATTTTTGACACTACTTTGGGACCAAGGGCATCTGGCGTAATGTTCCAATTGCCCAGACCCACCACAAGAATAAAGGCATCGTCATCTAAATTTAAAATTTTGACCAGTTGTTTTGCTAATATTTTAATAATTTCTTCATGGGCATCGATATCATTTTCTTTCATCATGGGACTTTCAATGGTAACATAATTACCTACTGGTTTGCCCATCTGCTTTTCTCCTTCAGCATCCAATACTTCAACCCAACTCACTTTAATCTGTTTTTCCCTGTCTTCTTCTATGTTTACTTTAACGCCAGGAATTTCTACATCCTGTTCTTTTCTTATCATTTCCCTGGTCTCTATTGCTAAGTCAGTACGGATATTAAATACTGGTGCTTCCAATTCTTTTGATTTTTCTGACATATTACCAACTCCCTGTTCTTTAATAAAAGATATGATATTGCGACATAAAAGTATTTTTTCCAGTTATTTTTCTTATATTCATTGACTTATTTATTATTTTAGATTAGAATATAATGTGTTTGACTGAACTAAACTATAAGTAGGTATTCCCCATACTGAAAGTGTCTCATTCCACATGGTTAGAATATGAGGAGGTGACAAGATGGCAAATATTAAATCAGCAAAAAAGAGAATTAAAATCATAGAAAAACGAACCTTAAGAAACCGTATTATTAAATCAAAAGTTAAAACAGCTATAAAAAAAGTTGTATTGGCAGTGAATGAAGGTAATTTAGAACAGGCAAAAGCTGCTTATGCCCTTGCTGCTAAAGAAATTGACAAAGCAGTATCTAAGGGTGTTTTCCATAAAAATAATGGTGCACGTAAAAAATCCAGCTTAGCAAAACTTGTTAATAGTATCGGTGCATAATAAAAACCGTCCACAGGGACGGTTTATTTTTTATTTATTAAATTCAATAATTAAAACTTCAACAGCCAAACCGGGATCCATCTTCCCGGTCTTTGAGGCGAGATCCGCCTCTAAACAAGCTTTAAGTCCTTGTTTTAATTGATCCATGCTAAAAAGTTGAGCTTGTTTTAAACATTCATTGACAACAAAAAAGGCTTCTTGTATGGTTTCTGTGATTTTTTTCGCATTATAGCCTTGCTCAGACAGATATTTCACCTGTAAAATCAAACGAATTTGCCTTGTCAGCATGGTAAGTATTTTAATAGGTGCTTCTTTATTACGAATAAGATTTACATAAATCTGCAAGGCTTCATCTGTTTTTTTATAACCAATTGCCTTAAGCAAATCAAAGATATGAGCTTCTAAAGATTTTACACAAATCTTGTCGATATCTTCAATATTAATCTTATCTTCCTTATAGGCTATTAATTTATTGATTTCATTTTCCAGATCTATCATTGATCTCCCGACGGTTCTGACTAAGTGAAGAGAAGTCCTTCTATCAATTTCTTTGTTGTATTTTTTAAATTTTTTCTCAATCCAGTTTAACAAATCCTGCTCTTTTGGAAATTGAAATTCTACAACAGCTTTCATTTGACTTAACTTTTTATATAATTTATTCTTTTTATCAACATTTTCTTCTGCAAAAACAAGACAAATAAAAGGTGGAATGTCATCTAAAAATTGAAGTATTAGCTCTGCTTCTTTTTTTCTTTTTGCAGTAAAAAAACCAGAATTTTTTATAATAACTAATCTTTTATCATTCATAAAAGGAAGCGCCTGCGCACTTTCTATCACTTGATTAGCCGTAATCTCTTCCCCTTCAAAAAGAGACATATTCATTATTTCCAAATCACCTGGAATTAACTTTTTTTGTATTTCCCCCAAATAATAATTGAGCAAATAACGCTCCTCCCCATAAAATAAGTAAACTGACCGAAAAATATTTTTTTTCAATTCTTCTTTTAATGTTATCATCTTCATTACCCCTATTATCTAGCATTGTATGAATACTAAATTTTTTTCCATCAGAATATATCGTAATAGCTCCACTGTCTGCCGTATTAATAACCTTGACATTTTTATCTGCATATCTTTTTAAAACCTCTTCATGGGGATGACCATAACGGTTATTTTTACCACAACTAATGACAGCATATTCAGGATTACACCATTCTATAAATTCCATGGTTGAAGAAGTCTTCGAACCATGATGGGGAACTTTTAAAAAATCCACATCCATTGGCTTATACTGATGAGTCATTTTTTCTTCTTCCTCTTTTTCAATATCCCCTGTAAACAAAAAACTTTGCTCTTTATAAACCATTTTAAGGGTCATAGAAGCCCTATTCCAGCCATTTTCCAAATATATTTCATTATTCTCAGGATATAAGCAATAAAAAACCAATTCATCAAAATTTATTTTATCACCTTGCTTCAATAAATGACAAGGGATTCCTGAATGATTTGCCTGGATAATAAAATCCCGGTAAAGTTCATCACTTCCTATGTCTTTTACAGTGACATAGATTTTTTTAATTTTTATGGATTTTAATAACCCTACAAGACCTCCTAAATGATCTTTATCCGGATGGGTCAAAAATACTGCATCTAAACATTCTATCCCCTTGTAACGCAAATAGGGCAGCAATACCTTACTGGAATCTTTTTCTCCCCCGTCAATCAATACATGTTTCTTACTTTTTGTATGAATGGCTATGGAATCACCCTGACCCACATCCAAAAAAACAATATGAAAAGAATCTGGCTTTATAAAAAGAAAAAGCCATACAAATGTAGTAAAAATAAAGCTATAGATCCATAACTTTTTGTTTAATTTATTCTTTCTTTTTAAACGAATATAGCCTACAGGAATAAATAAGCTTAAATAGTAAAAAATCATCTGCCAAGGCGAAAATCTCCCTGTGATAATGTATGCATAAGGAATCTTTAAGAATAGATGGAGCATGTATTCATAAAAACTAAGAATATAATGAACAATCCCCATGATAAAAGCTGCGCCATCTATCCAAAAAAGTCCCACCAGTCCGGCTAAAAATCCAAAAGCCACAAGGAAAATCGCAAGAGGTACCACAATGATATTTAATAAAAAAGCAATGGTTGAAATGTAGTAAAAATGATAGGCAACAATAGGCAAAGTTGCAAAGCCTGCCCCTAAAGAAGCACTTAATAAATTACGGATACTTTTAGGTAAAAAATATAATCTTTTAAAAAGAGGACTGATAAAAATGAGACCCAGAATTGCTGTAAATGACAATTGAAAACCTGCATCCCATAAAAAAAGTGGCTGCCATAAAAGAATTAACAAAGCTGCAAAACTTAAAGAACTGCAAAAATCATGCTCTCTTAATAAAACTTCACCCAGTAAAATCACTGAAATCATAATAACAGCTCTTATAGTAGAAACTCCAAAGCCCGTCAATACACAGTAAATTGATAAGAAGGAAACAATAAATAAATTTTTAAAGATTTTTTTCATTTTCAAGATCTTCAGTAACTTTTCTAAAGAAAAAGATATTATCGAGATATGCAAGCCCGATATAGCCAAAATATGTGAAATACCTCCCTGTTGGTAAAGCGTTTTTTCCTCCTGTCCTAAACCTGCTTTTTCTCCAAGAATCATTGCTTTTATTATAGCTGCTTCTTTTTCAGCCAGCAAACATTCATAAACATTTGAAAGCCTTTCTCTTAGCAAAAATATTAGCTTACTGGCAGAATCAGAACTTGTAATCACCCGCGACAGTTCTCCATAAAATTTGTATTCAATTCTCCTACTTTTCATATATACGGCTTCATTCCAGCCCCCTGGATTTCTGCAGGGCTCAAATTCTGATATTTCTCCTTCGACCTCAATAAAATCGCCCCATTCAATTTTTTGTTTAGAATTAATATAGGCCTTTATTTTTATTGGCTTTTCAATAGAATTGCTATCCTTTATCAGTTTTTTTGCATAAATAATACAAGTTATTTTTCCATCCTGATTATAGCTGATATCTTCTACCGTTCCTAAAATTTTAAAATTCCTGGTCTGATGACTGTCAACGAAAGCCTTAACAGCACTTCCTGAGTTCAGGGCTTTGTTAATATTTATAAAGCCTGTTAAAAAAACTAAAGGGAAAAATAATATCCCCTTCCATGTAAATTTTTTATATAAAATCAATACACTGGAAGATAAAATGAAAAAAATAAGGACGGAATAGCTTGCTGATAAGCTATACCGTCCCCCTATAATACCAAACAGATAAAAAAATGTAATCCAAACCAGTGGACGCTTCATGATTAACCTCCAAAGATTTAGTCCGCAATTAAACTCTCATCTCTCTCAAAAGGAATACTAAAATCATAATGTCCCTTAAAGGTTGCTTGTTTTTCCCCTTCAATTAAAAATTGAACTTTCTTTATATTGGGTAATTCTGTCAGGGAATTGATAATGGAATAAATCGTCAGGGTTTCTCCTGCTGAACCTCCCCAATGTTTTGTCTGAAAATCACTGCTTAAGTCAACATAACAAATACCATCTTTTGTTTTAATATCTTTTATAACTGTTTCTTTAGGAACCGTCATCTCTAAATCATTTCTTTCAGGTCCTAAAATAAGCTGTTCCACGACATATTTTTCTAAAGGAACATTCGGATTAACAACAATTTCTCTTTCTTCCAAAACTAATTTTTCTCCATTTTGATCAGCAAAATATAGCTTTATCGTTTGAACATTTGTTGAAGCCACATCGTTGCCCTTAGCATCTAAAAGAATATCTTCCTGTGTAATAGCACCAATCGCTTTCCCATCATAACCTGCAAGGGGTTTTCCATCAATCAAAAACTCTACTGAATAAACAAAATCTAACTCTGTTAAAGTTTTGATTAAAGCTGCTCTTAACAGAACCTGTTCTTGTGGTGACATTTCATTATAGTAAGAAGAAATATCAAGTTTTACATTGTCGTCTTCTATAATAATTTTATTTATCTTTAAAGCTTCTGGAATTGCAGGTTTTAATCCAACAGTATTGGGCATTTTTTGTAATTGCTCTACAGCATATCTAATCAAGTCCTCTTTACTTTCCAAATCAACTTCTCTTTTTTCTTCCACCAGTTCAGAATTAGCGCTGTCAATAAAATATAACTTTAATTGGTTTATATGTTTATCTTCTTTGTTTTTACTCATATAGTATCCTGCAAATACAACAACTAAAAGCGATAAAGCCAATATTGCTGTCGAAACGAATACTGTTTTTTTAGAGTTCATTTTATCCCCCATTCCTCATTTGAAGCCCCTGTTTTAGATGAAATAACTTTACAAGTTTCCACCTTGTAAGCTTCAAAATTTTTGAGTTTTTTACGGCTATCTAAATCAATCAGAAGTATTCTATCTAATCAAATTAGAACTTCTATTATAATCATAACAGATAGTTATTACAAAACTATGAATTTTGTTTTAAAGGTAGCCGAACAATAAACTCTGAGCCTTCTCCTTCCTTACTATTGACTTTTATACTTCCATGGTGCAGTAAAACCGTTCTGTGAGTAATTGACAGCCCTAATCCTGTTCCTCCTGTTTCCCTGTCTCTTGTCTTATCTACCCTGTAGAAACGTTGAAAAATCTTTTCATAATCCTCTTCAGGAATGCCAATACCTGTATCAATTACTTTTATAAAAGCATTTTGATGGTCTGCATCAACAATAACTTTTACCCTGCCCCCCTCAGGTGTATATTTGATTCCGTTTTCAACCAAATTAGAAATAGCAAGTGTTACTTTCATTTCATCTGCCTCAATAAGCACTTCACGAAAACTTTCATAAATAAGTTCAATATCTTTTTTATTCGCCAAAGGATAGAGGCGTTTTAGTATGTCCTGAACCAGCTGATTCAAATTGAAACTATTTATCGTCATAGGTACTTCTTTTTGATCCATTTTAACCAAAAGTAATAAATCATTAATAATGGCCGTCAGTCTGTCAATTTCTGAATCAATATCTTTTAAAAATTCTTTATACATTTCTACAGGAACATCTTCCTGCAGCATTAAAGATTCACTCAAAACTTTTATTGAACTCAGAGGTGTTTTTAATTCATGAGAAACATTAGAAACAAATTCCTGTCTGGATTGATCAATTTGTAATAATTTACTTGACATATTATTAAACGCAATTCCCAACTCTGCCAATTCATCATGACCACTGATATCCACTTTTTGATCTAAATGCCCCTCTGTGATTTTTTGAACAACTTTTACCATCCCTTTTAAAGGATTTGTAATAATTTCTGAAGCAAAAAAACTTATAATTCCTATTATTGCACTAATTAAAACCGTAAAAATATACAACTGGTTTTTAAAAGTATCTAAAGTCTCACTCACCAAATTATCTATTGGGGCTGAAATTCTTACAACACCCAAAATTTGGTCCTGATCCACAATAGAAGCAAAGGCATCAACCGTATTATCTGCCTGTTTTACCGCCAAATCCTTTCCTTCCAGTGCTATAAGCATTTCTTTATAAACATGACTCTTTTTTCCCTCTTCTTTTTGTTCTTTTACACTGGAATCATAAATTTCGAAACCCTGAGCATCGACGACAATAATTCTGGATTCAAGTTCTTTACTGATCTGCTCTATTTCATAAGCAAACAGTTCTTTTTTTGTATCATCCAGCATGTACTTCCCTATGGCTATATGACCGGCAGTCACATTTGCCTGTCTTAGCAACTCAGCTTTTCTTTCTTCAATAAAATAATTTTCGAGCCGTTTGTAGACCGTCATCGAAAAAATAATTAAAGGAAGAAAATTCACCAAAATCATGCTTACTAATATTTTCCATCGTAAGCTTTTAAACCTAATCTTTGAAATAATAACCTACCCCCCATTTTGTATGTATATAATCTGGCTGACTGGGATTCTTTTCTATTTTTTCTCTTAAACGCCTGACGTGTACATCCACCGTTCTGACATCCCCTGGATAATCATAACCCCATATAGTCTCTAACAGAGCTTCTCTACTATAAACTTTTCCTGGATTAGAAGCAAATAATTCTAGCATATCAAACTCTTTTGCCGTCAGATTTACTTCTTTTCCATCAATAAATACTCTTCTGCTGCTAATATCCATTTCCAAGCCACTGATTTTAATCCTTTTATTATTACTTTCTTTTTGGATATTGGTCACTCTTCGCAGTATTGCCTTAATCCTGGCTTTAAGCTCCAAAATATTAAAAGGTTTTGTAATATAATCATCTGCACCATATTCAAGCCCCATGATTTTATCCATATCTTCACCCTTAGCGGTAAGCATGATAATCGGCACATTAGAAAACTCCCGGATTTGTCTGCAGACATTTAAACCATCAATTTTAGGAAGCATCACATCTAATATAATTAAATCATATTTCTCCTTTTTTACCATTTCCAAAGCTTCTTCCCCATCATAGGCAGCATCCACTTCTAAATCTTCCTGTTCCAAACTAAACTTAATACCTTTAACAATTAATTTCTCATCATCCACCACAAGAACCTTGCTTTTCATAGCTAACCTCCTAATTTACAGTAATTTTATCTTTTATTTTTTCAAAAGTTTTTTCCCCAATTCTGGGAACATTTTTTATTTCATTGATGGATTGAAAGGGGCCATTTGTATTTCGATAGTCAATAATATTTTGTGCAATCGTTTTTCCAATGCCAGGTAAACTCTGCAGTTGCTCAGAGGAAGCAGTATTTATATTGATTAAGCTATTTTGAACTGTATCGGATCCGGCAGCTTTCGGCTCAATTGATAAAGCATTATCATTTCTATTTTCTACTTTTATTTGTGTTTTGTCAATTTCTTCTCCGATTTTAGGAATATAAATCTTTTGTTCATCGACAATCCTTTCAGCCAGATTCAGTAAATTTAAATCTGCATCTTCCAAAGCTCCCCCTGCCATATTCAGAACATCAATAATCCTGCTGCCTTCTCTTAATGAATAAACCCCTGGATTCTCTACTGCACCACATATGTATACGTATAAAAAAACTTCTTCCGTCTTTTCTTCTGTATGCTTCCTTTCTTTATCAGCATCAGCCCTTTCCTCTTTATCATTAGTATTCACCTCTTCTGTATTATCAGAAGAAAGCTCAGAAAACAATTCAACATCCTCCCGCATATCATTTTCTAAAAAAGTGCTCTGATTTTTCGCACTATCTATAGAATCAAATTGATTATTGATGTATAATATTCCACATATAATAAATACTATTATAATGCATCCCTTAATCAATAATTGCTTATTCATCCATCATCATCCTTCCATTCATATTTATTAAGGGAATTCATATTAAAAAAGACCGCTTTTTGACACTATAGAGAGGAGCTAGATAATGTTTGTCTTTCGTCTTTTTAGCAAAAAATATGTTGCTCTGTTTCTTATAACCATTTTCTTTTTTGAACTTACTTTGTCTTTTAAAATCTTTGCCCAAATTGAACCAATTATACAATCAGATTCTGCAATTGTTATGGATTCTAAAACTGGTGCAATCCTTTATGGTAAAAATATACATAGAAAACAATATCCAGCCAGTATAACAAAAATTATGACTGCCCTTTTAGCCATAGAAAAAGGAAATCCTGACGATATCATTACTTTTTCTGACAATGCGGTTTACAGCATTGACTGGGGAAGCAGTCATATAGGAATGAGAGAAGGAGAACAAATTACCTTAAACGATGCCTTATATGGAATGCTTCTTATGTCTGCTAATGAAGTTTCCAATGCCATAGCAGAACATATCGATGGTTCTGTTGAAAATTTTGCAGACAGTATGAATGAAAAAGCCAAAGAGTTAGGAGCCTATAATACACACTTTGTTAATCCCCATGGTTTACATGACCCTGACCATTACACAACTGCATACGATATGGCCCTTATTACCAGAGAAGCGCTCAAATATGATAAATTCAGGGAAGTTGCCGGAACCCTTACATATGTTATTCCTCCTACAAACCTGGTTAATGAACCCCGTTATCTGGCACACCAGCACAGACTTTACAATAATAAAGCTTATCCAAATTCCTATTATGAGGGTTGTGAAGGTGGAAAAACCGGATATACCAATGAAGCAAGGCATACCTTAGTCACTTTTGCAAAAAGGGAAGACCTGGAGCTTATCGTTGTTGTACTTAAATCAGAAAAACAAGAAATGTATGAAGACACCAAACGCTTGTTAGATTATGGTTTTGAAAATTTTGAACCAAGTATATTAATTGAAGCAGGTGCTTCTGCCGGAAAAGTTACCCTGGGTCAAAATGAAGGTTTAAAAGAAGAAAAAAGCGTAGAAGTGTATGCTGAAAAGACATTGGAAACGGTCCTTCCAAAAGAATTAACAGAAGATATTAAACAAGAAATTACTCTTTCCGATAAATTATCTTTTCCCATTTATGAAGGAGATGTCATTGGTAGTCTGAATTACATCTATAAAAACGAAATCATTGCCTCTGTAAATGTTCTTTCTGCTGAAAATGTTGAAGGAAATGACAGTATATTAGAAAGTCTGTCCCAAAATGATATTAAGAAAAAAAGTGCTTCCATTACAGATAATAAAGTTATTCGTTTAAGCATTATGTCCGTATTAACCATCCTCATTCTTGTCCTTTTCTTTCTTACTATCAATTTAATTAACCGGCTTAGGCAAAAAAGAAGATACTGGGATTTATTTAAAGATTATAACAAGCGTTAAAAATAAAAATGGGCAAAAGTTTTTGCCCATTTTTTAATCATTATTCATTTAACTCTTCGATGGAGACAAGTTTTGCATCTCTCCATAAACGTTCTAAATTATAAAAATTTCTCATTTCTTTATCAAATATGTGGAACACCACCAGTCCGAAATCCAGTAATATCCAACCACCAGAAGCATAGCCTTCTTTATTAATCATTTGAAATCCATTATTATACAAATGGTCTTCTAATTCATCTGCTAAGGTTTTAACATGGTTAATATTTTTACCGGAAACAATTATAAAATAATCTGCTAAGGGAGATAATTCACGGATATCTAATATTTTAATATCTTCTCCCATTTTATCATCTAAAATTTTATAAGCTATTTTTAAAATCTCTTGCGAATTATTTTTCAAATCTGCCAACTTATTGATCTCCTTTCTTAGATTTTAAATCTTCTAAAGCTTCTAAAGTTAGAGGATGAAGAATTCCTTTGTTTTTCTTAACATATTCTATAGTATTCGTCAACGCAAAAATCATGGCTTGATTCAAATCTTTCCTTGCATATTCTCGTATGCTCTCTAAACCTTGAAAATAATTCCGGTTTGGTTCTATATAATCTGCTAAATAAATGAGTTTTTCCAGGTCTGTCATATTTTTTCTTCCGGTCGTATGATAACGAATTGCATTTAATATTTCTTCATCTATGATACCATATTCTCGTTTTGCAATTTCAGCTCCAAGAAAACTATGACACAATTCAATGTTTTTTTCAATCCATTTATCCAAAGGAATATGAAATTCTTTGCAAAAACGAATTTTCATTTTTTCAGGTATATCTTTGGCACAATCATGGAGATAAGCTGATATAATAGCTTTCTCCTTGTCAACGCCATGAATCTTTGCTAATTCTTCAGCCGTTTCAACTACGCCTAAAGTATGTAAAAATCTTTTAGGAGAAAGAGAAGATTGGAGTTTTTGCTTCATTTCATCATAATCTATCATAAGCGTCCTTCCTTAAACCATAATTTATATGTATAGTTTAAATTTATATATGTAGTTTTCTACAGATTCAGGCAGTAAATATTTTATGGGTCTACCTTCTTTTACGCGCTTCCTGATATCTGTAGAAGATATAGAAAGGGCCGGAACTTCCAAAAAATGAATTTTGGATTCATAATTATTTTTTATGATTTCAATGGCTTCAATTAATTTTTCTTTATTATAACCTGGCCGGGTTACTGCCACAAAAGTACATAATTTGAGCAGTTCCTCGGTATCTTTCCAGGTAAAAATATAATGAAGGGCATCAGCACCCGTTATAAAATAAAGTTCCGTCTCATCACCATAAAGTTCTCTTAAACTCTTAATGGTATCAATCGTATAAGTGGTTCCCTTCCGGTCAATTTCCATTCTGGAAACATTAAAATAGGGATTGGTAGCTGTAGCTAAAACACTCATTAAATACCTGTGTTCACTATGACTAATTTCCTGGTCCTTTTTATGGGGAGGCTGTCCCGTAGGCATAAAAATAACCTGACTGATATTGTATTTATGTCGTACTGCCTCTGCTGTAACCAAATGACCATAATGTATGGGATCAAAAGTCCCTCCCATAATGGCTATGGATTCCGGATGTTCTAACCCATTAAATACATTCCTCATAAAAATACCCTCTCATTTTGTTATTCCATATTATTCAGACAGAAAAATCCGGGGCTTCTTTTTAGATTGCCTGAATAAAACAATTTTATTACCAATCACTTGAACAATTTCTGAATTGGTCCTTTCCTGAAGGATAACAGCCACTTCTTTGGCTGACATAATACAATTATTTAAGACATTAATTTTTACCAACTCTCTTTTTTCTAGAGCTTCATGAATTCCTTGTGTTAAATCAGGTGTTATACCACTTTTACCAACCTGGAAAATAGGCTCTATGGTATTGGCTAAACTCCTTAAATATGCTCTTTGTTTACTTGTAATCATCTGTATCACCTGGCTCCTTAAAATCATTATTTATAATACTCAAATTCTAAGTCATATATTTTTACCGTATCGCCTTCCTGAATTCCTGCTTTTTCTAAGGCATCGATAATTCCCTTATCTCTGAGATATTTTTGGAAGAAAGCAAAGCCTTTTTCTGATTCGAAATTGGTATAACCGATGACTTTTTCCACACCTGTTCCTTCTACAACATAGTAAGAAGAAGATATTTTCTTAATCGTAAAGGGTTCTTTTATTTCTTCAGGCTCTTCAAAGTAATCAAAGTCTTCTTCAAATTTTACAGGTTCTTCATCTACTTGATCTAATATTTTGCTAATTTCAATTAACAAATCTTTTAAGCCTTTTTGAGTAGCTGCTGAAATTGGAATTACTTTAATACCTTTTGTTTCATAAGTCTCCTTCAATAAATTCAGATTGTTCTCATTTTCCATCACATCAATTTTATTTGCTACAATAATTTGAGGTCGTTTTAACAACTCTTCATTATAAGCTTTTAGCTCAAAATTAATTTTTTCAACATCTTCTGCAGGATTCCGGCCTTCTATTGATGCAACATCTACCATATGGAGCAAAATTTTTGTTCTTTCAATATGTCTCAAAAAATCATGGCCTAAGCCTATCCCCTGGTGAGCCCCTTCAATAATTCCCGGAATATCTGCAATAACAAAATCTCTTCCATAAGGGTTTCTGACAACCCCCAGATTAGGATGTAAAGTTGTAAAAGGATAATCGGCAATTTTGGGCTCTGCATTGGTCAAAACCGATAAAAGCGTTGATTTACCAGCATTAGGGAAGCCAACTAAACCCACATCGGCAATAACCTTAAGCTCTAAAATAACCCAATAACCTTTACCTTCCTGTCCTCTTTCTGCATATCTCGGCGCCTGTCTGCTTGCTGTGGCAAAATGCTGATTACCCCTGCCGCCTTTTCCGCCTTTTAATAAAACCTTTGACTTGGTTTCCCCAGTCATATCTGCCATAATCTTTCCAGTTTCTGCTTCCTTTATGATGGTCCCTGGAGGAACTTTAATAATTAAATCTTTACCATTTTTGCCATCACACTTCTTTTTCTTACCATCTTCTCCTCTTTCTGCTTTGAAATGTTTCTGATGGCGGAAATCCATTAAGGTATTCAGACCTTCATCCACTTCAAAAATGATGTCTCCACCTTTTCCTCCGTCACCTCCATCAGGTCCTCCATTGGGTACATATTTTTCCCGGCGAAAAGATACAGCTCCATTCCCGCCACTGCCAGATTCTATATAAATTTTTACACGATCGACAAACATCTTTGCTTCACCTTCTTAATTAAACTATAATTAGTATTCTCTTTAGTATCTCCCATTATTACTACAATCATTAACAAATTCATCATCTAACTGACCAATAACAACAATATTATATACGAATAATACAATTCCTGCTATATCTTATAAATAAAAAAGGCCTCAAATGAACTGATTTGAAGCCTTTCGTCACTCAATAAATTCTTATGCAGGATAAACAGAAACTTGTTTTTTATCTCTACCTTTTCTTTCAAATTTAACACGACCGTCAATCAAAGCAAATAAAGTATCATCTTTACCTCTACCTACATTAATACCAGGATGAATTTTAGTTCCTCTTTGTCTATATAAAATGTTTCCTGCTTTCACAAATTGTCCGTCTGCACGTTTTGCACCTAATCTCTTAGATATAGAATCCCGACCGTTTTTAGAAGATCCTACTCCTTTTTTACTAGCGAAAAACTGAAGGTCCATTCTTAACATAATTACACCTCCTTATAGGAAATTAAGATGTGCTTTTTATAGTTTTTTTGAATATTCTTCAAACCTAATTCCAGGGATTTTAAAAATAACAGGGTCTCGTCCGCAGGATAAGCTTTTGCCTTTTCATCCAGACTAAATATCATTAGTCCATCTTTTTTATCTGTTTCTATACAAATAGGATCTGAAGAAAAGACCTCGATGGAATTTACCGTATTAATAGCTAAAGTACTAACGGCCGCACAGACAATATCAGAGCCGTATTTTCCATATCCCGCATGACCACTAATTTCAAATCCGCATAATTGCTTGTTTTTATTTAAATAAAAAACGACTTTCAACATAATTAACAATTAATGCTTTCAATTTTGATTTTTGTGTAAGGTTGTCTATGACCACGTTTTTTGTGATAACCTTTTTTAGGTTTGTACTTGTAAACAATCACTTTCTTTCCTTTACCTTCTTCTACTACAGAAGCGGCAACAGACGCATTGTTTACATAAGGAGTTCCTACAGAAAGCTTATCATCTTTAGACACTGCAAGAACTTTATCAAAAGTTACTTTTTCTCCTGCAGCAAGTCCAAGCTTTTCTACAATAACAACGTCTCCTTCTTGTACTTTATACTGTTTTCCACCTGTTTCAAAAATTGCGTACATACGTACACCTCCTTAAACCCAAACTCGCCGAATACGGTACTTCATCAAATGAAGTTTAAACCTCTTCGTGCGGCTACACACCGTTAGATGATAACACAACATTATATATTTGTCAAGATAGCTCAAAAATCTTCCTGTTCCATTTTTAGCTTTTTTTAATGAGCTTATACTGGTCAATAGCTAATTGATTATTTTCAATAAATTCAAGTTTTTTCTCATATCTTTCTTCAAAAGCCTGTTGATAGGAATAATCTCCACTGCAAAACCAATGAATAATATCTTTGTTCGCTTCAATGGTAATATGATTATAAATGGTTTCTGTGAAAATATAATCAATTTCTTTTGCTATTTTATCTGCTATAAATTTTACCGAAGCCACCATGCCCCTACCTGAACAATACGGACATTTGCCAAGAAGTAAAGAGGTTAAAGAAGGTCCTGTCTTTTTTCTTGTTAATTCCACCAGGCCTAATTTTGTAAAGCCAAAAATACTAGTTTTTACTCTGTCTTTTTTTAACTCTTCCTCAAGTATTTTTATCAGCATCTCTTTATGTGCTTCTTCTTTCATATCTATAAAATCTATGATAATGATACCACCTATATTTCTGAGCCTAAGCTGCTTGGCAATTTCCTGGGCAGCTTCTATATTGGTTTGAAGAATGGTTTTTTCCATATCTTTTTTTCCAGTATATTTTGCCGTATTCACATCAATAACTGTCAGGGCTTCAGTGTGGTCAATAATAATCATGCCACCACTTTTCAGCCAGATATGGCGGCTTAAAGCCCTTTCAATCTGGGTTTCCAGTAAAAAATAAGCAAATAAATTCTTTTCTTCTTTATAGACCAGCTTTTCTTTTAAACTGGCATCCATTAGATCCAGAAACGCAAGTATTTCTTCATACATTTCCTTATCATTAATAATAAAATGTCTTATTTCTTTAGTCATTAAATCTCTTGCCGCAATAAAAGGAAAAGACAACTCTTTATACAGTAAGGCAGGTGCCTTAACATACCTTTCTTTCTGCTTTATCACTTCGCACTGGTTTTTTAAATATTGAATTTCTTTTATCAGTTCTTCTTCCTCTTTCCCCAGACTATTGGTTCTGAAGATAATTCCGTAATTATCTAAATTTAAACTGTTAAAAAGCTCTTTTAAGCGAAGTCTTTCCTTTTCATCATTTATTTTTCTTGAAATTCCAATCGATTTTTCTCCAGGAATAAGGACACAATACTTTCCTGCAAAGCTAAAATGACTGGTTACTTTATAACCTTTGCTTCCCATAGCTTCCTTTTGAACCTGAACAGTAATATGATCCCCTTGTTTTAATTGTTGACCGTTTTCTCCCAAAAATTGATTTTCCCTTAAATTTAAATAAGCATTTTTATTTTTTCCAATATCAATAAAAGCTGCTTGTATCCCAGGCAATATTCTTTTTACAATCCCCCGGTAAATATTACCCACGGTTTTTTCTTTATTATCTTCCTCAATATACAATTCAACCAGCTTCTGATTTTCTACAACACCGACCCGGATTTGATGAATGCCTACATCTACAATAATATCCGTGAACACTATATTCACTTCCCTTTTATAGATTTGACAGGGGAATCAATTGATTGTCGACTTCAGAATAAATGTCGACTCTGTGAATATCTATATCATAGCCATTATAATCTAAAGCAATATATTGATAAAGAGCTTCTATCAGTGTTTCAAGTTTTAAGTTATCTTTACTGCCCGCTGCTAATAATAAATGAATAATCCAGAAATCTTTATCTTCCTGAACACAATAACGGTATATCTTATCTTTTATATTAATTTTCTTAGTCTCTTTCTTACCTGTTTTTTCAATCCAAATCTCTTTTTGCTCAAAAAAAGCCTCTGTTTTTTCATTAAAATAAACAGGCATTTTTTCTTTAGATATAAAAACCTTATATTCTGCCCCATCAACAGCCGCCATACCTGATTTTGCCTTATCTTTCACGCGGCTTACCTTTTCTACTTTTAATCCTGCTGGAAAAACCGCATTTAACTTGTCTTTAATCTCTGTCTCCGTCATAAGAGAGTCCTCTGTTAATTCTATATCCATATATTCCCCTTCACTGGTCGCACCTAGAGAAAGGGGCAGGGCTATATATATGAGCTGATGAGGATTAAAACCTTTTGAATAGGCAACCGGAAGTTCTGCTTTTTTAATACACCTTTGCATTAAACGGAGCAAATCTAAATGCCCGATAAATTTCAAATGCCCCTCCTTTGAAAATTTAATTCTGAATTTCATGGCATACGCCCCTTTCAAATATCTTAGCCCCACAACCTGCACATTTTTCCCTGCAATTAGGCGTTGTTTTTTCATCTAAGGCCTTTTGATGTTCTTTTATTAAAAAAGCCTTACTAACTCCTATGGAAATATGATCCCAGGGCAAAATTTCATCATAGGCTCTTTTTCTGTTTGCATAAAAAGCAGGATCAATATTGGTCAGTTCAAAAGCTTTTTTCCATGCAGCCATATTGAACTTTTCTGTCCAACTGTCAAATTTTGCGCCATATTTCCAGGCATAATAAATGACTTGTCCAACTCTCCTGTCCCCCCGGGATAATAAGCCTTCTAAAGAACTTATAGTAGCATCATGGTAATTATACTGGATTTCTTTTCTCTTTATGCTTTTCTTTAATAAGTTCTGCCTGTCCATAAATTCTTCATAACGACACTGTGGTTCCCATTGAAAAGGTGTAAAAGGTTTCGGAACAAAACAGGAAGAACTGACAACAATCTTAATATTTCTTGCTCTCTTTTCCTTTGGAATACTATAAAAAGTATCAAGAATTTTATAAGCAAGTTCTTTGATTTCCAAAATGTCTTCCTCTTTTTCTGTTGGCAACCCAATCATAAAATATAATTTAATCCGATCCCATCCACCTTCAAAGGCGAACTGGGAGCCCTTTAAAATATCTTCTTCAGTGATTCTTTTATTAATCACATTCCTGAGTCTCTGACTGCCTGCTTCAGGTGCAAAAGTTAAGCTGCTCTTTCTTACAGTTTGAATTTTATTCATTAAATCAATTGAAAATTTATCAATTCTAAGAGAAGGTAAAGAAATATTGACCCCAGCCTTTTGACAAGTTTCCAGTAATTCTTCTGAAAATTCTTTGAATGCACTGTAATCACTGGTACTTAGGGAAGATAAGGATATTTCTTCATAACCTGTATTTTTTAATAGTTTTTTTCCTTGTTCAATCAAAATCTCTTTTGATTTTTCTCTTACAGGACGGTAAACAAAACCTGCATGGCAAAATCGGCAGCCACGGATACAACCTCTGAAAAGTTCTAAATTAACTCTGTCGTGAACCGTTTGAATCCATGGTAAGATAACTTTTGAAGGATAGTATGAGTCATCTAAATCCTTTACAAGTTGTTTTTTTATTTTTGCTTTAGCTTTTTTGTGTATAGGTGTAAAGCTTTCAATAAGGCCATTGTCTTTGTATTTTACTTCATAAAAACGAGGCACATAAATTCCTTCTATATCCAATAGTTTCTCTAAAAAGGCCTCTTTCGTACCTCCCTGCTTTTTATGTTCTTTATAAATATCCAAAACTTGATTTAGTGAAGCTTCTCCTTCCCCAATATAAAAAAAGTCAATAAAATCTGCCAATGGTTCTGGATTATAAGCACAAGGACCTCCGGCACAAACAATAGGATCATCTTCTTTTCTATCTTTACTCCATGGAGAAACTCCTGCTAAATCTAGTAAATTAATAATATTCGTATAAGACATTTCATATTGCAGGGTAAAACCAATAAAATCAAAATTTTTGATTTCATCCTGAGACTCTAAAGCAAATAAATGAATATGATTTTCTCTCATTTTTTCTTCCATGTCTGTCCATGGTGCAAAAACCCTCTCACAATAGGTATCTTCACGTTTATTTAAAAAATAATATAAAATCTGCATTCCTAAATGAGACATACCAACCTCATACACATCGGGAAAACAAAAAGCAAAGCGGATATCCACTTTATTTTTATCTTTAATAACACTATTCACTTCCTGTCCAATATATCTTGCAGGTTTTTCGACCTGTTTTAAAATTTTATCAGCTATTCTTAACTTTGTCATAAATTTTCCTCCAGTAATTTTGCGCTTGTATCATTTTAAATGTATCTTTTATATGATACATTACATAAAAAAAATAATCAAATGATTCATTTGATTATTCCAATAAAGTTTCCAAAACTGGCAGTTCCACATACGCTATTGGATCTATATAATCCCCTTTTTTTGATATACCATAATGAAGATGATAACCTGTTGCCAAGCCCGTATTACCTACCGAAGCAATAATTTGACCTTGTTCCAGATAATCACCTTCTTTTACAAATATCTCACTACAATGGGCATACTTTATTATATAACCACCTTCGACTTTATATTCAACAAAATTTCCATAAGTATTTGAAACACCAACCTTTACCACTATGCCGCTTTTTACTGCCACAATAGGCTCATCTTTAGGCGCCGCAATATCAATGCCATCATGAAATTCTTTTTTATCTAAAACAGGATTGATCCTTTCACCAAAAAAAGAGGTAATAATTCCATCCACGGGATTAATCCACTCTTCATTATAGCTTCTTAATTCCCTCCTTAAATTTATGGAATTATTCCCTCCTGAGACTCCCCCAAGTCTGGTTCTATTATAAATATATCTTCATTACTGTCAAAAACATCTTCAAGATGATCTGTACTATCCATCTTATTTTCAGTATCTATGTCTGAATCCTCCAAAAGCATGTCATTGTTATTGTCAATACTTTCCTGGCTTTTACTATTCCTCTGTTGTTCCGTTTCATCCGTAGCTTCTAACCAGTTTTTTACTTTAGGTATCCGTGAAGCTGTATATTTCACTGTTTCAACTGCTTCATCCCAGGTCATTGAATAATAAATTCTTTCATTAATCTGCTGCATCAGGTTCATCGTAATATTTAAAGGCAGCAAATTAAGTATAATAATTAATAAAAACAAAAAAGCACTGACTACAAATTGTTTCATTATAAAATTTAAAAAAATATCTTTACTGTTGTTTTTACGATTCCTGCTGTTTCTTCGTCCATGGTAACTATAGATATTTCTTTTTTTCTCCATAAAGCCCCTCCTATGCTATTTTATCTTTTCTGTGGATTAGAATTAATCCAAAATAGGATACAATAAATTATATTACAAAGCAGGGGCTTTTATGAAATATTTATTTAACAATATCTCTCCATCCTAAATCTCCGCGCTCCAGGGCTTTAATCAGAAGTTCTGCTGTAGCCAGATTTGTTGCAACCGGAATATTATGAATATCACACAATCTCATAATTTTTTCTTCATCTGGCTCATGAAGTTTTCTTGATACAGGATCCCTCAGAAAAATAACCATATCAATTTGATTATGAGCAATTTGAGTTGCCAATTGCTGTTCTCCCCCTAAATGACCAGCAAGATATTTATGAATGGTTACATTGGCTGCCTCCTCCACTAATCTTCCTGTGGTGCCTGTTGCATAAAGATTATGCTTAGACAATATGTGACGGTAAGCAATGACTAAGTTTTCCATAAGCTTCTTCTTTGCATCATGGGCAACTAAACCAATATTCATAAAATTCCCTCCTAATAGAATGATTT
>JAAYML010000053.1 GCA_012521395.1 Candidatus Epulonipiscium sp. | reverse complement strand
ATTTTTTTGGCATAAAGCTTTTCATCTTGTATGAGAAAAGGACATTATACTTTTTTAAAGTAAAGAACGAACATATGAACAATTATTCATATATTACATAATATTATGTCCAGTTCAAAATGTCTAGAAGGTAGGAATTCAGAAAGGAACAATTAATAAGATAAATCAGATAAAAAAAGTAATGTTTTAAAAGAGGATAAAAGGAGGGTATTAATTGATGTAAAAGAGGATAATATCTGGCTGGTATCAAACTGGAAGTTAACTTATAAGGTTGGATGAAGCAAATATGCAAAGCGAGCGGCTACAGCATATTCCATTTCACTTCTAAAAATCTCTATACATACTAAAAAGCCAAATAGGTGCCCATGGATAATAAATGCATGGTCAGCCTTTTTGTATTCATCAAAAATAAGGCAAATATTTTCTTCTCCTTCTTTACCAGGTATTTCACATGTGTCACCTGGTTCTAACTTTGCTAGATATGAGTAGTTACTGATATCTGTAAAGATTCTGCACAAGCGTCTCAATATTTTATTAAAAGGAGAATCATTATCAGATATTACCTGATCATTGACTTTAAGTTTTATAAAAGCTAAAAGCTCATATATGCCATTTCTGTTAGGAATGGGACCTTTATCTACATATTCAATTAATTCCATTGTCGTAAATGCAGTACCCTCGATGACGTTAGGATAGATATACATATCTGCTAAACCGCCAAGACAAAATGGAATGAGTGAATGAGAAACTAAATGGAATGGTTATCCTAATATTCTGTCAATATCCTTTTCTTTCTTTTCAAAGAATTCATTTAATTTTTCCTCAGAAATGTTTTGATTAGATCTTTCATTATAAGCACTCATTTTTTATCCTCCTGTATTTATATTTAGAAAGTTATCCGTATAATTCCCTATTTATGATAATTATAGGTATTAGCTATCTATTAAATTCAATATATTCTAAGTATATTATGGTTTATTAAAAATTTGATAAAAATAAATATATGTAACATTTATTTCTTTCGATAATTTTCAACTTTAGAAGGAAACAGAAGAAAGGTTTCTTTACTTTTCTATGTTTCAATAGTTGAAGAAAGATTAAAATAATTCTGCGCTTTTGTATTTTATAGCAAAAAAAAATGTTATAGAATATAATAGATAGGGAATGCAGATTGGAACTGTCGGGAAGGAGGTGTATGATTTAAGAAGACAGTAAATAAAGAGCGCCAGAACTAAGGATTATCTTATCCTTAGTTGACGAGGAGAGGGCAGTGATCGAAGTTTTCGGCGGAAACCCTCCGGTGTGCCACCACCGAATAAATACTACAAATCCTGATGGCGACATCAGGGACAGAATGTATTTAAGTGGTCCCTTCTGCATTTCTTAATATTCCCATTTAATGATCAAATTTTATCTGGTTTAATATGAAATGTCAGATTTTTGAAGTTTCTGGCCTTACTTTTGTGTACTCATTTTTTGAGTGCTATATTAGCTAAGGTCTGGAAAGTGTGTCTGCAAATATTTCAGCCAGATTAATAAAATTAAGAAATCATGAAGGAGCGTTAAAATGTGCGGAATAGTTGGTTATATTGGAAATAAAAAAGCAAAACCCATACTTATAGATGGTCTTAAAAAGCTTGAATACAGAGGTTATGACTCTGCAGGTATTGCGATTTTAAACAGTGGAGAAATCAATGTTGTTAAATCAAAAGGACGAATTGCTGTTCTTGAAGATAAATTAAAGGACATAAGTCTTGAAGGAACGATTGGTATAGGACATACCCGTTGGGCAACCCATGGAGAACCCAGTGATATCAATTCACATCCTCATATAAGTAAAAACGGAAAAATTGCGGTCGTTCATAACGGGATTATAGAAAACTATATTCAAATTAAGGAGTTTTTATTGGCTAAGGGCTATCAGTTTAAATCGGAAACAGATACAGAAGTGATTGCCCACCTCATTGAATATAATTATGAAGGTGATTTAATAAAAGCTGTTATAAAAACTTTAAATGAATTAGAAGGAGCTTATGCCCTGGGGGTACTGTCTACTGATAATCCTGACATGTTTGTCGCAGCAAAAAAAGACAGTCCATTGATTGTAGGCCTTGGTCAGAATGAAAATTATATTGCATCGGATATTCCTGCAATCCTGAAATATACGCGGGATATATTAATTCTCGAAGAAAAGGAAGTTGCATGTATTAGTAGTGACAAGGTTGAAATTTATAACCTGCTGGGAGAAAAACAGCAGCGTGAAGTATTCCACGTGGACTGGGATGTTTCAGCAGCCGAAAAAGGTGGATTTGAACATTTTATGATAAAAGAAATCTTTGAAGAACCTGCGGCTATAAAAGCAACCATTAGTCCCAGAATCAAAGACAATGAAATAGTATTGGATAACTTGATAATCACCGATGAGATTATCAATAACTGCGAAAAGATTCATATTATTGCCTGTGGAACGGCCTATCACGCAGGAGTTGTAGGAAAGTATATTATCGAAAAGCTTGCAAGAATTCCTGTTGAGGTAGAAGTCGCATCGGAATTCAGATACAGGGATCCTATTATTAATGAAAAACATTTCACCATCGTTATCAGTCAATCAGGTGAGACTCTTGATACGCTCATGGCAATGCGTGAAGCCAAGAAAAAGGGCTCATTAACCTTTGCTATTGTCAATGTAGTTGGAAGTTCCATTGCAAGAGAAGCAGATGATGTGTTGTATACCTGGGCGGGTCCTGAAATAGCAGTCGCTTCAACAAAGGCATACAACACCCAACTTGCAGCCTTATACCTTTTGGCTTTGACTTTTGCAAAAAGGAAAGGTCTTCTTGATCAGCATAGTTATCTTAACTATTTGAGCCAGCTGCAGGAACTACCCAATATGATAACAAGTGTATTAAACGAGAAAAAAGAAATACAAAAATTTGCCAGTGAGCATTTTAATGCAAAAAGTATTTTCTATATAGGCAGGGGCTTAGATTATGCTCTATCTATGGAAGGTTCCTTAAAATTAAAAGAAATTTCCTATATCCATTCGGAAGCCTATGCTGGAGGAGAACTCAAGCATGGAACCATTGCCCTTATTGAAGAAGGAACTTTGGTTGTTGCTTCCTTAACTCAGGAACAGCTTTTTGAAAAAATGATAGGAAATGTTCGTGAAGTCAAAGCAAGAGGTGCTGTTGTGCTGGCTATTGCCCAGGAGAAAAATGCAGACGAAGTTGCCAAAATAGCAGATGCGGTTATTACCATTCCAAATGTAGATTCTGTTTTGGCACCAATCGTAGCCGTAACAACCATGCAGCTTTTTGCTTATTATGTGGCTGTCATGAAAGGTAATGAAGTAGACAAACCAAGAAATCTGGCTAAAAGTGTGACGGTGGAATGAAAATAAACTTCACTTTATAAAAATAT
>JAAYML010000052.1 GCA_012521395.1 Candidatus Epulonipiscium sp. | reverse complement strand
GATATAGGCACGGAAGAACTTGCTCACTGGGAAATCATTGGTACCATGGTTTATCAATTGGTAAAAGATCTCCCTGAATCTAAAATTGAAGGAACACCCTTTGCAGCCCATTTTGCAAATCATGGTAAAAGTCCTTACCCACATGATGCATCAGGCGTACCTTTTACAGCCACCTACTTTAATGCAAAAGGGGATCCTATTGCAGATATTTATGAAAATATGGCTGCAGAGCAAAAAGCAAGAGCAACTTATGAACACTTGATTAACCTGAGTGATGACCCAGGTGTTACCGATGCTCTGCGATTTTTAAGGGAAAGGGAAATTGTTCACTTCCAAAGATTTGGAGAAACGGCAAGATTACTTCAGGAATATATGGATTCAAAAAGATTTTATTAATTTTTGATAAAGCAAAAACCCTGCTGTTGCAGGGTTTTTGTAGAATTAACAAGGGGGGAAGTACTTATATGAATCCTCTATGACTTTACTTAAGTTTATTTTAATACGATACTCTATCAATGTCCATTTCATTTATGTATCATTTATATTTCATTTATATTTCAAAATCTATTTATTCAAAGTTTTTGCTGTTCTCTTTCGTAAAGCCACAAGGTAAAATTTCATCCAGGGAATAAACTTTTATATCCCCCCTGCTGTTTCCTAAGATAATTTTTGCATCTTCAGAAAACTCGGCGATAACTTGTCTGCAAATTCCGCAAGGATAAGTAAACTCCCCGGAACTGCTCATAACAGCCACTGCTTTAATTGCCTTTTCGCCATCAGAGACTGCCTTAAAAATTGCCGTCCTTTCTGCACAATTCGTTGCACCAAAGGAAACATTTTCGATATTACAGCCTGTATATATTTTCCCTGTTCCTGTTAATACTGCCGCACCAACTTTAAAGTTAGAATAAGGGGCATAGGCATTTTCTTTAGCTTCATTGGCTCTTTTGATTAATTCCTCATAATTCATCCTATCACGCCTCTTTATCATATTATTCAGGAGATAAAATACCTCCTGAAACAATGAATTTGATTGCTTCTTCAACAGACATATTTAACTTATAAATATCTTCTTCTTTTACCATGAGTAAAAAGCCTGATGTCGGATTAGGAGTTGTAGGAATAAAGACATTCACTAAACTTTCCTGTTTTAAATTTTTAACTTCAGAAGGTGAATTTGCCGTCAAAAATCCAATGCTATAGCTTCCTTTACAAGGAAATTGGACAAGTACAACACTTTTAAAGGTATGCTTCTCTTTTAAAAAAATCGTATCCATTATCTGCCGGAAAGCAGTATAAATATTTGAAACCAGAGGGATTTTTAAAAGCCATTTTTCTATGGCTTTTAAAAGCCTCCTGCCAATTAAATGCGTTGAAATATAGCCTGTTACCATAATAATAAAGAAAGCTGCTATTATCCCTAAACCAGGAACATTTGCCTCCTCAAGAGATATCTTTTTATTAAATAGAGAAAAGATAAAGACTATTATTGTGGCTATAATTTTCCTGGGCAACCTGTCTGCAAAATTAAAAACCAGGCTAATTGAAAAAAAGGTAAACGCTATGGGCAAAACCGATACAAGACCTGAAAAGAATAAGCGTCTTAAATCTAAAAAACTTTTCTTAAGAATTTTTTTATTGAATAACCATTTGGATTTTCCCTTGGAGTCTCGAAAGTTTTTTAACTTTCTCATTTTGGGTCTCCTTTGCTGTCAAAATACTATCTTGTAAGACCAATTGATTCAAGTACTTTTTCCTGCTTCTTACACATTATTTCTTCTTCTTCTTTTGTCATATGATCATAGCCCATCAGGTGAAACATGCTATGAGCTACTAAAAATCCAATCTCTCTTTCTAAAGAATGACCATATTCTTCTGCCTGCTCTTTTGCTTTTTCGTATGAGATAATAATATCTCCCAACATTATATCTCCACTTTCAGGATTTTTATATGCATCCAAATCATCCAGGAGAATTTTTACATCTTTCTCTTCATCAGACTCTTCAAATTCTAATAAGGGAAAAGAAAGAACGTCTGTTTCTTTGTCTATATTCCTGTATTCTTTGTTTAACTTTCTGATGCTTTCATTATCAACAAAAGTTACGCTCACTTCTACAGAAAGAGGATAACCTTCTTCCTCAAGCGCTTGTATGATGACTTCCTTTATTATGCTTTTTAGATTCCCGTTTAGTTGAAAATCGTTGCTTTCTATCAAAATGTTCATTTTTCTTCTCCTCTTTCTCAGGATATTTTACTCTCTCATGATGCATACCATTAAATACTTTCATAAAAGCCTGGACAATGGTTTCCAAATCTTTAATGGTGAGATCGCTGTCATTTAATTGACCTTCATCTAATTTATCTTTAATAAGTTTTCTAATTAATTTTTCACATTCTTCTTTGTTTTTATTTTGTGGATCCATGGAACGCACGGCTGCTTCAACCGTATCAGCAAGCATAACCACTGCTGCTTCCTTCGTTTTGGGTATCACACCCTGATAAGTAAAATCTTCTTTTTTGACTTCATCAGGAGAACTGTCTTTTAAAGCTTTATAATAAAAATATTGTATTCTGCTTGTCCCATGATGCTGCTCAATGATATTTCTTACTGGCTTAGGCAGTTTATACTCTGCAGCAATCTTAAGACCATTCTCAATATGCTGCTTAAGAATACTTGCACTTACCGTAGGTTCTAAATAATCATGGGGATTTTCCATCATCTGATTTTCTTTGAAATATTGAGGATAAGCCAATTTACCTATGTCATGATAATAGCCCCCAACCCTGGCTAACAAGGAGTTTGCTCCAATATCCGCTGCAGCCGTTTCCGCCAGATTTGCCACAATTAAACTGTGGTGATAAGTTCCCGGAGCTTCTATTAACAGTCTTTTTAACAAATGCTGGTCAGGATTGGTAAGCTCCATCAGTTTAATCGGAGTTACCAAATCAAAAGCAACTTCCCAGAATGGCAGGCTGCCTGCGGTAATGATAACCGCTAAAATCCCACTTAATATACCATAATAACCCGAATAAATAATCTCCACAGAATACTCGCCTATTAAGAAAAATTCAATACTCATCAAAGTAATGCCGTTGATTATACCTGCCACAAAACCCATCCATAAAATCCGGCTTCTTTTATAAATATTGGTCACAAGAATAGGAAAAATGGTGCCGACGATAATAAAAAACATCAGGAAATCTATGCCTTCTTTATTAATTAAAGCCCCAATAATAGCAAGATAACCATTAATAATAATTCCAATTCTTACATCCACTAAAACCGCTAAAAGCATTCCGGCTATGGGTATAGGAATCCATGCAAAATGCAAAGGCGTCATGGAGCGGATAATAAGAATAATAAGGCAATATATTGAAAACAGTAAAAGTGTCTTTCTTAAACTATGAATGATAGAGCGGTTAAAAAACCATATGTAAATATAAATAAAAATTTGCAACAGACAAATAAGTAAAACGACACCAACATACTTGATAGCCTCTTCTTTAAATTCTTTTTGAATAAAGCCGAGACTGTCTAATATGCTGTAAATTTCCTCCGTTATTATTTCTCCTTCATCAACAATTTTTTGTCCCTGAAGAATCATGACCGGCTCTACTTGTTTAAGCCTTTCTTCTATCATTTTGTTCGTAGCAATTTCATCGATGAAATTATTAGGCTGAATCAGGGAAGCAACAATATCGTATCCTAAATTATTGATTTCTTCATTGGTATGAAAAGTCTCAAACTGGCTTTTTACATCCAATATGGTCTTGGTTTTTGTTTCTTCCCTTATACCCATATCATATGTTGATTCCAATACATCAATACACTTGTTTTTTAATTCCTTAATACTTCCTGATTCCATTTCTATTAGCGCTTTGAATTGCTGGTCCAGTAAAAGAATAGGAGACTGGGCTTTTAATAATTCTATTGCTCTTTCCATTCTTTCTTCTCTGCTTTCTTCTTCCTGGACTAGATTTTCTTCATTAATTATATCTCCTTCCGGGTTAGAAGAATAATTGTCTGCGTTTCCTTCCTCCACATACACCCTGGCTTCCTGAACCTTTGTAAATAATAATTCTAATTTAGAAAGTGCATCCTCTTTAACTTTTGAATCCTCTTTATATAAAGGTTCAATGTTTTTCCGGACTTCTTCCTTTTTTCTTTCTGTGGCATAAGTATTTTCTATTTCCCTGGGGGCAATATATCTTTTAGTGGCAACAGAACCTAGCTCAATTTTTTCACTTTTAAAAAAGTATTCCCCCGTTAAAACTGTAGAGAGCGTTAATATAAAAGAGATTAAAACAATAGCAATTTTAATAAAACGCCTTTTGCTCAACGAAATCTCCTACCTTTTCATCGTTTTTTTTTCGTATTTCTCATAGGCCTGAATAATTCTTTGTACCAATGGATGTCTTACCACATCTCTTTTCGTTAAAAGAGCAATTCCAATACCTTCAATATTTTTCAGAATCTTTACAGCCTCAACTAAACCAGATTTCTTTCCGGAAGGTAAATCAATCTGAGTCACATCACCAGTAATAACAGCCTTAGAACCATAACCAATACGGGTTAAAAACATTTTCATTTGTTCAGGCGTTGTATTCTGTGCTTCATCAAGAACAATAAAAGAATTATCCAAAGTACGGCCTCTCATATAAGCCAGAGGAGCTACTTCGATAATACCCTTTTCCATATTTTTTAAAAACGCTTCTGCTCCCATTATTTCATATAAGGCATCATATAAAGGTCTGAGATAAGGATCCACTTTACTTTGCAAATCTCCTGGTAAAAAACCTAATTTTTCTCCGGCTTCTATTGCTGGCCTGGTTAAAATAATCCGATTGACTTCATTATTTTTAAGGGCTGAAATCGCCATAGTCATGGCTAAATAAGTTTTCCCCGTTCCTGCAGGTCCAATCCCAAAGACTACTGTATTATTTCTTATCATATCAACATAATTCTTTTGTCCTAAAGTTTTACTTTTTATAGGCTTTCCATGGACCGTCATACAAATAAAATCAGAACTGACTTCCCCATATTCTTTTTCAATACTTTCGTTCACCAGAGAAATAATATATTCAATATTTTGTATATTAATTTCCTCATTTTTTTGCGCAAGTAAAAGCAACTGATTCAGCGTCCGCAGAGCCTTATCAACACTTTCTTCTTCTCCTATAACTTTAATATACTCTCCACGATTGATAATTTCAACTCTAAATGCTCTTTCAATAATCTTAATATTTTCATCCAGTTTTCCAAATATCTCAGATATATAATTAGTTGGTATCTGAAAGGTTTTTTCTATTTGCTCCATCTTCAAATTCCTCCCTGTTAATGGCTTGAACTTCTTCAATATGTTCCAGAATAGTAAAGACTGCTTTTGCCTTTAAACAATCTTCTTTTGGATAATATTTTATTTCACTGCTGACAACTTCCCCTCTGTCTGAGATTTCTTCCAGCAATTTTTTTCTAATTTCTTCTTCGGCTAATTGCTTAGCCTCTTCAATGGTTCTTTTATGTTTTACGGGAGTATATTCCCGGTATTCGTAAGTTATCTTATAAAGGGGTAAAACAAAATACTTACTTAGAGATAACTGCTTCTGATCGATTATTTTATCATAATGACTATAATCGATTTCTTTATTATATAATTTAAGTTCCTTATCGAAAATTTTAATCGCATGCTGCTTTTTAATATTATTTGTATATTGTTTTTCCATGTAATATAAAGGCTGGTCAAAACTTAACTCATAGCGGGTTTTTGCAAGAACATCTGCATCTGCATGAACATATTTTTTTAATGTTCCTTCTTCATCATCTTTTATGATAATTTCTCCACTGACCAGTAAATCTCCTTTTTTTACCACATCATTAGCTTTTACCTTTGGTGTTCCTGCGCGTGTAGTAACGCTTACAATCAATCCTGTCCTCTGGGCAACGAGATTACAAGGTGTTGTTCTGTCTACAATTAAAGGTTTTTCCACTGTTTCCGTCAGTTCAATGGTAAGCCTGGTTCCTTTAATCTCTGCAGCGGTCCAGGCAATATCAGGAAAACTGTCCCTTAAAAAGCCTTCTACTTCATCTGCATTGACTTTCATCTTCAATACACCCGTTTTTACGCCATAATTTTCTAAGGCCTTTATCAATTCCTCAGTATCTATTCTTTCATTACCTTTAATTTCAATCAGCCAGATAAATGACGATAAAAAATATAAGAGTCCAAAAAAAATCAGCACACCTGCTGCCATCACTTTTCGCTTTCTATACTTATGAATAAAAAAAGGGCAGCCTTTCTTTTCTACAATAACAATTTTACATTTGGTTTTTTTCGCACAGCTCTTTAGTAATTTGAAGCCCTTTATGCTTACTTTCATCTGGATTTTACTTTTGTATTTTTTAATATCCCATAAATATATTCCCTTATGAGATGCTAAATTCATAAATCTCTCAACTGAAAAACCAGATAACTCTATAGTAACATAGCCTCTTAAATAATTCCATACAGATAAAAACATAAAGGCCCCCCAATTTTATTAATAAACATTATATCGCTTAATTATAATAAAAATTCAATTTTTATAATGATACCTTTTATTAAAATTTCTTCCATAGTCATGGTCTTTAATAATAAAGACCTTCCTTCAACTTTAATAATTCCATGGGTCGTACATATTCTTATTCTTTCAGTATCATATTCCAGGATACCTTTATAATTTTCTATATGTAATTCTTCATTTCCAACCATTGAAATGACTGGATAATCCATAACAACTTCTTTAGGGAGCTCAAGCATACTGGTTACTTTTTCTTTCAAACTGACTGGCTGAACAAGTTCTTCTTTTTTTTGTTTTTTTGTCTTTTTATTTTTCATAAAAATTGTCCCTCCCTCTCCTTAATTAATATGCCAAAAAAAGTATTTTAAGACATATTAATATATGATGAAGGGATTTTCTCATAAAAACAAAATAAGCTGCGTCAATACGCAACTTATTTTAAATTTTATTTATTAAATTCATTTATTATCTGCTGGATTACTATCAATCTATATGGCAGAATAAATCGTCCATATATTTATCAATTAATAATGTCTGTTTTTCTTCCTAGCAGCTTCTGATTTCTTTTTACGTCTTACACTTGGTTTTTCATAATGTTCTCTTTTACGAATCTCTTGCATGATACCGGCTTTAGCACAGTTTCTTTTAAAACGACGTAAAGCGCTATCCAAGGATTCATTTTCCCTAACAGTAACCTCTGACATTAATTCCCCTCCCTCCGGCTGCGAGGTTGTGCTTTAGCATATATACATACGGAGAAAAGATTAAAGCACTGTACCAATTATACACAATCCATAAGCTTTCGTCAATAACTAATAAGAATTATAAATGTAAAAATCTCCTTCTAATTTTCTCTCTTTATCGCCTAATAAATGCTTTAAGGTATATTCTTTGGTCTCTTTTAATCTTTTTATTTCAAAATCTAGTAAATGTTTCTTTAATTCTTCCTCTGGTGCCGTACAGCTTACGACTCTTATTATTCCTCTTACTTTAACTGTACTATACTGAACCCAGGTAGGCATAAAAGAAATGTTTTTTATTCTTGCCTTTTCATTCCCAGACTTTTCAAAATCAATATTTAAAATTATTCCAGCATCCCTTGGCGGGTCTTTAGGGCTTCTTTGGGAAGAAATGAAATTGCCTAAAGAATAAATTACAAATACCTCTTCTTCACTGCCGTCAGCTCTTGTAATGGTCCTGGTTTCCATTGGCTGAATGACGTGAGGATGGCTGCCTAAAATAATATCTGCTCCGGCATTAAATAATTCATCCACAATATATTTTTGCTCTTTGTTTGGGTATCTTTCATATTCATTCCCAAAATGAAGAAAAACAACGATAAAATCAGGAGATAATTCTTCGGCTTTTTCTATATCTTTTTTCATTTCTTCCAGATCAATTAAATGAATCAAATAAGGCTTATCTTTTGGTACAGATATACCGTTGGTCCCATAAGTATAAGACAAAAAGGCAAAGGAAATATTATTTATGATTTTAATTTTAATCGTCTCACTTGCTTCCTGACTTGCATAAGTTCCAATATGTTCAATACCAACCTGATCAAGCACCTCCAGAGTCCTTATAACCCCCTCTGATGAATTGTCCATAGAATGATTATTCGCTGTCGTAAGAAGATCAAAACCAGCATCTTTTAAGCTTTGAGCCAGGGAATCCGGCGTATTAAACTGGGGATAGCCTGTATATGCTCTTTGGGGTCCGCCAAAAGTAGATTCTAAATTGCCAATGGTTATATCTGCCTCAGATAAATACTGCTTTATTAATTCAAATTGCTTATCAAAATGATAAGTCTGGTTATTTTTATCATAAGCCACATCCAGTTGTTCATCATGGGTCATAATATCGCCTACGACTCTCATCTTTACTGTATAAAGCTGTTTTTCTTCTTCAATAACTTCCTCTTCATTAAAATTAGCTGCCATGACAAGCTTTTCGTCATTCGTTTCTTTTAAATTTATTTTTATATTACAAGCCGTCAGACAAAAACAAAAAATCACACAAAATACCAGCAGGGGTCTTTTCATTGGCGCACAGCTCCATTCTTTTTTGACTTTTCAATTCCCTAATTCAATTATAACCAATAATTGTCATCTTTTCAAAGAAAAAAACGGCATTAAATGCCGTTTAGTTCAGTTTAATTTAACTGTTTTTTTAATATTTCTTCTGTACGATTGAGGGCTTCATCAATCTTAGAAAGATCTTTTCCACCAGCCTGAGCCATGTTAGGACGGCCACCTCCACTGCCTCCGGCAATCTGAGCAATTTCTCTGATTAAATTTCCTGCATGAACACCTTTCTTAACTAAATCTTCTGTTGCCATTACCACAAAACTTACTTTACTATCTTTACCAGAAGCCAGTACAATCAGGCCAGAGCCCATTTTATTTTTCAAATTGTCTCCCATATTTCTAAGCGCTGCCATGTCTAAATCATCCAGTCTTGCAGTAATTAAAGGAATACCTTCAACATCTTTTTTCCTGGATAAAATATCACCAACCAATTCTCCAGCCGTTTTTGCTCTTAATTTTTCAAGTTCTTTTTGATTTTCTTTGATTTCATTTAATAAATCTTTAATGCGTCTTGAAATTTGATTTGGATTTGTTTTTAATAAACTTGCAGCTTCATGAAGAAGCGCTTCCTGCTGCCTGTAATAATTAAGAGCAGCTTGTCCTGTTAACGCTTCTATTCTTCTTACTCCTGCTGCAACGCCAGTCTCACTGATAATCTTAAATAATCCTATTTGTGCGGTATTCATTAAATGGGTTCCACCACATAATTCCATACTAAAGTCACCCATGGTAACAACCCGGACTTCTTTGCCATATTTTTCTCCAAACAAGGCCATAGCACCCATTTTTCTTGCCTCATCAATACTTGTTTCCTGAATAACAATTGGTAAGTTTTCAAGTATCTTTTTATTGACCATTTCTTCAACCTTCATAATTTCGTCAGCAGACAAAGCTGAAAAATGCACAAAGTCAAAACGGAGCCTTTCAGGTGAAACATGAGAACCTGCCTGCTCAACATGATTTCCAATAAGTTCTCTTAAGGCCTTATGAAGTAAGTGGGTCGCACTGTGATTTCTGGCCGTTGCCAGTCTGTTTTCCTTATCAACTTCTAAAACTGCCTTTTCACCTGTTGAAACTGTGCCTTCTATAACTTTACCAATATGAGCAAAGTTATCCCCTGTAACCTTAATACAATCATATATTTCTATCAGTCCATTATTGCTTTTAATGATTCCTTTATCACCAACTTGTCCACCACTTTCAGCATAAAAAGGTGTAATATCCACAATTACAGATACTTCTGCTCCCTTTTCTGCCTTTTCCACAAATTGGTTGTCCACAATAATTGCACGAATAATGACATCAGATACGGTTAAATCAGTATAACCAACAAATTTTGTCTTCCATTCTTTATTAAGTTCTGTATAAATCGTCGCTTCTGCTCCCATATAACTGGTTTCTTCTCTTGCTTGTCGGGCTCTTTCTCTTTGAATTTCCATTTCTTTCTTAAAGCCTTCTTCGTCCAAACTTAAGCCTTCTTCAGCAAGAATTTCCATCGTCAAATCAATTGGGAAACCATAGGTATCGTATAATTTAAAGGAATCTTTACCTGAAAGAACTTTATTATTGGATTTTTTCAATTCAGCAATAAAATCTTTCAGTATATCCAGACCCTGGTCAATGGTTTCATTAAATCTTTCTTCTTCAACGGAAAGAACCTTTAAGATATATTCTTTCTTTTCAACTAATTCCGGATATGCTTCCTTTGAAGTTTCAATAACAGCCACTGCAATTTCTTCTAAGAAAGGCTTATTAATACCTAATAACTTACCATGACGTACAGCCCTTCTTAATAATCTTCTGAAGACATAACCTCTTCCTTCATTAGATGGAATAATGCCATCAGAAGCCATAAAAGTAACTGCTCTTATATGGTCTGTAATGACACGGATAGAAATATCTTTTTTAGCATCTGTTTGATATTTTACTTTTGCAATTTCACATACTTTATCCCTGATATGTTTTACTGTATCCACATCAAAAATAGATGTAACGCCTTGCATTACTGCTGCAACTCTTTCCAGACCTGCACCCGTATCAATATTTGGATTGGGAAGAGGATTATAATTACCTTCTTCATCCTTATCAAACTGGGTAAATACTAAATTCCATATTTCTACAAAACGGTCACAATCGCAGCCAGGAGCACAATCAGGTCTGCCGCAGCCAAATTCTTCTCCCCGGTCAAAATATATTTCCGAACACGGTCCACAGGGACCTACACCAATTTCCCAAAAGTTATCTTCTTTTCCAAGTCTGACAATTCGTTCAGCAGATAAACCGACGCTTTTATGCCATATATCATAGGCTTCATCATCTTCTTCATAAACTGAAACATAGAGTCTTTCTTCAGGAATTTCTAAAACTTGCGTTACAAATTCCCATGCCCAGGGAATCACTTCTTTTTTAAAATAATCCCCAAATGAAAAGTTCCCTAACATTTCAAAAAAGGTTGCATGTCTGGAAGTCTTACCGACATTTTCGATATCACCGGTACGAATACATTTTTGGCAAGTTGTCACTCTTTTTTTAGGTGGTTTTTCCTGCCCAGTAAAATAAGCTTTTAAAGGTGCCATACCGGCATTAATTAATAATAAACTTTTATCGTTTTGAGGAATTAAAGAAAAACTTTCCATTCTTAAATGATCTTTACTTTCGAAGAAAGATAAGAATTTTTCCCTTATCTCGTTTACGCCCAAGAACTTCATTTTTCTTTCACCAGATTCCTTTCTAATGTATATTTAAAGTTTTAAAGTAATAATGTATTCTTCTTCACCTATTTCAGAAACATTCATTACTTTTTCCAAACTAAATTCTTCACTGAGTAGTATATCATGATTTTCCTTTTGAACAAAGCCTATTAAATATTTATTTCCAAAATAATCTTCAAAAATAACCACTTTCTCTTCTTTAACATGCTCAATATATTCTTCAAGACATAAATGATTAAGGGTCATATATTGTGCATGGGGAATCCCCACATAACGAAAATGCCAGGGTTCTGAAATAATTCCCGTAATTTCTTTTTTTTCAGGCAAATAGCGCAGTACAAAACCATACTTCCAGCTATTATTATATAGCCACTCCCCCTGAGGGGTATTTTTAAATTCTTCTACTAAAGGGTCTGCTGTTTTTAATAACTCTGCAGAAGAAAAATCTATTGCCAGACCAGTTTGATGCTCACTGGTCCCCGGAATTGCCACAATCTCAGAAGCCTTTTCTTTGGCAGTTTCCAAATCATATTGACTGGAAAAAGCATTGACTTTAGCATTATAAAGCTGACTTTGATAACTATAAGGTCTGTATCCGCTAACCACAAAGAGACCTTCTATCCCTTCATTTTTTGCTCCATTAAACATCGTAATTAAGGCTTCATATGCCTCTTTTTGTAACAACATCTGTTCCTTGGTTGAAGGAACAATGCCTGCAGCATCCTTTATATCCGTTGGTTGATAATTCTCAGACAAAAGATTCCATTTATTGACTAATATTAAACTATGATCCTTTTGACGCCTAAAATAATCAAAAACAGCTTCCAAATCGCTATCTTCAATGATTTTAGTTTTCCTGTCCACTACCTGCTCTCCTTCTGTTTCATTATTTCCTTCTGTTTTTGATATCTTTCCTGTACTGTCTTCTTCATGATACACATTTCTTGCTGAGATTTCATTCAATAATTTATATGAATACATGCTTAATAAAATAACAGAAAGCGAGAGAAAAACAAAAGCTATTTTTTTCATTCTATTTCCCCCCTAAAAACATTTAAAAAACCTCATCCCAAGGGATTGAGGTTTTCTCTTTATATATAACCATGTAAAAATTATAAGAAATCAAAAGAACTTTGTCAACATATCCACTTTATTAATCTAAATCCGTCGGCTTGTAATTTATAGAAGTCTTTTTTGAGAATAAAAAAAGGATGTGATTAACACATCCTGAATTTTAAAATTACCTTAATTCCTCAAAAATCTCTCCGGCTCTTTCAATGAGTTTTCTTCCGCTCTTCATCATTTTTTTTCTTTCTCTTCTGCTTGAATTCATCATTTTAAATCCCATCGCACCCGCTATGCCACCTATCATCATGCCTGCAGTGAATTTATTAATAATCATTATTGTAATCTCCTTTCATAAAATGTATAATGTGGATAGAATATGAATAAGTTTGTAGAATCTTGCATTATTATTATATATCATTAATGATTATTTATTCATACTATAGAACAACCATTTGGAGGTCATCTGATATTATGAAAAATAAATTTTTTACCTTTTTATTAGCTGTTGTTTTAACTTGTTTTTATTGCTCGCCAGTGTATGGAGTAAATGCTTCAGCAACAAATATTGTCAATCCTTATCAGGCGATTAGCTATTCCCAAATGATGGAATATCTAAAGCGATTAGAAAATCAATTTGAAGATTTAATCGAAATGGAAATAATTGGAAAATCACTGGATAACAGAGATATTGTTCTCGTAAAATTAGGGAAAGGCGATACCCTGATTCATATTAATGGCAGCATGCATGCCAGAGAAAGAATTACCACCAATATCATTTTGAAAAATATTGAAGATTATTGTAATGCTTATAGAAATAACAGCAGCATCAGTGGCTACAATGTAAAAGAATTATTAGACCAGGTAACCATTTATTATGTTCCTATGGTCAATCCTGACGGTGTCGATTACACAATATCAGGAAAAGCCAGTATCAGGGACCCACTATTAAAAAGTAATATTGATTCCATTTACCATTCTCCCCAAACAGGCTGGAATCATACTTCAAACCGATGGAAAGCGAATATAAGGGGGGTTGATTTAAACAGGCAATGGAATTCCGGTTGGAACAAAAACCTTAAATACGATCCGGGCAAACCCGCAGATGCATATTATAAGGGACCTGAACCTTTAAGCGAACCTGAGGCACAAGCCATTTATCAGCTATCCATTGAAAATCCTTTTATGATTCATGTAGCATACCATACCCAGGGAAAAATTTTTTACTGGTATAAAAACCAAACGGGGACGCTTTATGAACAATCTCTGAATATCTCAAAAAAGATTGCAAACTTAACAGGATTTAAAGCATATCCTTCGCTAAATTATAAAGGTTATTTTGAAAGTTATGCAGGCTATACCGACTGGACCATAGAAGAATTAAAGAAACCCGGCTTTACCATGGAATTTGCTACAAATCCTTATTCAGAAAAGAATTTCGATGAAATATATAAACCGGCCAAAGCTTTAGGCCTGCTTTTTGCCCGCGAGGCCCTTAATTTAAAATCTGTATATAACACAGAAGTATACATAAACCAGAAATTAACACAAGTTTTTGAAAATGATGCCAATGCCAGTGCCTTTATTACCAAGTATGTCACTAAAGATTCTGACATAAAAATCATTAAAAATGGAGAAGTCTTATATGCTTATGAACCTTATTCCCCTGAAAAATTACTGATTATGGCTAATGATTTTGCAAATCTTATATATAATTATGATTATAGAAACAACAACGAAGACTGGCCGGCCTTATTAGCTCAATATATTCCGGATACAGGCTTTAGTATGAACCATGTCATTCTTACTTCTGAGGAATTAAATGACATGAGAAAAGAAGAAAAATTACAAATCACAGGAAGCTTTCGTTCTGATATTCATTCCATTACCAAAGGGGATAGTAACATTTACACCATAAAAGGTCAGGTTGATTATCGCTATTTATCTGACGATAGTGAAGATAGCCTTTCTAAAAATATTATGATTTCCATTTATATCGATAATCATTCCAAAGCCCAAATCATCTCTTTAATAGAAGAAAATATAGAATAAAAAAAGCTAGGAAGTCCTAGCTTTTTTAAATTACTATTCAAGAGAATGAATAAAAATACCACTTCTAAGTTTTGGTTCAAACCAGGTCGATTTAGGCGGCATAATTTTACCAGCGTCGGCTATGTCCATTAAATCTTCAATACTGGTAGGATACATGGAAAAAGCAAGCTTCATATCTGTATCAGCTCTTCTTTCCAATTCTTTTAATCCCCGAATGCCTCCTATAAAATCTATTCTGTTATCGGTTCTTGGATCTTTTATTCCAAGAACAGGCGCTAGTAAATTGTCCTGCAAAATGGATACATCCAGCCTTTCCACAGGGTCTTCCTGATTAAAGCTGCCTTCTTTTGCTATCAGTCGATACCAGCTTTTATTGATATACATGCCAAATTCATGCTTTGCTTTTGGTTTGTAAGCCTGATTGTCTTCTATTTTTTCAACGATAAACTTTTCACGGATACGGTCAAAGAATTCTTCTTCGCTAAGGCCGTTTAAATCTTTTACCACTCTGTTGTATTCCATGATATGAAGTTGCTCATCCGGGAATAAAACAGCCAAAAAGAAATTAAACTCTTCTTCTCCTGTAAAGCTGCCAGCTTCTTTTCTTCTTTTTAAGCCTACTTTTACTGCTGAAGCCGCACGATGATGACCGTCCGCAATATATAAGCAATTAATTTCACTAAAGTAATGACTGATAGCTTCTATTACTTTGGGGTCATCAATAACCCAAACCATCTGTCTGACCTGCTCTTCTGCTGAAAAATCATAAACCGCTTCATGATTGTTCATCCAGTTATCTACCAGCTGATTAATTTCTTTTTTTGAACGGTAAGTTAAAAAGATAGGACCTGTATTCGCATTACAATAGTCCACATGATTAATGCGGTCCTGCTCTTTATCTTCCCTGGTCAATTCATGCTTTTTTATAACATTATTTACATAATCGTCTATTGAAGTACATCCGACAATTCCAATCTGTGCCCTGCCTTCCATAACTAATTTATAGATATAATAGCAAGGCTTCTCGTCCATAAGATAAATGCCTTCCTGAATCATTTTATTCAAATTGTCCCTTGCCTTTTCATAGACCCTTTTGTCATATAAATCAATAGAAGGATCTAAATCAATCTCTGCTTTATCAACATGTAAAAAAGAATAGGGATTACCAATAACCATTTTTCTGGCTTCATCACTGCTCATGACATCATAAGGCAAAGCTGCTACTTTATGAACTAAATCTTCTTTAGGGCGAAATGCTTTAAAAGGTCTAAGAACTGCCATCTCTTTCCTCCTTATTATTTAAAAACTTCCGCCTTAGGCGGAAGTTTTTTGATAATTAAACTCTATCCTTTGGAGTGTACTTTGTGTGAAGAAGATGATGTGCTCTTTCACTCATCGGATGTCCTAAATAAGTTTCATACAATTCTTTGATAACAGGGTTTTCATGGGATTTTCTGATTGGTTTTCCGGCATCTTCACGGTAAATTGCCTCTGCACGTTTTTTAATGATTTCCATATTTCCGTGATGATAAGGCTGTCCACCACCACCAATACATCCTCCAGGACAAGCCATAATTTCGATTGCATGAAGATTTCGTGGATTTCCGGATTTCACTTCTTCTAAAAGTTTTCGTGCATTTCCTAAACCATGAGCAATACCAATATTAAGGTCTAAATTTCCCATTTTAACCGTTGCTACGCGTACACCTTCCATACCTCTTAATTGTTGAAAATCAACTTTTTCAAGGGTTTCTCCTGTATATAATTCATAAGCTGTTCTGGTTGCTGCTTCAATAACACCACCAGTCGTACCAAAAATGACTGCCGCACCAGTTGATTCACCTAATGGTAAATCAAATTCTTCATCTTCTAATTCATTAAAATTTATATTCGCTTTCTTAATTAAATGAGCCAATTCTCTTGTAGAAATTGAAATATCAACATCAGGATTTCCATCCACTGAGAATTCTTCTCTGGAAGCTTCATATTTTTTAGCCAGACAAGGCATTACTGAAACGACAACCATTTTTTCTCTGGGGATGCCTAATTTTTCAGCAAAATAAGATTTAGCAATAGAACCAAACATCTGTTGTGGAGACTTCGCACTGGAAGGTACGTCTAATAAGTCCTGGAATTGGCTTTCAATGAAGTTTACCCAGCCAGGACAACAAGATGTCAGGATTGGAAGTTTTACAGTCTTGTCTCCATCTAAATATCTCTTAATACGGTCTAATAATTCTGCTCCCTCTTCCATAATGGTTAAGTCTGCTGCAAAATCGGTATCAAATACATAATCAAAACCTAATCTTCTAAGAGCAGCTACCATTCTACCTGTTACTAAGGTTCCTGGTTCAAGACCAAATTCTTCTCCTAATGCTGCTCTTACAGCAGGTGCTGTTTGCACAATAACAACCTTATCTGGATCAGCTAAAGCCTGCACAACAGACCAGGTCATATTTTCTTCATGAAGTGCTCCAACAGGACAAACAGCAACACATTGTCCACAATGAGTACATACAGAATCTTCTAAATTCACTTCAAAGGCTGGAGCCACTACAGCATTAAATCCTCTGTTAATACCTGATAAAGCTCCAACGGTTTGAACATCATTACACATGGTCTCACAGCGTCTGCACATAATACATTTATCCATATCACGGATAATGGTTTTAGAATAATCTTTTCTATAAGTGGATTGTGCGCCTTCAAACCTTACTTTTCTTAATCCAAATCTTTCAGCTAAATCTTGTAATTCGCAGTTACCAGATTTTGAGCACACTAAACAATCTTTTGGATGGTCAGACAGTAACAATTCTAATACGATTCTTCTGGCATTTAATACACGGATAGTATTGGTTCTTACGACCATGCCATCAAATACGGGTGTTGCACAGGCAGGAGCTAAATTTCTTCTGCCTTCTACTTCAACCACGCAAATTCTACAAGAAGCTGCTTTATTAACCATCTTTATATCATGTAAATCAAGATGGCATAAAGTAGGTATATCTATCCCAATTTTGTGAGCTGCTTGTAAAACCGTACTTCCCTTAGGAACTTCAACCTCTTTACCATCAATTGTAACTTTAACATCTGACATTGGTTTTACACTCCTTTACTATTATTTCTTGATGATTGCACTAAACTTACATTTTTCGTAGCAAGCACCACATTTAATACATTTATCCTGATCAATGACATGCGTTGATTTCACTTTACCAGAAATTGCTCCAACCGGACATACTCTGGAACAAGCTGTACATCCGATACATTTTTCTTCAAGAATAAAATATTGAAGCAGAGCTGAACATTGTCCGGCAGGACATCGGTGTTCTTTAACATGGGCAACATATTCATCCCAGAATGTATCTATGGTTGAAAGAACAGGATTAGGTGCAGTTTGTCCTAAACCACACAATGCGGTATCTTTAATGGTTTCACTTAAAGTTTTCAACATTTCAAGATCTTCCATGGTTCCCTGACCTTTAGTAATCTTATCTAATAACTCAGACAAGCGTTTTGTACCAATTCTACATGGCGTACATTTACCACAGGATTCATCTTCGGTAAATTCCAGATAGAATTTTGCAACGCTGGGCATACAATCATCTTCATCCATAACAATCATACCACCAGAACCCATCATGGAACCTTTAGCAACTAAGTTATCAAAATCAATAGGTGTATCTAAATCTTTTTCAGTCAGACAGCCGCCTGAAGGTCCTCCGGTTTGAACGGCCTTAAATTTCTTACCGCCTTTAATACCGCCACCGATATCAAATATAACTTCTCTTAAAGTTGTACCCATTGGAACTTCGATAAGACCAACATTATTAATCTTACCAGCCAAAGCAAATACTTTCGTACCTTTTGATTTTTCAGTACCAATAGATGAGAACCAATCTGCTCCCTTTAATAGAATTACAGGAATATTTGCAAAGGTTTCAACGTTATTTACATTAGTAGGTTTACCCCAATAACCAGATTCTGCAGGGAAAGGTGGTTTTGTTGTAGGTTCGCCTCTTTCACCTTCCATAGAATGAATAAGAGCTGTTTCTTCACCGCAGACAAAGGCACCTGCTCCGTACTTAATTTCTATATCAAAATCAAAACCAGTATCTAAAATATTCTTACCAAGTAAACCGTATTCTCTTGCATCTTCAATTGCTTTTTTAAGACGTTTTACAGCCAGAGGATATTCCGCACGGATATATACTAAACCTTTATTGGCACCAATAGCATAACCGCAAATTGCCATAGCTTCAACAATAGAGTGAGGGTCTCCTTCTAAGATGGAACGGTCCATAAATGCACCGGGGTCTCCCTCGTCGGCATTACAAACCACATATTTTTGATCGCTTTTGTTTTTATAAGCAAACTCCCATTTAAGACCTGTTGGGAAGCCACCGCCTCCACGGCCTCTTAAACCAGACTTTTTAACTTCTTCAATTACTTGTTCCGGAGTCATTTCTGTTAAAGCTTTTCCAAGAGCCTGATAACCGTCTCTTGCAATGTATTCTTCAATATTATCAGGATCAATAAAACCACAGTTTCTAAGCGCTACACGCATTTGCTTTTTATAGAAATCCATATGCTTAGAATCATCAATAGCTGTCTGTGTATTAGGCTCTTTATATAATAATCTTTCAACTTTTCTTCCTTTAATCAAGTGTTCTTTTACAATTATTTCTGCATCTTCAGGCTTAACTTGTACATAGAAGGTGTTGTCAGGAAGAATTTTTACAATAGGTCCTTTTTCACAAAAGCCAAAACAACCTGTTTTTAAAACCTGTACTTCGTCTTCAATACCATTTTCTTTTAAATACTTCTTTAAATTTTCAACAATCTGTATAGAATTAGAAGAAACACAGCCTGTTCCTCCGCATACTAACACATGCATTTTATATCTGGACATTCCGAAAAGCCTCCTTTTACAATTAATCGTCTACCGTTTTATGTGTGACTGGTATAATGCCATCTAATAATTCCCCATGAATGATATATTTATCTACTATTTCTTTTACCCTGTCTTTATTTACTTCACCAAATACAACTGGTTCTTTTCCAGGAATGGTTACTTCTACTGTTGGCTCTGCATAACAATAGCCCATGCAGCCGGTTTGAGATACCACAACATTATCTAACTTTCTGTTTGCTACTTCATCAATAAAAGCATCCATAACGTCTCTAGCTCCTGACGCAATACCGCAAGTTGCCATAGCTACACGGACCAGAATCATTTTTTCCATTTGGTCGCCTTTTTCTCTTATGTCTACTTTAGATTTATATTGTTCCCGCAATTGTTTTAATTCTTCTAAAGACTTAATCTTACCCATGCTTCTCCTCCTATAATTTTATTATTCATATTCTTTTAGAATGGATTTAACCTGATCAGGAGTAACCCGGCCATATACTTTATCACCAACTAAAACAACTGGTGCTAATCCGCAAGCTCCTACACAGCGCAATGCATCAAGAGAAAACTTACCGTCTGGTGTTGTCTCACCAACTTCAATATTGAGCGTTCTTTTTATTTCATCTAATACCTTTTCTGCTCCTCTAACGTAACATGCTGTACCCATACAAACAGAAATGGGATGTTCTCCTTTAGGAACCATTGTAAAGAATGAATAAAAACTTACAATACCATAAACTTTTGATACTGGAATTTCTAATTTTTTAGCAACAAATTGCTGCACTTCCCTTGGAAGATACCCAAATATTTCTTGAGCTTTGTGTAATACAGAAATAACAGCTCCGTTTTTGTCTTCTAAACCATCAATAAATGCTTCTAATTCACGAAAACAGCTCTCTGACAGCTTATTTTTGCAAGTTTCGCAATTAGCCATTTCCCTTCCCCTTTCATATAATTGTATAATTGATAATATAAGAATCAAACTTCGAAATCATTTTGATACGAAGTGATTTTTAAACAAGTTTAATGTATACAATATAACTTAAAAATAACATAGATATAATCACATTGTCAATATAATAACATGAATAATAATTTTTTTCCATTATCTCTTATTCAGGTACTCAATAACTTTGGCAGGCGATTTTTCCGCTAATTCAATAAAATGCTCTCTTTCTGATATATCTTGTAAATAATGTGCATCTGAAGATTGAATCAAATTAAAAGTCGAGTATTCTGATATATATTTGTCAAATTCAGCATATCTGGAAATTTCGATGGTCTTAACCCCTAAATCTTCAGGTATCCAGCCCAAATTGGATATAATGCTGTAAGATTTTCTGTCAATATGTGCAGGATAGACCACTCCACTTTGGCGTTCCACTTCTTTTACCAAGTCATAGACACTTAATGAAGTAGCGGTCAGAAGTAACCTGTCATTTTCTCCAATCACGTCGTCATATTCGTTAAGAATAAGCTGTTTTCCAAAGATGTCTGTCCTGTTTTTTAAAGGAGGCAGGCTGTTGTATACGATTTCCTGCATTGCCTTTGCTGCCTCAAGACTTGGGAATAAACATATCATATGTACTTCTTCACTGCTTTCTATCTCCATACCAGGTATTACTAAAAGATTGGTACCCTGGGCTACCTTCATGACTGCTTCAACATTTTCACAACTATTATGATCTGTAATTGCAATCATGTCCAATTCTTTTAATAAGGCCATATTAACAATATTATTAGGCGTCATATCTTCATCCCCACATGGAGAAAGAGCTGTATGAATATGAAAGTCATAATAATATTTCATGGCTTGTCCTCTTATTCTATTCCTAAATGAATCAATTCTTTAATTAAACAATAAGCATCCTTATTGGTTGTTAAAATAGGAATTTCTTCATTATTAGCTTTTTCAACAGTTTCTTCATCCACTTTTGCCCCTTCAGCCACAATAATGCAGGATAAATTTAATAAAGAAGCAACTGCCACAATATTCACATGACTTTGTATCGTAATCCAGATGGAAGATGCTTTTGCATGGGCCATCACCCAGCTAAGCAAATCTCCCACATAAACCGTCGATATTTCATTTTCTAAGGCTGTTTCCCCCGCCACAACAGACAGATCTAGTTTTTCACAGATATCTTTTACTTTCATCCAATACCCCTCTTTCTAAAAATCCTTATTATTTAATGAAGCTGGTATCTTCTGAGCTAAAGCCACCATATCCTCAGCCATTTCCCTGACTTTTTTTCTTAACATAAATATACAATCTTCAATATTGGCATTATTTCTAACAATATCCTCTGCCAATGCCCAGCAGTTGGGCGCCCCGCAAGAACCACAATCAATCTGAGGAAGTTGTTCATAGATTCTTTCTAATTCCTCCATTTTTTTGATAGCAATATTCATATCTTCGTCCAAACTCATGACAGGCTTGGAGAGAACTTCTTTATTCCAGAATAAAGTAATGTCTTCAGTATGTAAATTCGCACAATCTCCTGCTTTTTCTTCCAGAGTATTTTTCAAAACTTTTTTAAGCTTGTTTTTAGCAACAAAACTATTTTCAACGGTTAATGGTCCGCCCAGACAACCGCCTGTACATGCCAGACCTTCTATAAAATCAACATTAACAAGCTTGCCATTTTCAACTTCTTCCAGGACTTTAATCACATTTTCGATACCATCAACGGCAATAAAATTATCAATTTCCAGTCCTTTACCTTCTCCGCCGGACATTGCCCATCTTATTCCATCATAAGAACTTGTTCTAAGGTTTTCAATCTTATCCAGTCTCTTTAGGGTACCTGCCAGCTTCTTATAAACTTCCTTAATCGAAAGGACCTTATCGACATGCGATTTTTCAATACCTATTGGATTTCTCGCATTCGTTGCTTTTGCAGCACATGGACTAATAAAAAACACCCCGATGTCTTTTTCATCTATTCCTCTTTTAATTAAATCATTTTTTACAATTCGGGCAGCGACCTCCATAGGAGATATGACTGGAAGAATATGTTCAATTAATTCAGGAAATCTTATCTGAATTAAGCGGATGATGACAGGACAAGCCGAGGATATTACAGGTTTTTTTAAATTTGAACTCTTTAATAATTTTTTTGATTCCTCCGTAACAATTTCTGCAGCTCTTGAAACTTCAAAGACCTCATCAAAGCCTAGTTGCTTTAACCCTGTTAAAATGACATTGACATCATAAATATCTTTAAACTGGGCATATAAAGTAGGCGCTGGAATGGCCACTTTGTATTTATATTCAGATAAACAGTCCAACTTATCCGTCATGGCTTTTTTGGCACGGTTTCTGCAAACTTTTATACAAAGTCCGCAATCAATACATCTTTCATCAATAATTTTTGCTTTCCCATGCCTTACCCTTATGGCTTCAGTAGGACACCGTTTAATACAATCCGTACAACCTACACATTTATCTTCCTGCAGCGTTACGGAATGTAAATATTCTATCATTTAATCACCTTCTCTGTTTAAATAAACTATTATCTCCACCTTAGTTCCCTTCCCTAGTTCAGATGTTATTTTCAAATCATCACTGTATCGTTTCATATTTGGCAGACCCATACCTGCCCCAAAACCTAATTCTCTTATTTTATCCGATGCCGTGGAATATCCTTCCTGCATCGCTAATTCAATATCTTCTATTCCCGGGCCGGTATCTTGAAATACAATATAAATTTTTTCCGGTGAGATATCGACATCCACCATTCCTCCATTGGCATGAAGAACCATATTAATTTCTGCTTCATACATTGCTATAGCAATTCTTCGGATGATATCAGAAGCAACCCCTAATTGCTTTAATACCTTTTTTACCTGACTGGATGCTTCTCCTGCTAATAAGAAATCATCACCATCTACTTCAAAATTTAACTTCATACCCTTCCTCCTGTTTTTTTTCATCGCCTGTTAATCCGTTGCTATATAACAAGCCACATGCTATATAAAGAGGATATTTAGTCTTTAAAATAACGATATTTTTCTTTTCTGCTAATTGAATGGTTTCTGGATCTGGTTGTTTACCCCGTACAAAAACAATTGCTTTAATATCCATCATCTCAGCTGTTCTAATCACTTGCGGATTCGTCAGTCCAGTAAGAAGTAATACTTTTTCTTTAACAAATGCTAAAACATCGCTCATTAAATCTGAGCCACAAGCTAACAAAACTTCTCTGTCCAAACGGTCTTCTCCTACCAATACCTCTGCATTTAATATTTGCTTTACTTCCTCTAATTTCATATAAACCTCCTACACGATTTATAAAATATTGTAAAAAACCAAACAAAACATTTTATTGAGATTTATCTGCTTTTAATTTAGGAAATTTTTTTCTCCCCGGAAGTACTATTTTAAATAAATTGGTATTTAAAAAGCTATAGACCCTAACCTGGCCTACATTGGCAAAAGGCTTCTTTATTCTGTTTATCCCTAAACCATAATTTAAAAAGCGCTCTTTTTTATCCATCAAAAGGAGCCTTTGATAAAGCCAAGGATTCCTTCTTGGTGGGTTTTGATCCTGCATAATTTTTTTAATACTGCCCCTGTACCATATCGCTCCAGGGTTTGATATGGATACCTGATCTTCTTCTATTTTGACGGTGATTTCCCTGGACATATCCCAATAATCCCTATGAACGACAGCATTGGACAGGGCATCAAAAACCGATTGAACCGGATAATCATAGTCTTTAAAAATATCGGAAATGATTGCTTCGGCTTTATCCAGCATTTCTAAAATATTCCCTCTAACCGGTATTACTCTGCCATCATAATCAATCCTGATACCTGTATGAGGCAGATAGTTCTGAGGATTTTTACCAAATAATAATAAACCGCCCATTGTAGGATGATATTCTGATTTATTAGAATCCCGCCCTATAATCCCTAAACCTTCCAGATACAAATCCTTATTTACTTCAAATATATTATCCTTTCCCAAAATATATTGCTTTAACATTTCTTCATCCAATTCGCTTATGGGCACTTTCCTACAGAGCGTTTGTTCTGAGCTGGTCAGGCCATTTTCCTGAAGCATATTGGCAATTTCATGCCTGCGGGCTACATCCGTTGTAGAACCTCTTCTAATATAAAATGTACCGGTTTGTCTTACCTGATGAGGGCGCTGATTGCTTTTATAAATAGTAATGACTGCCACATTTTTCCCATGATAGTCAATGATATCAACTTTAATCGGAACGGGAGGATCGCAGCGGTTGCAAATAATTTGCTGGATTCTTTCTTCATCAAAAGGTTCTAAATCAACTCCGACAACTTCCCTGGATTTGTCCTTTACGCCAAAAACAATATGCCCTCTTCCGCCACTCGAATTGGCAATTGCACATACATCTTTAACAAATTCTTTTTTATCAGAATCTGTATCTAACCGTAAGCATTCTTTAAAATCGAGCTTAAATCCCTCTGGTTGCTTAAGCAGTTTCTCCAACTTCTCAATGTCCATTTCCCCACCTCTTGAATGTCTTTTATATTTTAATAAAAAAATGACAATAAAGGTCTTATTATATATTGTATATTAAAATGAGAATGAATAAAAGAATAAAAGAAAAAAAGTACAGAAACTCTGTACTTTTATTGAATATCAAATTTATAACCAACACCCCATACGGTTTTTATACTCCAGGATTCTTTTTCATCGAATTTTTCTCTTATCCTTTTAATGTGGACATCTACTGTACGGGTATCTCCAACATAATCATAACCCCAAATACGGTCAAGCAGCTGTTCCCTGGTAAATACCTGATTGGGATTAGAAGCAAGGAAATAAAGCAATTCAAGTTCTTTTGGGGGAAGATCCATCTGCTTTCCATGATAAATGACCGAGTAATTACCTAAATCAATGGTTAAATTAGGTATAACAATCTTTTTACTGTTATCCTCTTTAGGTTCATAACGTCTCAATACGGCTTTAACTCTGGCAATCAACTCTTTAGGCTCAAAAGGCTTTACAATATAGTCATCGGCACCTAATTCTAATCCTAAAACCTTATCAAAAGTTTCTCCTTTAGCCGTTAACATCACAATAGGAATATTGCTGATTTTTCTTATCTCCTTACAAACATCATAACCATTCATTTCTGGGAGCATGATATCCAGCAAAACAAGATTAGGTGCAAAAGATAAAAAAGCTTTAACGGCTTTGTCACCAGAGTATACTTCTTTTGTTTCATAACCTTCTTTATTTAAATATAGGGAAATGAGTTCTGCAATATGTACATCATCATCTACAATAAGTATTTTTTGCTTGACCGACATATTATAACCCCCTGTAGCAAGAATGCAACCCCTACAATCCGTAGGGGCCTTCTTTTTATCAATTATTTGAAAGTTTTGCTTTAAGTGCTTCTAATTCTTTCAAAGCTGCATCATCTTGCATTGAACTTTCAAGCTTTTCAAATTCACTTTCAAGACTGTCACCAGTAACTTCCATCGCCAATGATTCACTGGCTAAAGCTTTATCTTCCATTGCTTCAATCTTAGCTTCCATTCTTTCAAAAGATTCAAAAGCACTGGTATCGTTTAAATCCGCATAAGTTTTATTAACGGTTTCCTGAGCTTTTGCTCTTTGTGCCCTGGCCAGAAGTAATTCTCTTTTTCTTTTTGCCTCTTCAATCTTATTATTGAGCTCTACAAGAGAATTCTTTAATTTATCTGTTATTTCCTTTTGTTTATCCAAATGAACTTTATATTCTTCTGCCAATTTCGCATGCTCATTTTTTCTTTTAATGGCTTTTAAAGCCAATTCATCATTTTGCTGCTGAACTGCTAATTCTGCCTTCTTTGCCCATTCTTCCTGTAATTTTAACTGCTCCTCATATTGTCTTTCTAATTTCTTCTCATCAGCCATTGCCTGTGCCACTTGCTTTTTAGCCTCAGTGTACTGTTCCTGCATGTCTAAAATAAGCTGATTTAACATTTTTTCCGGATCTTCTGCTTTGTCAATAAGATCATTAATGTTGGATTTAATTAAAGTTACCATTCTTTCAAAGATACCCATCTCACTCACCCCTTAGTCTTATTATAATCTATTATATATAAAGTATACTACATATTGCAATATACTTTATATTTAAAAAATAACCAAAGTATATTGTGTGCATCTCTACAATATGTATATAATAGTACTGCCTTATATATTTTAAGTATATATTCTCTCTATTCTTTTGTCAAGAAAAAATTTAAGCAGCCATTTATGGCTGCTTAAAAGCATTCATTATTTTAATTCAACAATGGTTACTCCTGTCTCTCCTTCTCCATATTTTCCTAAACGGTATGATTTTACATGAGGATGTCTTCTTAATAATTGATGAATTGCCTGACGTAAAGCACCTGTTCCTTTTCCATGAATAATTGTTACTTGTGACAGACTGGATAAAAAGGCTTCATCTAAATATTTATCCGTATTGATGATGGCTTCATCAACGGTTTGTCCTCTTAAATCCAGTTCCGGACCAATATTCATTGTCTTGCTCTTAGCCGCAGTAGTCCTTGTTGCTTTAATTTTCTTATCCTGGTTTTCTTCTTCATCATCTAAAATTAAATCAGACAGATGAACTGACAGTTTCATAATACCTGCCTGGACCGTAACATCACCATTAGCATTGGGAGGAATGATTACAATTCCCTTTTGATTAAGACTCGTAACGAATACTTTATCACCTTTTTTGAGCTTTTCAGGTGTCTTACCTGTAATCTTTTTACTGCCTGGCTTTAAGATTTCTTCATCCAGTTCTTTGAGCCTTTCCCTTAAACTACCTCTGGCTTCTTCCATATCCCTATAGTCAATAACTTTTTGAGCTTCCCGGGCAGATTTCTGAATTTCCTTAATGATTTTATCGGCTTCATCTTTTGCTTCTTGCAGGATTTTTCTTGCTTCCTGTCTTGCTTCATGAATAATCTTTTCTTTTTGTTTGTCCAGTTTTTCTTTTTGCTCTTCAACAATTTTCTTCAGGGCTTCTGCTTCCCTGCGGTATTCCTGGGCCCTGTTTTGCTCAAGAATAGCCGTCTTTTTACTGATTTCTAAATCTGCAATTAAATCTTCAAATTGCTTATCTTTTTTAGCAATAAATAAAGCTGCATTATCAATGATATACTCAGGAAGTCCTAAGCGTTTCGATATGGCAAAGGCATTACTTTTGCCCGGAATTCCTATAAGCAACCTGTAGGTTGGTCTCAGGGTTTCTATATCAAATTCACAGGAAGCATTTTCAATCCCATCTGTTGATAAAGCGTACACCTTTAATTCACTGTAATGGGTCGTTGCAGCCGTACGGACCTTCATCTTTAATAAATAGTCCAAAATAGCCATAGCAAGGGCCGCTCCTTCTGTGGGATCTGTACCAGCACCTAATTCATCAAAAAGAACCAGGGAATCTGGCGTAACTTTTTTTAGAATATCCACAATATTAGTCATGTGAGCAGAAAAAGTACTTAAATTTTGTTCAATACTTTGCTCATCCCCAATATCTGCAAAAACATTATCAAAGACTGCCAGCTCTGAACTGTCATTGGCAGGAATATGAAGACCTGCCTGTCCCATGAGGACAAATAAACCAAGGGTCTTTAAGGAGACGGTTTTACCACCAGTATTGGGTCCTGTAATCAGCAAAGTTGTAAATTGATCCCCTAAATAAATGTCAATAGGCACCACTGTCTTTGGGTCCAGCAAAGGATGTCTTCCCTTTTTGATATGGATTCTGCCTTCATGATTAAAACGGGGCTCTACCCCCTTCATTTCCAGTGAAAGTTGTGCCTTGGCAAAAATAAAATCAAGACGAATCAGAAGTTCTAAATTATTTTTTATAATTTCGATGTTTTGGGCAACCATTTCCGTCAATTGCCCTAAAATTTTCTCTATTTCATTTTTTTCTTTTATTTTAAGTTCCCTCAGTAGATTATTCATCTGGACAATGACCATAGGTTCAATAAATAAAGTGGCACCACTTGCTGACTGGTCATGGACAATCCCTGGAAAACTATTTCGGTATTCCTGCTTTACAGGTACACAATAACGGTCTTCTCTTATGGTTATCACAGCTTCCTGAAGTTTTGCCTGATTCGCAGAAGAATAAATAATCTTTTGCAACTGATTTTTAATCTTTTCATTCATCCCTTTAATTTCTTTTCTTATATTACTTAATGCAGGACTGGCATCATCAGCAATTTCTTCTTCAGAAAGAATACACCTGCTAATTTCCCGCTCCAGGGCAGGAAGGGTCGTAATCCCTTCAAAAAGAGCATCGAGACTTCCATAGCTTTCTTCTTTTTTATCATCTTTATAATAATTTTTTACCTTTTTACATACATAAAGAAAATCAGCCATATGCATTAATTCAGCCGCTGTAAGGATTCCTCCGATATCCACCCTTTTTATAGAGCTTCTTATATCTTTAAAACCTCCCAGAGGAATCGTTCCTTTCTTAATCATCATTGTCAGGGCATAGCTGGTTTCTTTTTGTCTTTGAATAATTTCATTATAATCATCTGTAGGTATTAATTCTCCGGCTATTTCTTTTGCCATGGGAGAAACAGCATAATTTACTAATTTATCAATAATCTTATGATATTCAAGGGTTTTTAAACTTCTTGATTCCATAAAGCAATTCCTTTCTAAAATGATAATAAACTACCATTGACTAAAACTTGTGTTAATTATATCATTAAATTAAATGATAAACTACTTTTCTTTTTTTAGGGGGACAAGCCAATGGCATTCATTAATCCAAAAGATTTATATTATGAAATCTTTTCATCTATACAATCTAACTTTAGTATGCCTATTAAAATATCGTCAAATACTAAAGTAAATTCCATGAACTTTAAAGTCGTTCTGGAAAAAGAACTCAATGCAGCATTTGATCATCAAAAGCTGTCTTTAGAAGAAATCAGTCAGCGTATTGAAAATGCCATTGCTGAAGCCTCTAAAAAATACAATTTAAGTCCTGAATTAATAAAGGCCGTTATAAAACAGGAAAGTAATTTCAACCCCAATGCCCTTTCTTCTGCAGGGGCACAAGGACTGATGCAGCTAATGCCTGCAACAGCTAAAATGCTTGGGGTAGAAAATCCATGGGACATTGAAGATAATATTGATGGAGGTTCCCGCTTTTTAAAAGACATGTTAGTCCGCTTTAATGGAAATCTTTCCTTAGCCCTGGCTGCCTATAATGCGGGTCCTGGTAATGTTGAAAAATATAATGGAATTCCACCTTTTACAGAAACCCAAAATTATGTCCCTAAAGTATTGGCCTATAAAAAACAATATGAAGCATTTAAAAAAGAGTGACCAAAGTCACTCTTTTATTATTTTCAATTATAATTATATTATTTCAATACTCTGACTGCTTTTACATACCTTCTTGCATAATAGTCTTCACTTAAACTGTCTATGGTTACTCCTCTGGAACATTCTGAATGAATAATGCTGTTATTACCAATATATATGGCTACATGGGAAATTGCTCCGTTGTTTGGTCCTGAAGTATCAAAAAATACTAAATCTCCTGGCTGTAAATCACTCTTTGCCACATAATAGCCATCATTTGCCTGTGAACTGGAACTTCTGCTAAGAGAAATACCAAACTTTTTCATAACGGATTGGGTAAAACCTGAACAGTCTACACCTCTTGTCAAATCCGTTCCCCCATATCTGTAAGGGGTTCCAATAAATTGTTTAGCATATGTAATAATTTCATCTGCATTTTTATTATAAGACGTCACTGCTTCTTCTTTTTTATCTGCTAAAACATTTTTATCAAGAACCTTTACATAATCACCAAAAATATAAGCTTCCTGACCTTTATAATCTATTTTATACCAATTGCCTGTTTTTCCTGTAACAACTAAAGGATCATTTCTGTTAACTTGTCCTAAAACTTTGCAGCTTGTATTAGGCTCAACTCTTATATTAACCCTGTCTCCAGTGGATATTGCATCCATTGACTTAATATTTAAATCATCTTTTAAAACGTAACCTTTACTTTCATCATCCAATAAAACGATGTAACAATCTCCTTCTGTACCTACTATTTCTAACTCTTCATCTTTATCAACCGTAACAATAACTTCTTTTGTTTCATCTAACTTATCCCAAACTTCTACGCCATCCTTATTAACCAGTGCCAGTGTTTGTCCATAAACATCCGTCATCGTTGCTAATGAAAAAACCCCACATGCAAAAGCTACCGTTAGAACTCTGCGTAAGCCTATCATAAATTTTAACCCCCACTGAGAATTTTGTTACGTAATTATTACAAGGTTATTATATAAATATTTAAAGTATTTGTCAATTACTTTTAAAAAATGTTATCTTATTTTAAATTTCTTGAGCATTTTTACGATAAATCATCACGTCACCAAAGGCATTATTGGATTCATTTTGGGCAGGATGAATTGTCTTAAAGTCCGAAAATCCTTGCTTTATCCAAAAGGAATGACCAGATACATTTTTTTGTGCTACACTGATATAAATCCATTTAATATTTAATATTTCTTTAAAATATTTAACAATTGTTTCAAACAGTTCCCTGCCATAACCTTTTCTTAAATATTTCTTGTCAATCATAAGCAAATGAATCCAAAGAATTCTTTCATGGCCAAAATGCAAAGAGCCTTTAATTGCACCAACATAAACATCTGTATCCATGAGTTTTGAAACACAGTAAAAATAATCATCTTGTCTTTTTAGTTCTTCAAGCAGGGCATTAAAATGATCTTTAGTCATCTCCTTAAATGACCCAATGGCATATTTATAAAAATGATAATCCTCATAAAACTGCTTAATAAAAGAAAAATCTCCTTCTTCCAAATCCCTTATTAACATTCTTTCTGAATGAATACTTCTCTTAATCATACCTTACCCCTAACCAATAATATATTTTTAATATAACATAAAAAAATCCTGGGGCAAATTAAAGAATTGGTTAAAGCTTTCTAATTATTGATAAGCAAATTTTTTATAAAATAAAAAAGCCTATAGAATCCTCTATAAGCTTTCATCACTGCTCCTGTCTATTTTTTTGTCCTTATCCTCTAAATCGGGAACCAGTTCTTCTGAATGTTCTGTTTCATAGTAAGTTCTGTAATCGGCATCACAATCTCTTCGTCCTACAGAAATTGCCATAGACATGACTAAAATCCCAAGACCTGCTCCAATAAAAATACCTATAACAAGGCCAGACCAAAACATATCCAATCCCTCTTTCCCGGCTAAGTATTAAATTGAATTTTATAAGATTAGAATATGTCTTTATAAATTTTTTCATTCAAACAGATTTTAGAAAAAGATAAAAACTGTAACTTTTCTTATTTAAAAACGGTATCTGTTAACAGATACCGTTTTTATCTTTAAATAATTTATGACCAATTATTTTCCTTAAAAATATTATTTCATCTTCAAACAGATTATCAAAGCATTATTGGAATTTCACCTGGACTGGTACACTACTGTTGATTATTTTACCATCACCAAACTGACCATAACTATTTCTGCCAGACATCCATGCTGAAGAAGGATTTAATTCTGGCAAACCCTATTACTTCTTTGGTCGTTCCCGCAGCAGTTTTTGTTATTTGTGAAGTTAGACCCTTTGCTGTACCGGCTTTTACTTGTATTATAGTTGGTGTTAGTATATTAGTGTAGACACAAAAAGCCGAACGCCTTAAAATATAAAAAGGGAAGGAAGTGTCTACAATGGCAAAAGGGCAAAAGTATTATACAGAAGAATTTAGAAAGACAATTGTAG
>JAAYML010000051.1 GCA_012521395.1 Candidatus Epulonipiscium sp. | reverse complement strand
GACAAAAGCTTTTGATGGTTAAAAAAGTGAAAGATGCTATAGGGGATTTAAACAATAAAACATTGGCAATATTAGGTGTAACATTTAAACAAAATACGGATGATATGAGAGAATCCCCTGCCCTTACCATAATAGGGGAACTGGAAAAGCTTGGGGCTAAATTCAGGATTTATGATCCACAGGGGATGAAAGAAGCAAAGTGGAGGCTTAAAGCCATTGAAGAAAAATGTGTTTATTGTAAAGATGAATATGATGCAGTAAAGGATGCGGATGCACTGCTTATCATAACAGAATGGAATCAATTTAGAAATTTGGATATTGATACAATAAAAAGTTCAATGAAGGGCAATTATTTCTTTGATTTTAGAAATATATATGACAGAGAATATATTGAAAATAAAGGGTTTAATTATTATGCTGTGGGCAGATAAGCAGAAATTATTTTAAAAGTAGGTGCAAAAAAATGAAAGCTTTGGAGAGTGAAATTGGCAGAATAATAGGGAGTTTAAGAGAAAAAGGCTCTGTTATTAAAGAGTTTAATTTTATAGAAGACATCGATAAGGAAAAAAGTAATCGTTCAAGGTATGATGCTAATGATTCCTTTATGGAGTTTCATTACGCTCTTTCTATGGATGCCAGACTTATCCATAAAGAAACTGTATTAGGAGATTGCATTGAAGAGGCAGGTAAAATCACGCTTATTCCTACTTTGAACAATGAATATAAAGACCAGATAAAAAGAGCTGGTTTGATCTTTAATTCTTCTATTGATCCATCTATAGATATGCTGGCAGTAAAGTTTGTCTTGACTAATGAATTAGTAAATTTTTATTGTATTTTAGCCAATGATTCTTTTTATCATTATATCACAGACAAGAGCCCTGAAAAAATAATGGAGCATCCTGCAGATAGTTATCAGTTAGCCTGCTGTTTTAATAATAAAGGCTGTACCGTAAAAGAAAGGAAAGGTAAAAATTATATCAGTACCAGTCCGGTTTTTATTGATATGCATGAAGGAGAAAACAGATATTTACTTGATTTAATAAGACAAAAGATAAAAATAAACAATGAGAAATTCAGGAATTTTATTAAAACAGAAAGTACTCAGGCAAATTATCTATATCTGGCTGCTGTCGGAGAAGGAACAGTTACAATTAATGAAATGGAATTTGGAGAGACAAAAGGCTATATCTATTTAAAACCGGTTGAAGTGAATGCTTCTTCAGTAATGCTGAATATGGTTTATACTGGAGAAGTTGAAGTTGAATATTTTAATGATGAAGGAAAATGGGAACATATCAGTATAAATGAAAATATAACTTCTGGATCAAGATTATTGCATATCAGATTGTTAATGGAAACCGGCAGTAAAGTATTTTATCTAAATATTTCAAAAGGAAAAGATTCATAGCATTTGTCTGGACTATTTATCCTTTTATTAATGGGGGTTATTTATGGACAGTAAACTGGCAGTAGATAAATATAAGCGACTGGTAAAAAAGATATGCTTATATTTAAAGATTGTATATAAAAATATCGTTTTTATATATAAAAACAGAGAATATAAAAATAAGAAAAAAATCATTTATCTTCTTACGCCTCCTCCCAGGCTTTCAAATGTGGGAGACCATGCACAAGCTGTAGCAATTCATAAATGGTTTAATAAACATTTTTCTCATTTACCAGTTTTAGAATTTAATAAGGACGATTCAGATTCATACTTTTTAGCTTTAAAATATTTAGTGAATAAAGACGATATTATCTTTCTTCATAGTGGAGGTAATCTGGGAGACCGGGGAATCTGGTCAGAGTCTATTCGAAGGAAATATATAAAAGGCTTTAGGAATAATAAAATTATCTCTTTACCTCAAACCATTTATTTTAGTTCCACGAAAAAAGGAAGAGCAGAAAAAAAGAAGACAAAAGAAATCTATAATCGGCATAATGATTTAATTATTATGGGACGGGATGAAGAAAGCAGCAATATTGCAAGACATATGTTTACGAAGGCAAAGATATACAATGTCCCTGATTTTGTCTTGTCATTAGATAAAGAATACAAGCCCCCTACAGAGAAAAAGACCTGTCAAAAAATCCTATTGTGTCTTAGGGAGGATAAAGAATCCATTTTATCTGAAAAAGAAAAAAGAGATCTTGTTCAAAGTCTTCCCTATGATTGCAGGCGATATGATACGACCTTAAAGAAACCTATTTATAAAAGAGAGAGAACTCTGGAAAATACACTTAAAATGTTCAATAAATATGATCTTGTGATTACAGACCGTTACCATGGCTTAATTTTTTCTGTGCTATGTAAAAAGCCCTGTATCGTGATTCCGACAGTAGATCATAAATTAACTTCAGCGATTAATTGGTTTAAGGATATACCTACGGTTTCATTAATAAAGGATTTAAATGATATACCAAAAGAAATCAAAAAAATAACAGCTAACAATCAAAATATCGTTATCGATTGGAATGCCAAATATTTTGATCCTTTAGCAGAACAATTAAAAAAAGAATTATAACTTATTAAAGAAGGAATATAAACATGAAAACAGTTCAAGATTTAGACTTAACTTATGTTTGTACGGGGTGTGGGACATGTGAAGTTGTATGTCCTGCCAATGCCATAAAGATTAAAACTAAAGAAGGGCAATATTTTCCTGAAATAGATATGGGAAAATGTATTCATTGTTCGAGATGTATTCATATATGCCCGGGAAGGGAAGAAAATAATCGGACAAGCCTAAAAACCTGTTTCCCCAACTCTATTTATGATAAAAGTATAGGTTATTATCAGGCAACTTATATAGGGTATTCTATTGATAAGGAGATTAGATTTAAAGCGGCTTCAGGGGGAATTACGACGACAGTTCTTTTATATTTATTAGAAAATCAATGGATTGATGGAGCGATTGTTACCAAACAAGATCCAAAAAATCCATTAAAAAATCTTTCTTTTGTAGCAAGAACAAAAGAAGATATTCTTGAAAGTGTTGGAAGTAAATATTCTCCTACTCATACGGTTTCGGCAATTAAAGAAATTAAAGATAAACCAGGTCAATATGCCTTTGTAGGGTTACCTTGTCAGATTCGTGCGATTAGAAAGTTGCAGGAAAAGTATTCTTGGGTAAAAGAAAAAATTGTTCTTACAATAGGTCTTTTTTGTTCCAGGGGTGTTACTTATAAAGGAACTGAATTTGTAGTGGATAAATTTGCCAGAGGAACAAGGAAGATAAAATCGATTAAATATCGCGGAGATGGATGGCCTGGAGGCTGCAGAATATCCTATGCTAATAAAAAATATACAATAGCTCATAAAGATTATTGGGATCCCTATTTTGCTAATTACTTTTTTACACCTTATCGTTGTTTAGTATGTGGGGATTTATTCAGTGAAGGAGCAGATATTTCTTTAGGAGATGCTTGGTTGCCGGAAATTAAAAAGAAAGACAGTATTGGTACTTCTATTATTATTTCAAGGTCAAAGATTGCAGAAGAGATCTTATTAAAATTAAAGGAAGAAAATATTCTTCATTTAAATATTTGTCCTAAGAAAGCAGTTATTATATCGCAAAAAGGTATTATCAAAAGAAAGATTAATGCTTTGTATGCAAGAAGAATACTGTTTAAATTATTGAGAAGACCAGTTCCGAAAGAGGATAAAGACAATAAGGATTCTTATGCTGTTAAAGATTTTATTATGGCTGCTATGATGCTTTTTAATGCTGCTTTCAGCAAAAGTAGATTAGGACAAAAAATACTTTTGAGAGTACCAAAGGATGTATTGCTAAAGTATAGAAATATACTGCACAAATTGTGATGAAAAAATACAATTATTAGGAGAGGTAAAATGCGGATAGCTTTTTTTGTGAATAAATTTCCTTCAACATCAGAGACATTTATTTTAAATCAAATTACAGGTTTGTTGGATAAGGGGCATACAGTAGATATTTATGCTCATTATCGTAACAGGAAGACAAAAATTCATCCAGTTATAAAGGAGTATAAATTATTAAATAAGTGTCATTATTTATGTTGGGAAGTAAATGATCCCTGGTATAAAAAAATAGAAATGTTTAAACTTGCTTTTTTCAATACAATAAAAAATCCATACCAGATGTTAAGGTATTTTAAATGTTGTATAAAAGAAAGAGAATTTTTAAATCTTAAATATTTACAAGCAATATCCCACTTTTCAGGGAAGAAAGAAAAATATGATATATTATGTTGTCATTTTGGACAAGTGGGTATGATGGGAGTTCTCTTAAAAGACACAAAGTGTATTTCTGGAAAAGTGATTACTTTTTTTCATGGTAATGATATTTCTCAGTATATAGATGAGAAAGGGGAAAAAATTTATAATTATTTATTTGAAAATGGAGATTTATTTTTGCCTATTAGCCAATATTGGAAGGAGAAGTTAATTCGTTTAGGATGTAATCCCCAAAAGATTATAGTTCACAGAATGGGCGTCAATCCGGAAACATTGAAAAAAAGCATAAATAAAGCAGATAATCGAGAAAAAATTACAATATTAACTGTAGGAAGATTAGTCGAGAAAAAAGGAATATATTTTGGGATACAAGCTGTAGCAAATCTCATTGAAAAATATCCTCAGTATCCTATAGAATATCTTATCATTGGTAACGGACCTTTGGAAAATAGTTTAAGATTACTAATAAAAGAGCGGGATGTTGAAGCAAATGTTAAATTGTTAGGCGCTAAGACGCAAGATGAAGTTAAAGAATATTTAGAGACTGCAGACATTTTTTTAGCTCCAAGTATTACAAGTAAAAAAGGAGATAAAGAAGGTATACCGGTTTCAATTATGGAAGCAATGGCTATGGAACTACCTATTGTTACAACAAAGCACAGTGGGATTCATGAATTGGTTCAGGACAGCATCAGTGGATTTTTGGTTAATGAAAAAGACATTAATGCTTTAGAAGAAAAAATATTATACTTAATTGAGAACCCTGATGTTTCCAGAGTAATTGGAAAACAGGGAAGAAATTTTGTTGAAGAGAATTACAATATTAATCGTTTAAATAATAAATTAGAAAAGATTTTTTTGAATCAAAAGAAAAAGCATTAAAATTTTGTCGGATGCTTTTATTCTAATGTAGTTAATGGAGGAAAATATGTATATTGTTAATGAGCATATTCAATTAAATTTTCAAAATGAAGTAATGCCCAATTATATTAGTGTTGTTATACCAGTTTATAAAGATTATATGGGACTGGAAGATACTTTACAATCGTTAAAAAACCAGACTTTGTCTGAGGATAACTATGAAATTATTGTAGCCAATGATGGAGCTGACAGACGTATTAGGCAAATTTGTGAAAAATATGGTGTCAAAATGGTTTCTATTTCTCCGAATCAAGGCTCATATAATGCCAGAAACAGGGCAATTG
>JAAYML010000050.1 GCA_012521395.1 Candidatus Epulonipiscium sp. | reverse complement strand
GGATAAAAAATTTTTATGGTTAAAATGTTTAATAATTAATGGATAGATTTGTATAGGTTTTTTTGAAAAAATATCGACTTTTTATGCGAAATATTTTATAATTGAATTGTGCCTTGGAGACTTAAAGCATCGTAAGGATTCCATTATTTTTTATTTAAAGTTATTTATTGCTAATAATTGAAGTTTAAATAGAAATACAAAGGAGAACAAGAAATGGAAGATTTCGTAGAAAAATATGCGAAGTATTTAAGAGATATTAAAGGCGCATCTGAAAATACGATTCTTTCCTATCAAAGGGATTTAAAACAATTTATTTCATTTCTCAAAAAGGTAGGAATCAAAGAAATTCAGAAAGTGAACAGAACAAATATTGTCGCATATTTATTGGAGCTTCAAAAAAAAGGAAGGGCACCATCGACAGTTTCTCGAAATATTGTTTCCATTCGTTCTTTTTTTCAATTTTTGTTAAAAATGCATATTGTTGATGAAGATCCTACGGAAAATATTGAATCACCAAAACAAGAAAAAAAGCTTCCGGAGGTATTGACCATCGAAGAAGTGGATCTCTTACTCAGACAGCCGAATGAAAATGATTTAAAAGGAATCCGGGATAAGGCAATGCTTGAGCTTTTATATGCTACCGGTATAAGGGTTTCTGAATTAATTTCATTACAAAAGAGCGATGTGAATTTGACTTTAGAATACATAAAATGTACCGACCATGAAGATTCAAAAGAAAGAATTATTCCTTTAGGAGCATCAGCTCTCAGATCCTTACGTAATTATATGGATAAAGCAAGATTTGCAATGATAAAGGATTCCAATGAAAAGTATTTATTTGTTAATTGTAGTGGGACTCCTATGACGAGGCAGGGTTTTTGGAAACTTATAAAAGTATATGCTAAGAAAGCAAAAATAAATAAGACGATTACGCCTCATATGTTAAGACATTCTTTTGCAGCACATATGGTAGCCAATGGGGCTGATTTACAATCGGTTCAGGAAATGCTTGGTCATTCAGATATTTCTACAACACAAGTCTATGCACAATTAAATAAAAATAAACTTAAAGAGGTTTATACTAAAGCGCATCCAAGGGCATAAAAATGCCCTTTTTTCTATTCATGGCTACATAATTTATAAAAAAGCTGATAAAATAATGATGAAATAACTTTAAATCAATTTAAGGGTATAATAATTAGAAGAATGATTTTAAAGGTGGTATTGATTATGATAAAAAGAGTGATTTGGATTATCTTAGACAGTGTGGGAATGGGAGCAATGCCTGATGCAGATAAATATGGGGACGCAGGCAGTAATACAATTGCCAATGTTTATAAAAAATCAGGAGGTCTTCAGATTCCTCATTTGATTCAGCTAGGTTTGGGAAATATTGAGGGGATGAAGGAATTACCCAAAATTAACGAGCCAGTAGGTTGTTATGCCAGATTGGCTGAAAAATCTAACGGAAAGGATACCATAACTGGTCACTGGGAAATGGCAGGGATTATTACGGAAAGACCTTTTCCAACTTATCCTGATGGCTTTCCTAAAGAAGTTATAGAGGCTTTTGAAGAAAAAGCAGGAGTAAAAACTTTAGGCAATAAAGTGGCTTCCGGAACTGAAATTATTGATGAGCTTGGAGAAGAACACATGAGAACAGGCTATCCTATTGTTTATACTTCTGCAGACAGTGTTTTTCAAATTGCAGCCCATGAAGAAGTCATTCCTATTGAAAGATTGTATGAAATCTGTTCTATTGCAAGAGAGCTTTTAACTGGAGAGCATCAGGTGGCAAGAGTGATAGCCAGACCTTTTATTGGAGAAAAAAAGGGTTCTTTTATAAGAACAGCCAACAGAAGGGATTATGCAATATTGCCTCCTCATGAAACCATACTGGATAAAATTAAAGCAAAGAATATGGATGTTATTGCTATTGGAAAAATTAACGATATTTTCTGTGGACAAGGAACGACAGAACATCTTCATACTCAGGACAATATGGATGGTGTTGATAAGACGATAGAATTTATAAAAAAAGATAATAGGGGTTTAATCTTTACTAATTTAGTTGATTTTGATTCCAAATGGGGACACCGCAATAATTATGAAGCTTATGGAAAAGGATTGGAAGACTTTGACAGCAGGCTTCCTGAAATCATTGCTGCTATGAAAGATGGGGATGTATTAATGATAAATTCAGATCATGGCTGCGATCCGACCTTTCCTGGTACTGACCATACAAGAGAATATATCCCATTTGTAGCTTATGGTAAAGGACTGAAACAAAATGTGGATTTAAAAACAAGGGATTCTTTTGCAGATATTGGGCAAACCATAGGGGAATTGCTGGGAACAGAAAAAATTAAAAACGGAATAAGTTTTGCAAAAGAGATTATTTTATAGCTTAATATATCTTTTAATAGCAATGACTTCTTCAGGATAATCGGGTTATATAATATTTTTTAATAGAGATAGAAGAAGGTGAAATCATGAGAATGTATGATTTAATTATGAAAAAAAGAAATGGCGGGGTATTAAGTAAAGAAGAAATTAATTTTATCGTCAAAGGATATGTGGAGGGTAGTATCCCGGATTATCAAGTCTCAGCTTTTTTAATGGCTGTTTATTTTAAAGGAATGAATAAAGAAGAAACTTCAAATCTTACATGGGCTTTTATCCACTCTGGGGATATCATCGATTTATCGCCTATTCAAGGCATAAAAGTTGATAAACATTCCACAGGAGGCGTAGGGGATAAAATAAGTTTAATCGTTATTCCTTTAGTAGCTTCTTTAGGAATTCCAATTGCCAAAATGAGTGGCAGAGGTTTAGGACATACAGGGGGGACCATTGATAAATTAGAATCTATAAAGGGCTTTAGAACACAAATGGATATCGATGAATTTATTCATAATGTTAATACTTATAAAATGGCTATCGTAGGACAGACGGCTAATTTGACTCCTGCAGATAAGAAAATTTATGCCTTAAGAGATGTAACGGCTACGGTAGATAGTATTCCTCTTATTGCCAGTTCCATTATGAGTAAAAAAATTGCAGCGGGATCTGATGCTATTGTTTTAGATGTAAAAGTAGGTTCCGGTGCCTTTATGAAAAATTTAGAAGATGCCAGGGAGTTGGCACAGACCATGGTTGATATTGGTAAGTCATTAAATCGCAGGGTGGTAGCGGTTATTACCAATATGGATCAGCCTTTAGGTCATGAAGTTGGAAATGCTAATGAAGTGAAAGAAGCCATAGAAGTATTAAAAAATAATGGTGCGGAAGATGAAAAAACGGTTGCTTTAACCATTGCTTCTTATATGGCAGTTTTAGGTGGTGCTTATAATAATTTTGAAGAGGCTTATATGAATTTGGAAAGAAAAATTGAAACGGGTGAAGCCTTAGAAAAATTTAAAGAATTTATCAGGATTCAAGGAGGAGATGAAGAAGTTGCAGAGAATCCTGAAAAATTGCCTGAGGCTAAATATCATATTGAAATAAAGGCCCAATCAGAGGGTTATGTGAATGAAATCAATGCGGAAATGATAGGAAATGCTGCGATGCTTTTGGGAGCCGGCCGTAAAACGAAAGAGGATCAGATTGATTATAGCGCAGGAATTAGTTTAGTTAAGAAAATTGGTAATAAGGTTATGACCGGAGAAACCATTGCTATTTTACATACCAATAAGAAAGAAATTAAGGAAGCCATGGATTTAGTAAGGGATGCTTACAAAATTTCAGAAAATCAGCCTGCAAAAGTTAAATATATTTATGATGTCATTATGTAGAACGGAAAGAATTTCATATATTGCTTTCTGGTGCATATTTTATCAAAAATGGTCTAACATATTATTAGACAAAAAATTG
>JAAYML010000049.1 GCA_012521395.1 Candidatus Epulonipiscium sp. | reverse complement strand
TCAAATAATTGGTCCCTGAGAGCAGCTGCCCGTTCAAAATTTAAATCAGAAGCAGCTTTTTTCATCTCTTTCGTTAGTTTTCCAATTAATTCTTCTAATTCTATCTTGTCCATGGATTCCGGATCTTTTTCGGTGAAATATTCTTGTTCTTCTTCTAATACCTTTGTTGCCCGAATGACATCCCGAATACTTTTTTCAATCGTTTTTGGTATGATTCCATGTTTCTTATTATATTCATCTTGAAGCTGTCGTCTTCTATTGGTTTCTGATATGGCTTTTCTCATCGAATCAGTTATGGTATCAGCATACATAATCACGTAGCCTTCTGCATTTCTTGCAGCTCTTCCAATGGTTTGAATTAAGGATGTTTCTGAGCGTAAAAAACCTTCCTTGTCGGCATCTAATATTGCCACAAGGGATACTTCTGGAATATCAAGCCCTTCTCTTAAAAGATTAATTCCCACTAAAACATCAAAAACACCCATTCTCAAATCTCTGACAATTTCTACCCGCTCCAGGGTATCAATATCTGAATGCAGATAATTGACTTTAATTCCTGCCTCCTTCAAATAATCGGTTAATTCTTCAGCCATTCTTTTTGTTAACGTCGTCACTAAAACCTTTTGATTCTTTTCTACTCTTTTATTAATTTCATGGTATAAGTCATCAATTTGTCCTTTTACAGGCCGAACATCTACTACAGGGTCCAATAAGCCAGTAGGCCTTATAATTTGCTCTGCTACCACAGAAGAATGTTCATATTCATACGGACCTGGCGTTGCGGATACAAATAATATCTGATTGATCTTTTCTTCAAATTCTTCAAATTTTAATGGACGGTTATCCAAGGCTGAAGGCAATCTGAAACCATACTCCACTAAAGTCGTCTTTCTTGATCTATCCCCATTATACATTCCTCTTATCTGAGGAAGCGTAATATGGGACTCGTCTATAATAATTAAAAAATCGTCAGGAAAATAATCAATCAAGGTATGCGGCGTACTGCCTGGTGGCCGTCCTGCAAGATGTCTCGAATAGTTTTCTATTCCAGGGCAATAGCCTACTTCTCTTAACATTTCTATATCAAAGTTTGTTCTTTGTGCCAGTCTCTGTGCTTCTAAAAGCTTATCTTCTGCTTTTAATTCTTTTACTCTTTCCACTAATTCTTCTTCAATGGACAAAATGGCTCTTTCCAGTTTATCCTGAGGGATGGCATAGTGAGAAGCAGGGAAAACGGATATATGTTCTCTTAACCCCAGTATCTCACCAGTTAAGGTATCAATTTCTGAAATCCTGTCAATTTCATCTCCAAAAAATTCAACTCTTATGGCTTTTTCTGATGAATTGGCAGGGATGATTTCCACAACATCTCCTCTTACCCGGAATGTTCCTCTGCTAAAATCTATATCATTTCTTGTATATTGAATGTCAACCAGCTTTCTTAAGACATCATCCCGACTTTTTTCCATCCCTGGTCTTAAGGAAAGAACCTGAGTATTATAATCAATGGGGTCCCCCAAACCATAGATACAGGACACACTTGCTACAATAATGACATCCCGTCTTTCTGCCAGGGCTGCTGTAGCAGAGTGTCTTAATTTATCAATTTCTTCGTTTACTGAAGAATCTTTTTCAATATAAGTATCTGTTTGAGGATTATAGGCTTCTGGTTGATAATAGTCGTAGTAACTTACAAAATATTCTACAGCATTGTTTGGAAAAAACTCTTTAAATTCACTGTATAATTGTGCTGCCAGAGTTTTATTATGTGCTATAATTAAAGTTGGCTTTTGAACCTCCTGAATAATGTTTGCCATGGTAAAAGTTTTTCCTGAGCCCGTTACGCCTAAAAGAGTCTGAAATTTATTATTATTTTTTATGGATTCTGAAAGTATCTTTATGGCTTGTGGTTGATCTCCTGTAGGTTTATATTCTGATACGAGCTGAAATTTTCCCATACTATACCTACTCTCTTTAATTAATAATCATTCTTAACAATTATATAATTATAACATATGTTTTGTCCTTTGAAAACATATGTTTGCAAAAACCAAAAAATTCTTGACCTTCCTATAAAAATAAGTTATAAAAAGAATGGTAAAGTTTTTACATTTATGTTTTCATTTATAAAGGAGAATGACTATGCGATGGTATGACAAGCTTGAACGTAAACTCGGTCGTTTTGCAATTCCAAATTTAATGCTCTATATCGTATTTTTAAATCTTGCTGTCTTTATTATTACTTATCTTACCGACTTGAATTTATATTTTTTTCTTATACTTGATCCTGCTTCCGTTATGAATGGTGAAATTTGGAGACTTTTTACTTATATTTTTATTCCTCCTGAAACTTCTCATCCGCTTTTTATGGGCTTTGTATTGTATCTGTATTATCTTATAGGCAATTCTTTGGAACATGAATGGGGGACTTTCAAATTTAATCTTTTTTATTTTTTAGGCATGCTGGGAACTACCCTTTGTGCCTTTATAACCGGACTCCCTGTAACTCCGCACTATATCAACTTATCCCTTTTTCTTGCTTTCGCAAAAATATATCCTGATTTTGAGCTGTTACTTTTCTTCTTCTTGCCAGTAAAAGTTAAATATCTCGCAATAATTAATTGGTTCTTTTTTATAATTTCACTTATCCTATTGCCCTTACCATGGAAACTGGCCGTCGCTGCTTCGCTCATTAATTACTTTGCTTTCTTTGGCAAAGATATTATAAACACGATAAAAACAAACCGAAAAGTCAAAAAAAATAAACAAGAATTCAGGTCAAAGCTACCTAAAGAAACTACCCGCCATAAATGTACAGTTTGTGGAATAACGGAAAAAGATGATCCCAGCATGGATTTCAGATATTGCACCAGTTGTGATGGAGACTATGAATATTGCATGAATCACCTTAAAAATCATGAACACATAAAAAACGTATAAAAAACATATAAAAAATAGAACCAAAAGGTTCTATTTTTTTAAAATCCGGAATAATCCAACATTCTCCATGTCTTCCAATCGGAAAACTTTTACCGCTTGTTCCATTAAAGGTACAATTCCTATGTCATTAATACCATATGGATAAGCTTTATATTCGAAATACTTTTCTTCCCCATCTGCAGAAAGTACGTCAAACCATAAAAAGGTATGGTAATTACTTAATACCACCTTCATATGAGCATAGTTTTCTATTTCTATTCCATTAATCCTGAGGATTATATCTCCCCTCTTCATACCCATTTTTTCGGCAACCCCATCTGCTTTTAATTCAAGAATCCGCACACCTTTTTTGGGAAAAGTAAATAAAGGCTTAGAAATTTTCTCTTTTCTTTGGTTACCAACAATCATGATTTCATGAACTAAGGGCATTAAAAAAATACCTAAAAATTGAAGCCATAATCTTTCTGGTGACATAATGGCAATAACAATTAATAATGAGCTGTAGAACATTAATGATACGGCCGTCTTTTTTGATTTTACTTCTGGCTTTTGTGATACAGCAATATCCCCGTAACCTAAAATTGCTGTAATCGGTAAAACGGTATAAATTAAACTCAGTTCCGGATTAGGAGGAGTAATGATATTTTTCATTATGGGCCACCACTCTGGCGTCTCAATCATACCCTGAGGAATGGATGTCACAAACTCCATAATCAGCAAAGAAAAAGGAATGGGCCAATATCTTTGCATCAAATAGGCAGCAGCATAACTATCATCCTTTTTTATCACAATAGGAATACTGTCCCGGCTTCCTTCTGCAAAGACAAGCCAGGCCTCCATAAGGTGAAGGATGCCTACAAGAGCTATAATACCGGGAATATCTAAATGGATTTCCGGTAAACCAAATCCATAACTTTTTAATCCCCTGGCAATAAAATAGAAAATTCCCAGGATCCCTCCGGCATAAGAAAAACATAAATACCTAAAATTAAACAATGAAAGGACTAAGGCAATCGGTAAAAGAAAAACCATTTGCTCAGAAAAATACATTGGAATACCCAGGAATATTAAGACAATACTAAGCCCAATCCCTACCAAAATGCCAGTCAAAAGCGATTGAACCATTTTTTCAAAAATCTTGCCTTTTACAAACAAGGCTGTTTGCAGTGCCAGATAATAATTTTTTTTATACATCCAATAAACTAAATATAGAATCAGTAAGAACCAAGGTTGAAAAACCGCCAGAGAAACTGACTGCAGGCTAGTTACTACTATCTGTAAAAAATATTGCATATAACCCACCTATCAAAATAACTATAATTGACTCATTAATACTTCTATTGCTTTTTCTAATTGTACATCCTCTTCTTCACTGGTTGTGTTGTCTGTTTCCTCGGATAACTCTACAATAACATCAGGTTCAATACCTATTCCTTGTATACATACACCACTGGGCGTATAATATTTGGCAATAGTCACCTTCAATGCAGACCCGTCTCCCAATGGAAATACGGTTTGAACCAGGCCTTTTCCATAAGTTTGTGTCCCAACAACTTTTCCCTTATTATGGTCTTTCACCGCTCCTGCAAGAATTTCTGAAGCACTGGCACTATTTTCATTAACAAGAATGACTAAAGGTATTTCAAGTTCTTTTGCATCGGACATACAAGTTTCTTTATGTCCAGCCTTGTCTTCCGTATAATATATCAGGCCTTCCGGAAGGATTTCATCCGCAATATCTGCAACCACTGAAAGCAACCCGCCAGGATTATTTCTCAGATCAATAATTAAGCCTTTTTGCCCTTGTTGTCTTAAATCATTTAAAGCTTTCATAAATTGATCATACGTCACTTCATCGAAGGATGAAATCTTTATATAACCTATTTGATTATCTAGCATTTCATGAGCAACTGAAGGATAGTCAATATTTGCTCTTTCAATCTCTACATCAAAAGTCCTTGCTTCTTCTTTTCTGTAAACTGTCAATGTAACCTTTGTACCAGCAGGTCCTTTCATCATGGATACAGCCTCATCTAAATCAATTCCTGTTACGTCAAAACCATTCACTTTTATGATTTTGTCTCCTGGTACCAATCCTGCTTTTTCTCCAGGAGATCCTTCAAATGGTGAAACAACCGTTATTAACTGGTCTTCCTGATCAACAGAAACCACAACACCTATCCCGGCATACCGTCCTGCAGTTTGTGTCATAAAACTATTGTACTGCTTCTCATTTAAATAAATCGTATAGGGGTCCCCGACTCCGTCAACAATACCTCTATACATTCCTTCCTCAAGGTCTTTCATATCTATATCATCAACATAGTATTTATTTAAATATCTCAGGATTTTCTCAAGTTTCTCGCTTGAAGCTAAGTTTGCTTTTCCTGACATGCCTAAAACAATTTTAAAACCAAAAAATAATGTATTAATTGTAATAATTATAATCATACCGACAATTAAGCCGCTGATAAATGATTTTCTATTTTTCATTAACAGGCACCCCTTTAGTGATTATATTTTATTGTATTAAAATTTACTCTTTATTATACCATACAATAAAAGATGAAGGTATTTATATGAAAAAAATAAAGGACGATGTCCTTTATCTTGAAAAATATTGTAAGGGATTAACATGAGCACCTTTTATTCTTACTTCAAAATGACAGTGGTTTCCTGTGGAATTACCTGTACTTCCTACTTTTGCTATTGCTTCTCCCCGACTCACTATTTGGCCGGTAGAAACCAATAATTGCGAGTTATGTCCATACAAAGTTGTAATCCCACTACCATGATCAATAATGACCGTATATCCATAACCATTAATATAGCCGGCACTAATGACTTCACCATCGGCTGCTGCAACAACACTCACTCCCCTGGGTGCAGGGATATCAATACCTTTATGGAACTCTGCTCCACCATATATAGGGTCTGTTCTTTCTCCATAACCTGAACTAAGAGAATAATACCCAGGAACCGGCCATTCCAATGCTCCTCCACTGTAAACCCTAGTACTTCTTTTCGTTAATTCTATGATTTCCTGTTCTAATTTCTTAGAAATTTCTTCTTCTTCTTTTATCATCTGCATCCAAAGTACTTCATCTTTACTTAATTCCTGTAAAGCAGCTTCTCTCTGTTTTATCGTCTGCTCTAAAGTATATTTAACACCCAACTGTTCTTTCTTAATTAAAGTCACTTCATCTTTCTTATCATTTAATTCTTGCTGCTGAGTCTTGATTTTTTCCTCATTTTCTTTCATGCTGTCCATTAGTTTTTGATCATGTTCAGCAATCCTGGAAAAGATATCAATCCGATTCAGAAAATCAGAAAAACTCTTCGAATTAAAAAGTACTTGAATATAACCCACCTTTCTATTCATATACATACATTTAACTCTCTCTTTAAATTCTTCGTATTTCTCTGCCCGCTGTCGTTCTGCTTCTTCAAGTTCTTTTTGTTTTTCTTCAATTTCAGCTTCTAATTCTTTTATCTTAGTATTGATTTCATCTAAGTAGGCTTCTACATTTTCTAATTCCTGATCGAGTCTTGCAATGTTTTGCATCACTTCGTTTTTTTCTTTTTTCGTTTTTTCTAAGTTTTCCTTGGCTGATTTCAGGCTCTTTTTAATTTCCTCCAACTGACTTCGCTTAGCTTCTAAACTGTTTGCCTGAACAGTGTAAAGAGTTGAAAAGGCAAAGAAAACAGATAATAGTAGAAGCAGACCCTTTCTAATAAATATTCTCATCGTTCCCCCTCCAAACAAGCAAGCTATACTTTCAGATATCTTCTGATAGAAATACTACTGCCAATTACGCCAATAGAAATTCCTATAATTAAAGAAATCGGGGTCAAAACTCTGAAGATTTCTTCCGTTGTCCTGAAGGATAAAATATTTTGAAGAAGCGTATTCTTTTCAAAAATCAATTGGGTAATAAAATTATAAGATACCCAAATAATTCCGAGGGGTATAATTGAACCTATAAAACCAATGATAATTCCTTCAATAATAAAAGGCCATCTTATAAACCAATCGGTTGCCCCTATATATTTCATAATACTAATCTCTGTCTTTCTAACATACACTGTAAGCCGGATGGTATTATCCATCAGCATTATTCCAATAAAAGATAAAATTAATATAAGTGCAAGACTAATAATTCTTATAATATTGTTGAAACTAATCAGGATTTTGGTCTCTTCTTCAAAATATCTGATCTCTATTCCATTGATTTTATTTAATTCACTAATGACATCTTTCTGGAATCTTATATCTTCTAAAGTAAGCTCAAAAGTAGGGGGTAAAGGATTATCATCTTCTAAGCCTTCCAATAATGATGCATACTCTCCCCATTCTTTTTTTTCTGCTTCTAAAGCTTCTGCAGGCGAAATATATCTAATATCTTTGATATAACTGATCTTACTAATCTTTTCCCTGATAACCTCTATATCTCTTTCTGTATAATTCTCTTTCGTATAAAAAACAGTTATTCCTGCAGTTCCTTCTAAGCTCTCTAACATATAATCAATATTTACGGCAATGCAATAAAAGATTCCTACAATCATTAAACAAGAAGAAATAGTAGCAATAGAAGCAACTGACATCAAGCGGTTTCTCCAAATCCCTTGTAAACCCTGTGCTGCGAAATACTTCATCGTTCTAATCTTCATAGCTATATCCACCTTTTGGCAAGTCTTGAACAACTATTCCTTCTCTTAATTCTATAACTCTTCTCTTCATTTTTCTAACGATATCCAAATCATGGGTTGCTACAATGACTGTCGTTCCCCTGCTATTAATATCCTTTAATACCTTCATGATTTCCCATGACGTTTTTGGATCCAAATTTCCTGTTGGTTCATCGGCTAAAAGAATAGGGGGATTATTGACAATGGCTCTTGCCAAAGCTGTTCTTTGCTGTTCCCCTCCAGACAATTGATTCGGATAGGCCCGAGCTTTTCTTGCTAAACCTACCATCGATAAAACCATTGGAACATTTCTTCTTATTTCTTTTGGAGAAGCCTCTACAATTTGCATTGCAAAAGCTACATTTTCATAAACAGTCTTATTAGGAAGTAATCTAAAATCCTGAAAGACAACTCCCAAACCGCGTCGTAAATATGGAATCTTACTTTTCTTTAGCTTAGTTATATTTTTATTATTTACAATTATTTCTCCGTGATTGGGTTCCACTTCCTTTAATAATAGTTTTATCAAAGTGGATTTTCCTGAACCACTGGTACCAATAATAAAGACGAATTCTCCCTTTTCTATTTTTAGGGAAACATTTAATAAAGCATCGACACCATTTTCATAAGTTTTTGTCACATTATGCAATTCAATCAAGCTAATCCCCCCTGTAAGGGCATAAAATTTCTTATATTTTACATTATTTCTATTGAAATATCAATATACCTTAATATTAGAATCTTGTTAATAGGACGTCTTTTCTACATAATTCATGTATTTACTAACCATTAAAGTAATTTTAAAAGTAATGGCATCTTCAAAATTCCTTAAATCAAGCCCTGTCATTTTTTGAAGTTTATCCAAGCGGTAAACCAAAGTATTTCTATGAATATATAATTGTCTTGATGTTTCAGAAACATTTAAATTATTCTCAAAGAACTTATTCACTGTCGTCAATGTCTCTTCGTCAAATTCACTGATGCTTCTTCCTTGAAGAACTTCATTGACATACATATGACACAAAGGTACCGGAAGTTGATAAATCAGTCTTCCTATGCCTAATTTATCATAACTGATAATATTTTTTTCACTGTAGAATATTTTCCCAACTTCTAAAGCCATTTTGGCCTCTTTATACGATCTGGAAACATCCTTTAAATCTTCAACAAATGTGCCAACAGCAACAGAAACCCTGGTCATCGCTTCACCACTAATGGTATCATAAATCATTCGGGCTATCTTTTCTTTATCTTCTCTATGTTCTTTTTCCTTAATTTCTTTTACTAAAATGACGCTTCTTTCATCTACAGCCGTTACAAAATCTTTTGATTTAGCTGGGAAAATACTTCTTACAATTTCAACATAGTTTATATCTTTATCAGGCTGGGTATCAATTAAATAAACGACTCTTGTAACATTATTTTCAATATTGAGTTTTTTAGCTTTACTGTAAATGTCTATCAAAAGCATATTGTCTAAAAGAAGATTTTTGATAAAATTATCTTTATCGTATCTTTCTTTATAAGCAACAAGTAAATTCTGAATTTGGAAAGCTGCAATTTTACCTATCCTGTAAGCTTCCTCATCTTCCCCTTTGATAGAAACAATATATTCTGCTACATTGTCATCAAATACTTTAAAATAATGGTAACCTTGAATCAACTGACTCTCTGCCTGTGAGTTTACAAAATCCTCAATAATGGATTGATATAAGCTTATCTGCCTGTCTTCAGTTGATGCCAAAACTTTTGCCTCAGTATCCGTTATTGTAAAGTCTCTTCTGGTTATAGCTTTCAACCCATCAATGGTACTTTGTAATACTTGATTTGAAATCATATTATCAACACTCCCGGGATTTTTTAGATAAATGTGAGGATACACCCTCTCTATTTTATATTATAGTATAATTTGAAAAAAATAAAGAGAAAATACACATATTTTGCGTATCTTCTCTTATAATTCTTCATTTTATTCTTTTATTTGAAATTAATTGGTAATTGTTAACTCTGTATCCTTATCAAATACATGAATGTTATTTGCATCTAATGCAATTTTAATTGTATCACCTGGTTTTGCTTCACTTCTTGGGTCAACACGTGCTGTTATATTTTGACCATTAGTAACCATATAAAGGAATACTTCTGCTCCAAGCATTTCTGTAACTTCAACATTTGCACTGATTGTGCTTGTAGGTGATGCTTCAATGAAGGCTGGTTCATCATGTATATCTTCAGGACGGATTCCCATAATAACTTCTTTTCCAACATATCCGCCTTCAATAAGTTTCTTAGCTTTTGCCTGAGGCAATTTAATTTCTTCATTTCCAAAGGTAAGAAGAACATCTTCCCCTTGTTTTACTACTTTTACTTCAATGAAGTTCATTTGTGGTGAACCAATGAAACCTGCAACGAATAAATTCTTAGGATATTTATAAAGATTACTTGGTGTATCCACTTGTTGAATAACCCCGTCTTTTAATACAACAATTCTTGTTCCCAGGGTCATTGCTTCTGTTTGGTCATGGGTAACATAAATGAATGTTGTTTGAAGTCTTTGATGAAGCTTAGAAATTTCTGTTCTCATCTGAACTCTTAACTTAGCATCGAGGTTAGATAAAGGTTCGTCCATTAAGAATACTTTAGGTTCACGAACGATTGCACGTCCCATTGCAACACGTTGTCTTTGACCACCAGATAAAGCTTTTGGTCTTCTATCTAATAAATGTTCAATGTCAAGTATTTTTGCTGCTTCTTTAACGCGTCTGTCAATTTCTGGTTTTGGTGTTTTACGAAGCTTTAATCCAAATGCCATATTATCATATACAGACATATGTGGATACAAAGCATAGTTTTGGAATACCATTGCAATGTCTCTATCTTTTGGTGCAACATCATTACATAATCTATCACCAATCCAAAGTTCTCCAGAGCTTATTTCTTCAAGTCCGGCAATCATGCGAAGTGTTGTTGATTTTCCGCATCCTGATGGTCCAACGAAAATAACAAATTCTTTATCCTCTATATCGAGAGTAAAGTCTTTAACCGCTACAAAACCATTAGGATATTTTTTATAAATGTTCTTTAATTTTAATTCTGCCATTAAAAAAAGCCCCCTTATAAATGAGTAATTAGTTTCTCGCATCTAGAATTAATATACTATATTTCGATAAGTTGTACTATTGCTCTTTTCAACAAATCACTTAAAATAGTTTTGTTAACTTTGCATAGGCTCATGACAAGAAAGTAGCTTTTTAGTCATCATATCTCATTTATTTTCAAGGACTTTTTATAATTTTTACATAATGAATTACTATTATTTGGAATTGTCCAATGTGTTTTGTGAAAAATTACAAAGTTTCTTTAGCATCATATTCAATAAAGCCTTCTCCCAGCACTTCCCTGGCATCTGACACAATAACAAAAGCCTTGGAATCCATATTTCTTACGATTTCTTTTAGCTTAAATATTTCTTTTTTAGAAACTACGCAAAACAAAATTTCTTTTTCCATTTTTGTATACATTCCTTTTCCATTTAAGCCGGTTACACCTCTGTCTAAGTTTCTCATGATTTCATCTGCAATTATTTCTGCTTTGTCTGAAATAATAAAGACGGCTTTTGAAAAATGCACCCCTTCCAGCATATTGTCCAATACTTTTCCTGAAATATATACAGCAATCAAGGCATACATGGTATTAATGGCTCCAAAAATAACCGCTCCGGCAAAAATGATAATGCCATCTAATATCATCATCAACTTGCCTACAGAAATATGTTTGATAAAATGCTGTATGATATTTGCAGCCAGATCTGTTCCCCCTGTCGTTCCATAGGCAATAAATACAAAGCCTAATCCTACACCCGATAAGACTCCTCCAAACAAAGAAGATAATAATATATCTGTAGAAGGTGCAGGCATATATTTTGTAAAAAACAATGCAAATGATAAAAATATAATGGCATAAAGAGTCTTCTTCCCAAATCCCCTTCCTCTTATTTTAATACCAATTAGGTACAAAGGTACATTCAAAACGATATTGGTAAACCATAAGGGGATTCCTCCATCGAACATGCCACTGCTAATGTACTTAATAACAATGGCTAATCCTGTTACGCCTCCTGTTACTAAATTTTGTTTTTCAAAAAACATATTGATTCCGCAGGCTAAAATAATTGTTCCAATCGTTATAAGTAAATAATCACGAAAACTTTCTTTTTGAATTGATTTTTCCATAATAATTCCTTCCTAGTAAAAATATGTCAAAAATTTCTTAAGCCATGAAAGAATTGATAAAAATAAAATAATAAAAAGAAATAATTTTTAAATTATTTCTTTTTATTATAAGCAGATATCCTAACTATATTCCACATAAATATAGGAAGTCTTATCATCCTCTTAATTCTTGAGGGCTGGCTTATCAGTCTATAAAACCATTCTAAACCTAATTTTTGAAAAATGACTGGTGCTCTTTTCACTTTACCAGCCATAACGTCAAAACTGCCTCCAACGCCAATACATAATTTGCAGGGTAAAATATCCTTATATTTATCTATAAATATTTCTTGTTTTGGTGCTCCCAGTCCAACCAATAAAACATCTGGCTTAACATCCTGTATCTTTTTAATAATTTCTTTCTCGTCTTTAAAATAACCATGCTGGCTACCAACAATTTTTAAGCCTTTATATTGTTCTGCCATCCTTTCGGCTGCTTTTTGTGCAACACCTTCCTGTCCACCTAAAAAATAAAAAGTATAGTCTGTTTGAGCAGCGGATTTAAATAAATTTTGAACTAAATCATATCCAGCTACCCTTTCAGGAAGACGTGGTCCCTCTAATATTTTTGAAGCCAATACAACGCCAATTCCATCAGGTACTACTAAAGATGCCCTTTTTAGAGCTTGCATTAAATCTTTATTATTTTGGGCTTCCATAATGATTTCAGGATTGGGCGTAAATACAGCATGACTTTGTTCACTTTTTAAAAATTCCAAAAGTTTCAAAACAGCCTCATCCATTGTTACTACATCAATAGGAACATCCATGATATTTATTCTGTCATTCATAAGCTGGCCTCCACACAATAAAGTACTAATTATCACCGAATTATATTATTCTCCAACTTTATTTTGTTCATAATTATTGGCATTCTGAAGGAATAAGACTAAATCAAAATTGTTCTCATCTATAAATTCTACTAAAGTCTTCTCCTTATAATGCCTTAAATCAAAGATCTGTGTTTCAGAAAAATTTAAAGACATAAAGGGTGAAAAAGGTAAACCAAATGAATCCTGAACAATTAATATGTTACCCTCGTCAAGCAATTTGTTATCAATAACCAACAAGGGATAATCTCCTCCTAAATAGCTTGCATAGCGGTTTGTTGAAGGAGGTTGTGACATATCCAGATTCTCTTTTTTAACAAATACATCATCAAAAGTACCTTCTAAAGTTTGTGTTTTGCCATTGCTGTAATGATAGTCCATTGTATAACTTGTATCAAAATCAGGATGAATAAAGGTATAATCATCTAATCCTGCATATAGTCTGCCCACCCTGCGTCCCTGAGAACCTAAAAAACAATTTTTATATTCTTCCACAAAATAATTTTCCAGATTCGTTGTTACTTCCACATTGGATACTGGGATATCCAAATTTTCATTAATGTAACTGATGACTTTGCAATAGCCCCAAAAGGCGGCAGGTGTTGTCCAGTGATGGTCGGTTTTATAAAACATATCTTCATGAATAAGATTATCTTTTTGAATCTCTTCTCTTAAATCAATCACTCTGACATTGCCTTCTCTTAATAAAGAAAGCATATCATCCGCCTTTTTATTGTTATAATCTTCTATACCAACAGGAAGTTGATCCTCATATTTCGAAACCTTATGAGGTGCCTGAACGTAAAGAAACTCTATCCCTTTCCCATCAAGATATTCTTTTAATTCAATAACATTTTTCGCTGTTTCAGTAAGGTCTTTGGGATAACCTGAAAAAGTAAGTTGTCCGTTCTTCATTTTATAGATCGTGCTGTTTTCGGCATCGGCATCAATCACCACATTTTTACCCATCAGTCTTTGAAGCCCGCCAAAAATGTCCACAAAGACTAATCTCCCATAAATATTCTGATTAACGCCTTTTTCAAATTCATTAATCGTATTTTTTAATAGTACATTTGCTGAAAAATTATTGGCAAGTCCACTTTTAAACTGCGTATAAGAACTCTTTAAGATACTAGGACCTTGAGCAGAAAAAGTTAAAATTCCAAAAGTAAAAATTATAATCACAAATGCTGCAGCAATGAAATATTGCTTCAAGTTCCCATCATTTTTTATTAATTTCATTTTAGCCATCCCCTCATATATGTACAGGTTAATTATTAGAAATTAAAATATATAAATGGATTATAAGTACCTTTGATAATATAAGAAATTGATAAAACAAAAATCAATAAGTAAGAACATATATAGCCTATGGAATATAATTTACTTTCCTTATTAATCTTAGCAGATAACCAATTGCTTAATGGAACCGAACTAAGTACGCAAAGCAGTAAAAAGTATTTGTATTCCTGGAAATAAAGTAAAGTTGTATCATCAAAAGCAGGAGAACCCTTTAAGCCAAACATTGCTTTCATATAATCTATGGCTTGTCCAATACTGTCAGCTCTGAATAATACCCATCCTAATAAAACAAAAAGCATGGTATAAAGATATTTTAGTATATTAAGTTTTTTGAACTTGTTTTGAAAATCAATAAGTTTTTCAATAGCAATGAGTACAAAATATAATAGTCCCCAAAAAATAAAGGTCCAGTTTGCTCCATGCCATAAACCTGTTAAAGCCCATACCACAAACAAGTTAAATATTAATTTTCTTTTTGTTTTTACCCGGCTTCCACCAAGCGGGAAATAAACATAATCCCTGAACCAGGTAGAAAGTGAAATATGCCATCTGCGCCAAAATTCCGATATGGATTTTGATATATATGGATAATTAAAGTTTTCTAAGAAATGGAAGCCAAACATTCTTCCCAGACCTATCGCCATATCAGAATAACCACTAAAGTCAAAAAAGATCTGGAATGCATAGGCAATTGCACCTAACCAGGCAAAACTCACAGAAAGCTTGTCTCCTCCCAAAGCAAAAGCCTTATCGGCTATCAGTGCCATGTTATTGGCAAGAAGAACTTTTTTCCCTAAACCCATAATAAACCTGCATACACCTTGCGAAAAATCATCTAACGTTTCTTTTCTATAATTAATTTCTTTTGCTATGGTCTCATAACGCACAATAGGACCTGCAATCAGTTGTGGAAAAAAAGAAATATACAAGCCAACATATAAAGGATTTTTTTGTACTTCTCCATTTTTTCTGTATACATCAATGACATAGGACATATTTTGGAATGTAAAAAATGATATTCCTATGGGTAAAGCAATATATGGAACATGAATATTCGTTTTGAAGAAAAAATTGATATTCTCTAAAGTAAACATTAAATACTTAAAAATAAAAATTATCGTTAAGTTAAAACACACCATTAAAGTAAGCACAAATCTGGATTTAACTTTATCTTCCCGATATTTGTCCACCAGTAAGCCAAAAAGCCAATTAAAAACAATGGATAAAACCATAATAAGAACAAAAACCGGTTCTCCCCATGCATAAAATCCTAAACTTGCAATAAGTAACAGTATATTTTTTAATTTTATACTTTTTCTAAATGGAACATAATACATAAATAAAACGAACGGTAAAAAAAAGAAAATAAAAACAACGCTGGAAAATAACATTTTTTCACTTCCTTATGTCAATATAAATTCCAAGATATTTTATCAAAATTTATAGCAAAAATCCATTCTTTTCAATGCAAATATATAAGGTTATGGAAAATTGTTTTCCCATAACCTCATCAACCATAAATATCAAATCAATTCTTATCTTTTGATAACATCTTCAAGGGTATATATGGTCAGAATATTAATAGATACAGGAAGGTGTCCTCCACCGGCATGCATAATCACCAGTTCAACTTCATCTTTTCCTTCTTCAACCGTATATTCCATCACATTACATACTTCATAGAATGGATTCATAGGAGGAATAATGTATTCTCCTTCAGGAGTACTGATTGCTCCTGCATAGTAACCTCCTCTTGGGTTTACTCTGATAAGAAGTTTTCTGGGCTTGCCATCTTTATTTTCAATTGGGATTTTGACTCTGTATGTTGCACCAAAATGCCCTTTATTGTCCCTGGATTCATTCTTATCTCCAAGACTTTTTTCTGCTGTAAATAAATGGTCCGTAAAACCATTGGAAATGCTATAAGAATAATCCTTATCACCTACTTTATATACAGGCAACTCTGCATAAATTTCTGAGTACTCCCAGGTACCTCTGGGATGAACGCCTGTTGCTTTTAATAAAGGACCATGAATCCTGGACAAGTCGCTTTCTTTATTTTTACTTGCAACGATTCTTACTTCAAAATCTAATGGACCTGTACCACTTTTCTTTTCTACAGTGAATTCATGCAGAAAACTCATTAAATGTTCATGGTTAGCAAAAAAGTAGTCCAATGTAATACTTTCCCCTTTTCCAACGACTGTATTAGCTAAATCAATATCTGGAAGCTTGTCACTGATACTTAATTCTGCTATTTTAACACCTACGTCTATAATTGACCAACCGTCTGAACTCTCTTTACCACTTCCCCGTAAATCTTTTATTTCTATCTCATTACTGTCCGAATAATTCGTAATATTAATTCCCAATTTAATCGTATTGCCTGTCTGATTCACATGATAGACATATGTACGGTAGTCAACTTTGTCTTCATCCGTATAAACCCTGTCAGACCATAACACCGCTTCTGTATACGGAAAGGCAAGATTATCTAAAGTTTCCGGGTTATCACTTACAATCAATCTTCTGCCTTCTACAGGTTTTACACTATCTTCCGGTA
>JAAYML010000048.1 GCA_012521395.1 Candidatus Epulonipiscium sp. | reverse complement strand
TCAACATCCCATTGAATCGTGTAATAGTTACAGGCCTCCGCTGCTTCTATTACTGTATTGTTATATTCTCCAAAAGGTGGTCTGAATAAATTCATTTCTATGCCTGTTAACTTCTTAACCTCTTCATGCGCCGCCATTATTTCTTTTATGTTTGCTTCTTTTGACATTTGCCCCATATGAGGGTGCTTATTGGAGTGATTCCCTATATCATGGCCAGCAGCAGCAATCTTTTTCACTTCTTCTGGATACTTTCTTACCCAATCCCCCACTAAAAAGAAGGTAGCTTTTACATCATGCTTGTCGAGTATAGCCAATAAATCATCCGTGTCATCTGCGCCCCAGGCAGCATCGAACGAGAGGGCGACTTTTTTCTCAGAAGTTTCTACGCAATATATTGGAAGCTTCCTTTGCTGTTTTCCAACTGTATTAAAAACTTCCGTTACATAAGGTCTTGAAAGACTCATGCAAAAAATGATTAACAGGAGAGCCCAGATAACCTTAGTAACTCCTTTTAGATTAATAACATATATTTTCATAGGAATCCCCCCTCTAAATATTACTATTCAGAGGGGGGATGGCCATATTCCATTCTTTTATAACAATTTTACTAAATCAATACAAATATTTTTATAATCACTGTCAGAAAGATTATCCAGGGCAGATAATGCTTTTTTTACAAACTTTTCTTTTAACTCTCTTGTTAGATCTAAGGCTCTTGTTTCCTTTACCAGTTGTATAACCTGCTGGATTTCTTCATTACTTATATCTGCTTTTTTACTCAGGAATTTCTTTATTTCCGGTCCTGTTTTTTGATCTTTTAAGGCATATAATAAGGGCAATGTGTATATCCCTTGCCGGATGTCATTTCCAATAGGTTTCCCTTCTATTTCTTCACTTGAAAGATAATCTAGAAGATCATCATAAACCTGAAAAGCCATTCCATAAAAAGAAGCAAATTTCCCCAAAGCATGTATCGTGCTTCTTTTGCATTTACCCTCATAGGCCCCGGTTAAAATACTCATTACAAACAATACAGCAGTTTTTCTATAAATTCTTTTTAAATAATCCGTCACTGAAACATCCATGTTATATTTTATTTCGTATTGGTCAATTTCTCCTTCACAAATGGTCTTAAACGCATGAGCAATTCTGTTTAAATATTCATAGTGCATTTTATCGGATAAAATAGTAAATGCTTTTGTGAATAAATAATCGCCTACATAAACTGCCATGTCTTCTCCCCATTTTGCCTGAACCGTTACTCTACCTCTTCTTAACTCAGAATCATCAATAATGTCGTCATGAACAAGGGTGGCCGTATGGAGAAGTTCCATGGAGGCAGCTAAAGGAATAATCTTTATTTCATCAAAACGCCCGAATTTTGCTCCTATAATAACAAAAGCAGGTCTTAATCTTTTTCCGCCAGCTTCTATTAATTCTAAACAAATATCTGTTAAAATCTTTTTTCTTGAAGGAATAACTTCTTTCATATAATTTTCTACTTTAATGAGTTCCTTATGTATTTCCGGATATCCTTGCCATAAGCCCATTATAAATCGTCCCTTCTTCGTTCTTTAGCAAACATATCTTTAAAATGATAGCAGAGAAATTTTACACTGACTCCAACAAAAAAACCTGTTATAACCCCTGAAATAAGAAGAACAGGAAGATAGATATAAATTTTAAAATCTTGTATATAAACTGCGGCTACAAATAACTGCCCAATATTATGAAATATTGCACCGCAGACACTTATGGAACTGATACTTATTCCATCTTTAAAAAACTTATATAAAATAATCATAACGATATTACTTAGAAGGCCTCCTACTATGCTAAATAAAAATACAGAAAAACCTCCTCCATAAATTGAACTGATAATGGTTCTTAAAACAACAATCACAAGCGCTTCTTTCCAGCCTAATACCAGCAAGGCAAATAAAGAAATAATATTAGCCAGCCCTAATTTCACCCCTGGAAAAAGTACTGGAATCTGTCCTTCAATGATATGAATAACTACAGCCATTCCTACGAGTAATGATAAAAAAAACATCTTTTTTGTCTTATTCATTATACCACCATTCTGCCATTAATATGAAATTTCATCAAGTTCCTCTTTTTCTCCTTCTATTTTTACAAGGACATTGTGAGGCATACAAACAGCTATATCTCCGGGTTGAGATAACCATCCTGTATGGACGCAAACCAAATCAGGGCAATTGGCTTCAATAAAACGGATTCTTCCTTTTTCGACTCTTATGATATTATAATGCCCTTCTTCACCCTTTACCATCCATTCCTTTGGTTCGTCAATTTTTTCTAAATCAACTTCGACAAGAACTTTTTGATTTTGAATAATTTTAGCATTTAATGCTTTTCCCTTATAACTTATTCTATAAATTATAACCGATAAAAAGCTAACAACCAATAAAGCCAATACAGTCATGAGAACGATTTTGTCACCTTTTTTCATTTTCTTCACCTTTAATTAAGATTTTCCAGTAACTGAAACTGTGGATTACTTAATTTAAAATCTTCTCTTAAACCTGCAGTTACATATATTTGATTATCTTCCGTAATAATCACAGCTTCAACATTTTCCATCCTCTCTATCAATTTTAATCCTTTTTCTAACCCCATAACATATACAGCAGTTGATAAAGCATCTGCATCAATGGATTGATCGGTCACAATTGTACTGCTGATAATACCCGCTTCAGCAGGATAACCAGTTTTTGGATCAATAATGTGATGGTATCTTTTACCATCTTTAATAAAATATCTTTCGTAATTTCCGGAAGTCACCACAGCCTTATCCTTGACTTCTATAACTGCTACATGACTGCCCCGTTCATCCAGTGGATTTTGAATTCCTATCTTCCATGGGCTTCCGTCCACTTTCGTTCCAATCGCTACTACATTTCCGCCCAAATTAACAAAAGCTGTCTGAATTCCATGTTCTGTTAATATTCTTTTTACCTCATCCCCTGCATAACCCTTTGCAATTGCACCCAGATCAATTGCCTGTCCCTTTTTTCTCAGCATAACCGACTGACTTTCCTCATCCAATATAAGATCTTCATAATTAATTAAATCCAGCAGGACATCTATTTCTTCTTGTTTTGGAATTCTTGCATTGTCCGTTCCTATGCCCCACAATTTTACAATAGGTTCAATCGTAAGGTCAAAAGCTCCCTGGGAAAGTTTACTATATTCACTGGCTTTTTTAATCACAAAAAAAGTATCCGGGCTAACATAAATAAAATTTATTCCTGCATTGTTATTTATTTCAATCAGTTCACTTTTATCTTTATTGATGGTCATTTTATCTTCAATTTCTCTGATTCGTTGTATGGATTTATCAATGGCTTCTTTTGCTTTTTTGCTGTCATCATCATATATTTTAAATTCAATAATGGTACCCAGGGCAAAAACTTCTTCCTGTATGACATTTGCCTTATTGGATTGATTGTTGCAAGCCATAAGTGGAATCATTATCATTATAAGTAAAAAAACAAAATTCGTGACTTTTTTCATTCTTCCACCAACTTCTCTTTGTATGATATTACATATTATATCTTTATAATGCATTAAATATCAATTAAAATCGAATTTATTTCTAAAAGACTTAAAACTCCTTAAATAAATATAAAATTTATAATTTAAAATAAATTCCCCAAGTCTTAACTTGGGGAATGTAAAATGATATGTTTAATTTTTTGCTTCTTCTAAAGCTTTATTTGCCATTGTCTTGAAGTTATTCGTAGTACCCGTTGCACCAGTTACTGTATCAACTGCATTCACATCCTGTTTTTCAACCAAATCTTTTTCCAATTGTGGGATAGCTTCTGCGGGACCAAGTCCAACCTTATCTTTCATATTTTTGTTATATTCTTCATCAGTCTCTTTAGAAGCACCTGCCTCATTCACTTCGTCATAATCAACAGACGAAATTTTACCATCTTTTACTTCAATGGTGATAACAGGTTTCCAGCCATGTTCATCAAAACTATCTGCCTCAGCCTTATAACTGCCATCCTTGTAAGATACTTCTGTTTGTGTACCTCCTGTTGTATCTCCACCATCTTCTGCTTGTTTTCCTGTATTACAAGCTGATAATACGCTAACTGCCAATGCTAAAGATAAACACATTAATATAATTTTCTTCATTATAGACCTCCTTTTTTGTATATAAATTTAAATTGTACTAGCTTGTTAATCCTTAGACAAGTGACATTTTACTATAGTAATCACTTCTTGTCAAAATATATAATTTAGCATTTATTATACTTTTAAATGATTTATGAGCTTTTTCTATGCTATTCTAAGTATTCCTCTCAATTTTGTTGCCTTAATTATATACATTTAACGATAATTATGATATACTCAATAAAAAGAGAACATTTTTAAATTTATAATTTGATTAGGAATATCTTCATGATTAATATGCGTCAAAGTGTTAATAATATACACTAAGGAGGCAAATTGTATGAATAAAAACAGTAAAAAAGTATTCATCCTTGGTGCTGGATACGGTGGTATTCAAGCTGCACTGACCTTACAAAAAAAGAAGAAAAAATCGGATAACATTGAGATTTTTATTATAGATAAAAACCCCTATCATACACTGCTCACAGAAATCCATGAAGTCGCAGCAAACCGTATTAATGAAAACGGCGTAACGGTTTACTTAAAAGATATTTTCCAATATACAGATGTAAAGGTTATCCAAGACTATATTAAAGATATTGATTTTGAAAATCAAACATTAATATCGGAAAATAATAGTTATTCCTATGACTTTCTTATTATTGGCATTGGAAGTGAACCTCATTATTATGGTATTGAAGGCTTAAAAGAGAATGGCTTCAGCCTTTGGTCCCATAAGGATGCTGTTAAAATTAAAAATCATATTCTTTCTATGTTTGACAAAGCTGCAAAAGAACCCGACCCTGAAAAAAGAAAAGCATATCTGACCTTTGCAGTAGTCGGCGGTGGTTTTACAGGAACAGAAATGGTCGGAGAATTGGCTCTATGGGTTAAAGACTTAGCAAACATTTATAAGGTTGATTTAAAAGAAGTAAGACTCTTGCTTATTGAAGCACTCCCCAAAATTCTCTCTATATTAGATGACTCTTTAATCCATAAAGCTGAAAAATATCTTAAAAATAAATTAGGTGTTGAAATTCTTACGAATAGCCCGATTACAAAAGTCAATAATGATTCCTTTGTTATTAATAACGAAAAGACCATTAAGTCTCATACACTTATTTGGGCTGGTGGTGTACAAGCTAATAAATGTTTAATTGATATTGATTTAGAAAAAGGAAAAGGCGAGAGAGTTTGTGTAGATCCATACACGAGAACCAAGTATAAAAATGTCTTTGCCATTGGAGACTTTGCATTATTTACCACAGAAGATAATCAAATCCTGCCTGCCCTGGTTGAAACAGCTCTTGAAACTGGGAAATATGCAGCGATCAATGTTCTCAACCTGATCCGTAATCAGGAATTAGAAAAAGCCAAACCCAAACTGCATGGTATTATGGTCTCCATGGGTAAAAACTATGCCGTTGCCAATATTATGGGCATAAAATTATCAGGCTACCCTGCTTTATTAATGAAGCATATGGTTAATATTCACTATCTCTTTGGCATTGGTGGTTTTGAATTAATCGGCAAATACTTAAAGAACGAATTCTGGGGTGTTAATCATCAAAGAGGTTTCCTGCACAGGCATCTGGATAAAGTATCTCCTACATTTTTACTTGTATTTTTAAGACTTTACCTGGGTTATATGTGGCTTATGTCAGGTCTTGATAAAATTAATAGTGGCTGGTTTCAATACCAAATGCTTGCCGGAAGCAACGTCGATACGACAACAGGAGCAACCGTTATGCAGCTTGTTTCAAGTCATACACCTGGTTGGTATGCATGGCTTGTTGATCATTTAATTATTCCAAATTCCATGTTCTTCCAAAAGTTGGTCGTGTTGACCGAAATAGGTCTTGGTTTAGCCTTTATTACAGGTACCTTTACTTTCCTGGCAGCTATTGTCTCCATCGGCATGAATATCAATTTCTTGCTGTCTACCGGACTGAATGATTTATGGTTCTTAATTTCTTCCATTCCTATGCTGGGTGGGGCTGGAAGAGCCTTTGGTGTAGACCATTACCTGATGCCATATCTTATGAGACAATGGAGACACTTCGTCAGAAAAAGAAGAATTAAAATTAATCTATGGAAATAAATAAATCACCGGCTTGCCGGTGATTTTGCATTTATAATACATTAATAATATGATAGAATAATAAAAGCAAAATACAAAAAGAAAAAATCATATCAGATAGGAGCATTCTATGATTAGCTTAAATATAACAGATGTAAAAAAAACCATGGATGAACTATTAAAAGGGAATCTTTTTGATGAATTTGAGCTAAGGACTGCTGAAGTACATACCTTTGCAAAATTCCAAATTCAGGGTAATTTAAACAAAGCCTTTTTAACCGAGGATGAAAAAGATTTATATGAGCGCAATTTTGTATTATGGAAAGAAATCAAATCACATATATTTAATATCATCAAAGGAAAAAAGCCGCCGACCTATTTAAAAATAGTATTTTCAGCAGCTATAGATAAGATACCTGACTTTGCTTCTTTTGATATTTCTGCCCTGTTTATCAATTTAATCTATTCACAAGGTAAATTATCCTGTACCAACGGCATAGCATTTGAAAACTTTTCTTTGGATAAAACGATTGAACAGGAATGGGATCAATATGTTCGTGACTTTTTTAAAAAAGCGAATATCTATGTAGAATGATTTAAATCTCTAAAGTTAGAAAATAATCTACAATATTTTCAATAGAAATAAGCCCTATGACCCTGCCCTGCTCTACCACAGGCATACCTATTATATTATGCTGTCGCAATCTTCTGGCTGCCTCTTTAATGGATTCATCATGCATTGCCGTTATAACATCTTTACTCATCGCCCAGTCTACCGGGCAAGCTTCGTAGTGACCTGTTGTACTCAAAAATCTATATATATCGGCTTTTACAATAAAACCTACTAACAACTTATTTTCATCTACCACAGGAAGACCATTCACTTTTTTAGTCTCCATGATGGATAAAGTCTTTTCTAAAGTATCCTGAGGCATAACCATATAAAAGGTATCATTCATAATATCTCTAACCTTCATTTAAAATCACCTCTTTTTATTGATTTCAATTTTATTATATCATATTTTCTACAAAAAGCCTACCTTATAATTTGTCACTCACCAGGAAGGAGTGCTGATGATTCATTCTTGACTTTTATTTTCAGCGTGGTATAACATATGATAGAAAAAACTAAAGAAAGGAGAAGTTCTATGGCTCGTGAAACTGGAAATCTATCCATACATAGTGAGAACATTTTTCCTATCATTAAAAAATGGCTTTATTCCGATTCCGATATTTTCATCCGGGAATTGGTTTCTAACAGCTCAGATGCCATATTAAAGTTAAAGAAACTGGTTACTTTAGGGGAAGCAACTGTTCCTGAAAATACAGAATATGAAATTGAAGTCATTTTAGATGAAAAGAATAAAACGATAAAAGTTTCAGACAACGGCATTGGCATGACTGCCGATGAAGTTAAAAAATATATTAATCAAATTGCTTTTTCTGGTGCCGAAGACTTTTTAAAAAAATATAAGGACAAAATGGATAAAGATCAAATCATTGGACATTTTGGCCTTGGATTTTACTCTGCTTTCATGGTAGCAGACAAGGTCCAGATTGATACCCTTTCCTATCAGGAAAACGCCTCCCCTGTCCGTTGGATTTGTGCCGGCGGAACAGAATATGAAATGGAAGAATCCGATAGAAATACCCGTGGAACAACTGTTACCCTCTACATAGGTGATAATGGAAAAGAATTCTTAAATGAATTTAAATTAAGAGAGATTCTTGAAAAATATTGTGCTTTTATGCCTGTTCCCATTTATTTTGAAAAAGCAGAACACAAGAAAAAGAAAAATGAAGAAGATAAAAAAGAAGAAAGGAAACCCATTAACGATACTAAACCCTTGTGGTTGAAAAAGCCCAATGACTGTACCGAAGAAGAATATAAGGACTTTTATAAAAAAGTCTTTATGGATTTTAATGAACCTCTGTTTTGGATCCATTTAAATATGGACTATCCTTTTAACCTTAAGGGAATTCTCTACTTCCCCAAGCTAAGAAATGAATTTGAAACCATAGAAGGGAAGATAAAGCTTTATAATAATCAGGTATTCGTTGCAGACAATATAAAAGAAGTTATTCCGGAGTTTTTACTTCTTTTAAAAGGTGCTATCGATTGTCCTGATTTACCCCTTAACGTATCCAGAAGTTTTTTGCAAAATGATGCATATGTCAAAAAAATATCCAACTATATTGCAAAAAAAGTTGCTGATAAATTAGTTTCTCTTTATAAGTCAAAGAAAGAGGATTACATTAAGTATTGGGACGACATCCATCCCTTTGTTAAATTTGGAGCTATCAAAGAAGAAAAATTTTATGATAAAGTTAAGGACACGATTCTTTACAAGAGTATCAATGGAAATTACTTAACCCTTAAAGAATACTTAGAAAAAAATGAATCCAATCACAAAAACAAAGTCTTTTATGTGACCGATGAACGTCAACAAGCACAATATATAAAACTTTTTAAAGATAATAATATGGATGCCGTTATTTTAAACTCAACCATAGACGCTCCTTTTATGTCTCATATAGAAATGCGTGAAAGCGACATTAAATTTTACAGGATAGACGCTGATTTGTCTGAAAATCTCAAAAAAGATGAAGATAATAAGGGCGATGAAAAAGCAAAAGATTTTGCGCAAAAACTTGAAAAAATCTTTAAAGATAACTTGAATAAGCCCGATCTTAAAGTTCAGGTAGAAAGCCTTAAATCTGAAAATATTTCAGCAATGATTCTTCTTTCTGAAGAGACCAGACGCTTAGAAGAAATGTCCAAAATGTTTGGCGGTCTCGAAATGCCAGGGCTTTTTACCAAAGAGCAAACCCTTGTCCTCAATAAAAATAATCAGTTAATCCAAATGATTTACGATAAAAGTGAAGACGAAAATGAAAAAGAACTTCTTAACATACTCTGTAATCAAATTTATGATTTGGCCTTATTAAGTCACCAGACTTTAGAAGCTGAGGCCATGACTCAGTTTATTGAAAGAACGAATAAAATCATGGCCATCCTTGCAGAAAAGAATTAAAAAAATTGCCTCCATAAGCCAGACTTAAAGTCTAACTTATGGGGGCAATTTTATTCTTCATAGAAAACGGCTCTTGAAATCCCAAAAAGATACAGGCACTTTTCTTTTACTTTAAGACCTGTAATTTCTTCAATCGCCTTCGTATAAATATTTATTTGTACTCTATACTTATCCATAATTTTTTCAATTTCTTTTTCTGGATTGTCCTTATTTAATATAAAATCTGTTTTATAATCCACTAAAACGATACCATCTTCTTCTTCAAAGAAACAGTCTATGATCCCCTGGATAAATATTTCTTCTTCAGAGTTTAAACCCTTATATATTTCTCGGGCATCAAGAGACAAGATAAAAGGGGTCTCTCTTTTTACCAATGAAGATTTTCTAATTCTTTCTGCCAGCCCTGATTTACAGAAATTCAATAATGAAGGAATATATACAGCTTTTCTTTCTTCTTCGGTTAACAAGCCCTTTAACTCCATCTTTACAAGCTGTTCTTCTATGGCCTTATAGTCTTTTGCCCCAAAATCTAAATGTCTCATCACCTTATGAATAATGGTACCTCTTTCTGCTCCTGTAAAAACCTGTCCTTCTTCGATGAATTTAGGCTGTCTGGGCTGTAAATCTTCAAAAACAGAATCCATAGGATAATCCCTATGATTTTCTTCATACTGACTTTTGATTTCTGAAATCGATAGTTTGACTGAAATCTTCGTTGCCGCTTCATAAGGATATTTCCAGGATAAACGCCTGAAGATTTCTTCCCGCTCAGGGCTGTAAGTTTTACTGTAGTCCCAGTTAAGGAGCCGGTTAAGCACCTCTTCCTTTTTGACTGCTTTGCTCTCATCTTGAATATGAATATCTCTTTTAGACCATTTTATAAGCTCCCATGACGATGTATCTTCATAAAGACTTTGTACGGAAGAGCCAAAAGAATTCCCCCAGCTCTTAATCTTCTCCCCGTCTTTATGTCTGGCTAAGGCCATTCCAATCCAGTCCAGATAGGTCCTGGATTTTGACAAGATATAAGGAGAAAGTTCTTCCTTTTCAGAAGCCACTTGTCTTACCCACTTTTTTGCACCGCTTTCTATGCTTTTAACGCTGCCGGTAAGGATAAGCTTTTCCCTGGCTCTTGTTAAGGCAACATAAAGAATCCGCATTTCTTCTGATAAAGTTTCCAGGGTGATTTTTCTTTTAATGGCAACCTTGGCGACTGTCTCATATGAAAGCCTTTTTTCATAATCCACATAATTGGGACCAAGACCCAAATCCTGATGAAGTAATACAGGATTATTTAAATCCTTCAAATTAAATTGTTTTCCCAGGCCTGCCACAATAACCACTGGAAACTCTAAACCCTTACTTTTATGGATACTCATAATTCTTACGATATTTTCATTTTCTCCTACGATTTTGGCAGCTCCCATGTCCCCTTTGCCACCTGTCTGCATTCTTTCAATGACTCTTATAAAGTTAAATAAACCTTTATAACTGGTTGCCTCAAAATTGGCCGCCTTATCCCTCAGCATTCTTAAATTGGCTTGTCGCTGTTCTCCCCCCGGCATAGCCCCTAAATAATTATAATAATTACTTTCCATATATAAAATCCATAATAGTTCATCGATGGGGATATGAGCTGCTAAACTGCGCCATCTCTCTAAGTTATTTATAAAATTTTTGAGTCTTTTTGAAAGTTCTGTTTCCTGAAAATCATCTTCAATATATCTTTTAAGAGATTCATAAAAATCCCCATACGAAAAGCTCGTTCTTATTTCTACCAGATCATCACAGCTTACGCCCACAATGGGTGACCTTAAAACAGCAATAAGAGGAATATCCTGTCTTGGATTATCAATAATATGAAGTAAAGCCAGAATGGTTTTGACTTCTATCGCATCAAAATAACCCGAAGATACATCTGCATAGGCAGGAATCCCTTCTTTAGTTAACTCTTCAGTAAATGCATGCGCCCAGGTCTCCGTGGTACGCAATAAAATAACAATATCTTTATAATCTACTTTTCTGTATACTTTGAGTTTTTTATCAAAAATATAAAAATTATCTTCCAGAACTAACCTTTTGATTCTTCTTGCGACTATCTTAGCTTCTAACTCAATACTGGTCAGAGCTTCTAATTCTTCATCTATATTGTCTTCCTTTTCTGTGAGCTCTGATTCTATCAAATGCAATTCAATGGGTCCGCCGAAATTTAAACCTTCTTCATCAGGATAATTGGCTGCATAATTAAGAGCTGCTTTTTCATCATATTCTATTTCTCCAAGGCCAGGCGTCATCAATTGTTTAAAGAGAAAATTAACCCCATCCAGGATATTCTTGCGGCTTCTGAAGTTTTTAAATAAATCGATTCTCTGCTCTTTACCAGTCGCTTCTGTTGAAAAAGAATTATACTTTTCTATAAATAAATCGGGCTTTGCCAATCTAAAACGATAAATACTCTGCTTAACATCCCCTACCATAAAGCGGTTAGGCATACCCGCATACTTTCCTGAAATCAATTCAAGGATGGTTTCCTGTACCAAATTACTGTCCTGATATTCATCAATTAAAATTTCTTTATAACGCTTTTGCAGCTCAATAGCAACCGCTGAAGGAATAATTTGCTCCATGCTGCTTTTTTCATCTAATAAAATATTTAAGCAATAATGTTCTATGTCATTAAAATCAATAATGCCCTTATCCTTTTTTACTGCCTGATAGCGGTTTTCAAATTCATTTAAGACATTTTCTAAAGCTTTCATTACAGGATATAACTTATGTAAGTCTTTTTCCATTTCTTTTGGGGATTTAAACAATAATTTGTCCTTAAAGCCCTTTTGGATGCCTTCTCTTATGCTTTCTCTAAGCATTTTAACTTCCGTTTTTATATTTTCATCAATGTCTTTACTGCGATCGTTTAAAGGCTTTAAAGAAATCTGCTGTATGTAGTTATATAATTCTTCAATATCGCCCTCACAAAGACTAATTATTTTTTCTATATGGCTTATGTCATCATTTAAGGCATCTATGAATTTTTTAGGACCAGCAGGTTCCATACAAAGCTTTATCGCCTGTTTTGCAATTTCTAAAAGTTCTTTAGATTCCTCAAGAATTTGCTCTTTAATCATCTTTATCCAAATGCTATTTTTAAAGTCAATCTGTTCCGGATTAAAGCTTTCTACTTTTTGTCTAAGCCAGTCTTTTGGCCAGGGATGACTTTCAATAAAATTATAAATATCCAGAAGCATTTCCTTAAGCTTTGTATCTTCTTTTTTACCTCCATAGCTTTCTACCAGGGTTAAAAAACCTTCATCTTCTCTTTGATATAAATTTTCAAAGAGTTCTTCTAAAACATCCGTTTTTATTAAAAGGATTTCTCCTTCATCCGCTATTCTAAATGAGGGTTCTATATCTAACAAATGAAAGTTACTTTTTATAACATTTAAACAAAAGGCATGAATGGTAGAAATGGACGCTCTATGAAGAAGGGCTAATTGCTTTTGAAGGTGAAAATTTCTGGGTTCTTCTTCAAGTTTTTTAGATAAAGCTTCCCCTATTCTTTCCCTCATTTCTGCTGCTGCTGCATTGGTAAAAGTTACAATCAGGAGCCTGTCAATATCTACAGGATTATCTTTGTCCGTAATGATATTAATGATTCTTTCAACCAATACGGCTGTTTTCCCCGAACCAGCAGCGGCCGCAACAAGTAAGTCACAGCCTCGTGTATAAATTGCTTCTTGCTGTTCTTTCGTCCAGTTCATAAAAGCCCTCCTTAACAACTACTGAACACTCTTCCATAAAGCAGTCATTTCCGTGACAATATCTTCAACGTTCCTGCCCGCGCACTGAATGATTTTATCTGCATATTTTTCATATAAGGGGACTCTTTCTTTATAGACATCTAAAAGCCCCTTATTTTTATCCATAGCAATACCTCTTGTCTTAATATTGTAAAGCCTTCTCTGGATAACTTTATAAGGCAAATTCAAATAGAAAACAAAGCCTGTTTTCTTTAAATGCTTCATGGCTTCATCCCTTAAAATAACACTGCCACCCGTTGCAATCACGGTATTAGAAACCTTGACCTCTAAAATAACATTTTTCTCAATATCCAGAAATTCACTAATCCCTTTTTCTTCGATGATTTCTTGCAGTAATTTATTTTCTTTTTTTTGTATTAATAAGTCTGTATCAAGAAAAGACATATTTAAAGCCTTGGCCAATAACACGCCTATGGTGCTTTTCCCTGCACCTGGCATCCCTATTAATACAATATTTTCTTTCATTTTTAACCTCTTTTCCTATGCATATTCTAAAGATTTGCAAATGGCTAAAAGAGCCTGTCCACATTTTAACAGGTCCTGTTGATTTTCAAAAACAGCCTGGGCCTGAATGGGACTGCCGCCACCTTTGCCGCCAAATTTACTGACTTCACTTTTAATTAAATTACCACAGTGTATCAAGAAATCTGTATTATGGGCTATAAATAACTTCATTTCTTTTAATGAAAGGCCAATGAATATGTATTTACCCATCTGCAAAACTTGTTTTGAAATAAAAAGAATTTCATCCATGGACTTGTTGTCATATTGTCCATATATAACCGATTCCTCTGCATTTTTTAATAATTTCTGAGCTTCGTAAAGGACAAGCTCTTTCTTTAATTCCTTAATTTGATTTTCTTTTTCCTTCACGTCTTCTAAATATTTCTCTACTTTTTTAAGCAAGGTATTTTCATTGGCTGAAAAAGTCTCATTTAATGTGCTGATGACATCATGTTTTTTGCTATAATCTTCAAAAGCCCTCCTGCCGCATTGAAAGTAAATTCTTGTTGCCCCTTTAGACTTTTCTGTTTTAATAATTTTTAATATGCCCACTTCCCCTGTCCTTTTAACATGAGTTCCACAGCAGGGGCAAAAGTCCACACCATCTATTTCAACTATCCGGATATCCTCATCTACTTTAGGCTGTTTTCTAAGAGGTAATTTTTTTGCTTCTTCAATATCTTTTAAATATGTTTTGACCTCAACATTTTTATAAATGATTTCGTTAACCTTGTCTTCAATTTCTTTTACCATCTTTGGGGTTACTTCTGAAAGGCTGATATCAATGGAAGTATAGTCTTCTCCCATATGAAAAGCATTACTAACCCCCTGATAATATTTATAAAAAGTTGCCGCCAGCAAATGCTCGCCCGTATGCTGCTGCATATTGGTAAAACGCTTTTCAAAGTCAATTTTACATTGAACCTTTTTTTCTTTTGGAGCTTTTTCCATAAGATGATAGATCTTTCCGTCTTCTTCAAAAACGTAAGAGACATATATGTCTTCTATTGTCCCTGTATCTGAAGGCTGTCCGCCTCCTTCGGGGTAAAAGTAGGTTTTATCGAGCACAACAAGATATTTATCATCCTTAGGAATCAACTCTACAATTTCGCTTTCCCAGACAGATGTATAAGGGTCATCATAATAACATTTTTTAGTCATTTTCCAGCTCTACTCCTTTTCTATTGATTCTTCTATCTTTTTCCAAATCTCATCTTTACTCAATTTATGGAGATATTTATAATGATTGTCTTCTAAAAGGGTATCAAACTGACATATCGATTTGTATAAACAGTATTGACAAGATGAACCTTTATCTGACTTATAGGGACTTATTTTTACATTACCTTTTATAATTTCTTCTCCGATTTCTACGGCCATCTTGCGAACATATTCTCTTAAGGAATCAAACTGTTCCATCGTAGCCGTGTTTGACTTTTTGCCAATACCGCTTTTGGTCATCTCCACAGGGATAATATCCGAACTTTTTTCTATTGTATTATCCATTTTCCTTATAATCTCTTCATCTTCTAACACAATACCAGAAAGCTTTAATTCCTTAAGCAGGAGTTTTTGTAATTCTTCTTCTGTCATTTCCCCAGCCGAAGAGATGATAGGATCATCAATTCTAAAATAAAAGGCACCAGCAGGAAATATCTTTTTGCCATATAAAATCTGCCCGCTTTCTAAAAAGGCATCCAGGTATAAAATAAGCTGCATTTGTATCCCATAAAAAATATCTGCCAAATTAAAGGATTGACTGCCTGATTTATAGTCAATAATTTTAACAAATATTTTATCTTCTTCATCCAGGATATCCACTCTGTCAATTCTTCCTGTAAGAATCAGTTTTTCACCATTAGAAAGCTCAATAACAATTGGAGGAAGGGGATGATTTTCTCCAAAGCCTATTTCGAATTCCGCAGGTTTGAAATTACCCCTTTTTACATGCTCTGTTAAGGCCCAAACTGCCCTTTTGGTAATTCTTTTTATCCTTCGAATTAAATATTTGTTCTTTTCTGTACTTAAAAGAATCTCATTGCCTAATTTAGGTGCTATTTCATTGATCGTCTCTTCCACCATTTGATCCCTTAGACCATCGTTTAAATCTCTCCAGGATAAGCCACTGTTTAAAAGTTTTTTTGAAAAAATATCCAGGGCACTATGAAACAGGATACCTAAATCTGGAAGACTCAATTGATAAATTTTCCTTTCTTTAGCTTTTAAACCATACTGCACAAAATAACCAAAAGGACAGGCAGCAAACTTTTCAAGTCTGGAAACACTGGTATATATTTTATCTTTGTATAATTTCCTGACAGTTTCTTTTTTCAGATAATATTCCTGGTTGTTATGAAATAAGCCTCGAATGGTTATATTGACTTTATCTTTCCAGTCTTCCTGACTGACATACCAGCTAAGCACATCTTTCCATACATCTGAAAAATCGTCTGCATCTAAAAGTTCTCTCAGTGCCTGTCCTAAATATGAGAATGTAGCTCCAGGAGAAGAAATAAAATCCGATTCTTCAGACATAATCAGATCACTTTCCTGGGTAAGTTTTGGGAAAATCTTTTTTATCCTCGAAATAAGTACCGATGGTCTTAAGGCTTTTCCCTCAACATCTCCTAAAGAAAAACTTAAATGCAAATATTCTTCTGGTTTTGTAAGTCCCGAATAAATAAGAAACTGTTCTTCAAAAGCCTTTCTTCTGCTATCCGGAGCCAGCTCAACGCCCAATTCTTCCATAGTTCTTCTTTCTTCATCTGAAAACAATCTTAATTCTTCTTTATTGGCAGGAATAATCCCATCATTAATACCAATCACAAATAAGGCCTTGATACGTGGAAGTCTCGACCTTTCCAAATCCGCAACTACAATTTGATCAAGAGCCGGAGGAATAAGGCCCATTTTACATTGTTCAAAACCTGCATCCAGGACTCTTGGATATTGTTTTAAAGAGACCGGTTCTTCTCCTAAAATTTCTACCATTTTATCAAAGAGTTCAACAACAAAATCCCAAATTTGAAGATTCTCATTGACTAAAGATAATTTGTTATCTTCCTTAAAATGACTAATGTACTCTGCCAGTCTTTCCCTTACCCCTAAGTCCTCAAGAAATTCATAAAGAGCCTTTGTTATTGAGGCAAAGGTATGATTTTTCTTATTTTTTAACTTTTGACTTAATTTTATAAGTGGTTCAATAAATATGTTTCTTATTTGATTGATTCTTTCTAAAAGGCTTTCTTCATATTTCTTTTGAAGTTCATCTTCAAAGTCTTCTTTTATTATTTTCCAGTCTTCTTTTGTCCACTTACTGATTCCTTTAATGCCATAAGCTAAAACATAATTTTCTAATAAATCCACATCTTCCATAGCAATGCCTGTAAAGCCTGTTTTTAAGTATCTGAATACACTTTCATAACTCCAGTTGCTATTTAAGATTTCTAAAGCCGCACGTATCAATTCAATTAAAGGATGAGAAAGGATATCTTTTTTCTCATCAATAAAAAATGGAATATTATATTCTTTAAAAATAGCTTCTATCAGTTTTTGATACTGAGATATCTTCCCTGTCACGACTGCAATTTCCCGGTAACGATAGCCCTTGTCCCTGACAAATTCTAAAATTAATCTGGCTGTATGCTCCAATTCACTATAAGGATTAGAGGCAACAAAGAGTTTTATATATTCTGTTTTATTTTCATAAACCTGGACTGGATAATTAAAATATTCTTTTTCTAAATGATACAATTCTTTATTATTAATACCTGGCTCTTTTTCATTATATAGCTTTACAGGTTTCTCTAAAGCAATATTATAAAAGGCCGTTAATTTATTCAGTTTATCCATCGTCCTTCTGCTTTCATAAAAAGGATCGGTTTCATCAAAAGGCTGATACAAATCTCCTCTGGGGTCTAAAGTCAGGGAAATGCTAACCTCTTTTGCTTTTTTAAATAAGCCGGTCAATATCCTGTACTGCTGGGGCGTAAATCCATAAAAACCATCAATCCAGATATAGGCATTTTCCAGAAAATTTGAGTCCCCAATTTTTTGTGCTAATAAATCAAGGGTTTCCTGAGAAGTAATATACTTTTCTTTAATATAGTTATTAAAATTCTGATAGATCAAAAATAAATCGTTTATTTTAGCCTCCAAAATGGGCCTGTCTTTAATAAACTCCTTTTTTTCCAGTAAATCTGTGGGTCTTACATCATACTGCTGGAATTCACAAATCATATCCCCTAAATTCTGCATAAAACCTGGCTGTTTTACAGATTTATGATAAATCTTAAGTTCTTCACTTATATGATCAATGACCTTGCTTAAAACCATATTCCTTCCCAATTCGCCCAGGAACTTTTCCCTGGGGGGACCCAGTTCTTCAAAAATCCTGAAAGCCAATCTTTGAAAACTAAGAATCTCTACTGCCATAATTCCTTTTTGATTAAGGAAATTTATTAAATCTTTCTGGGTTTGAAAAGTAAATTGTTCAGGTACAATTAAAATCCGTGCAATATCTTCCTTTTCTCTTAATTTATCCTTGATATCATTAAAGATATAATGGGTCTTACCTGAGCCTGAACGACCTAAAATATATCGAACACTCATAATATCTCTTTCCCACCTTTTGGTGATATTATTCTTCTATCGTATACACATATAGTTCCTTATCTCTTAAACTATCTTTATTTAAATAGGCTTCCATTTCTTTTGGAATTGAAATACGGTCTGGATTTCCATCAGAAATATATCTGTATTCAGGATGCTTGTCATAATAATCAAAAAACCACCACAAATCCCATTCCTCGCCTTCAGAACCTCTTACTCTGGGCACATTAAAAGGCTCAAATTTAACATGATTGACTGGGACAAAAGGACCACTGGGACCTTCTCTTAAAGCAATCTTATAATGATACTCCTGACCATTATAGACACCTTTTTCAATAAGATGTCTTAACTCTTCCTTTGGTCTTTCACCAAATGGATAGGCTAAAGAATCCACGACATAACCAGGCAATGCTTCTTTTATCATCTGATCCAGCTTCCCAACTTGTTCTTGTATCTCATTTGCTGATAACTGAGATAAATGGGCATGGGAATAAGTATGGTTATATACTTCATAACCATGGTCAATTAAATATTTAAATCGTTCTTTAGTTGTTCCAGCACCTGCAAAAGGATCGTTGTCTCCATTAATATAAAATACTGCATGTCTTCCAAAGTCAGGATGTTCTTCACAGAATTTATTGATAATGTCAACAGCACAATCAGGCTTTGCCTTAAGCACGCCACTTTCTTCAATCAGTGAAAAACTGCTGCTTATCCCATCATCAAAAGTAATAATTACAGGCGTGCAGCCCGCTTCAACAGAAATATTATTATCAATAAAATCCCTCATGGATATAGCCCGGTAACCATGTTCATATAAATACTCTAAATCTTTCTTAAAGCCTTCTATAGTTCTTTGATAAGGAGAAGGAGGATTCTCTTCTACTAATCCATGATACATAATAATCATTATATGTCCTAATTCATTTGGCCTAATTTTATTATAATCAATTTCTACGATTTCATTTTTTTCTTCATTTTCTTTTGCTTGTTCTTGGTCTTCTTCTGTATTTTCTTCTTTTTCATCATCTTCTGCTAAGTTTTCTTCTTTCTTTCCTTCAGTAATCATTTCTTCCCGATTTGTCTTGTCGTTATTGGAATGACTAGTATTATTACAAGCAGGCGAGATTAATGAAATAAGGCAAATCAATAAAAGAACTAACTTCAAATTTTTAAGCATTTTATATAAATCCCTCCAGTCGTTTTATGTCATTATTATTATACTATTATTTATAGCTCATACCAAGAAATAAATAATTTTACTAATTATTTTACATATTTCGAACTAATTCTATAAATTTTGTCTTTTCTTTCTTTAATCAATGGTTTATAATTAAATAAAGATAACGACAAAAATTAAGGGGGGCCATGCTATGGGATTGTTGAGGAAAAAGAAACAAACTAATAATCAAACTCAAAATCAACAGGTTTTGGATGAATACGCTGCAAAGGTGAATGAAGCACTTGTCCCTGTTAAATTCTCTGCCAAAGAATTGCAGGACATTCTTGCCAAAATATATACACCCACACAAACCATTTCATCCCTTTTAGTTCAACCAGAAACTGTGCAAACAGATAACTTACAGGAACTTTCCATTAAATATCAAAACTTGGAAAGTGAAATAAAGCAAATCTCCAGAAACATTGATTCCATGAAGGAAATTGCTGAAAATGCAGTAAATACAGCTAAAGATGGACAAGTATTCCTTAGAGAATCCATTGATAAAATTAATAAACTTAGAAATACGATAGAAAGAACCAATCAAACGATTAGTTCTCTTAATAAAAGTTCCAGTGAAATTGGTAACATTTCACAAATCATTACCAGTATCTCCACTCAAACAAACCTCCTTGCATTAAACGCTTCTATTGAAGCTGCCAGGGCTGGAGAACACGGTAAAGGTTTTGCTGTTGTTGCAGAAGAAGTAAGGAAATTGGCAGAGCAATCAACCAAATCTGCAGAAGATATTACTAATTTGATTTCAGGTCTGCAACAACAAACCACTGAAATTTCCGAAATTATGTCCACTAGTGCCAGTGAAGTTACTGAAACCGTTTCAGCCGTTAATAAAGCTGGCAATGCTTTCGAGATTATCAGTCAATTTGTTGAAACCATCCTCACACAATCTAATGCAATCAATAATACTTTAGAATTAATCATCAGCAGCATGAAATCCTTTGCAACTGCAGTTGAAAATTCATCACATACAACAGCAAATGATATTTTATTAGAAGATATAAAACGAAACAACCAGGCTCAAATTCAAGCATTGGGTGAATTTAAACAGGCTTACGATAACTTAATTAACAAGATTTCTACCCTTCAAATCTTAGCACAAGCCTATAATGATAATTAAAATAAGTAGCGTATTAATACGCTACTTATTTTTTGAGAGTTACAATCGTTTTAAATAAATCTCCATCTAACTCTATTTCCAGTTTCCCGCCATGATTGTCTACAATAGACTGTGCAATGGCAAGCCCCAGGCCAGAACCTTCGGTATTTCTTGATTTATCACCTCGTTTAAACCTTTCTAAAAGTTCTTCTATATTTTCTTCCAATTCGTACTTTGAAATATTCTTAAAGCTAATCATCACATAATTATCTGTTTCTTTTATTGAAATATATACTCTGGTGTTTTCTAAGGAATATTTCAAAATATTGCTGATAATGTTATCAAAGACCCTCCACATTTTCCTGCCATCGACCATCGCATAAATATGCGGACTGGAAGAACTTACTTTAAAGTTTAAGGAAGAATTATTAATCTTTTCATCATATTCCCCTAACGCCTGATTCATCAACTGTACAATGTCCACTTTTTCTATATTTAATTCAATATTCCCACTAGCCATTTTAGAGACTTCAAACAAATCATCAATAAGGACTTTTAATCTTTTTGATTTTTTCTCAATAATGTCTATATATTCTTTTCTTTTCTCTTCCGAAAGGTCTTCTTTTTTTAAAAGCTCCGAATAATTCATAATGGAGGTCAAAGGTGTTCTAAGATCATGACTGACATTGGTTATCAATTCTGTTTTTAATCGTTCACTTTTTAATTGTGCCTTATGGGAATAATCTATTCCTTGCCGCATACGATTTAAGTTGCCTGCTAATCTTGATAAAACATCTTTACCTTTTACAACAAGATCTGCATTGGCCCTTCCCAAGATGATATCATCTGAATATCCCACTATCCGGTTAAAATAGGCCAGCTTACTGAAAATATATAGCAAAATGGCTAAAGTCGGTATTAGTCCGACAGGAACTAAAACCAGCAAGTCAACTGGTTCTATTAGTGGTAAAACCAAACCTACAATGATCCCTAAAAAAGAGACGAGCCCTAAAATGAAGAATATTTTAAAAACAGAACTTTTGACAATAAAACTATCCGCAATATTATTCTTCGCTCTTATAACAAAACTTTTACTCCATTCTGTCTTTATTTGTTGTGAGGAGCTAAATGCCTGAAAAAGGAATAGCATTTGAATAATGAATGCGATTAAAAATACAGTATAAAGTAAAAGATCCACACTGCCTCCATAATAAAACCTGTAACCTGCCTGATAAAATACAACAGGCTGACAGCCGAAAAGAATTAATAAATTAACCAGAAAAATAAGGATCTTAATATCAATAGGAAAAACATAAAACTTTTTAAGCGGCTCCACCAATTGAATCAATTCTTTTCCGTATTTCTTAATTATGATTAATCCTAAAAATAAACTAATCACCAAAACAACTGCACCTATCCCAAAAAACGTAAAAAATTGCATTCTCGTATCTTCGTAGTCATACATATTTTCTTCTATTATAGTATGGGCTCCATCCATTTTAGGAACAGCAATAAAGCCCGTTAATCCATTAGTAATAAAGAAACGATTAACAGAAATAAATGGATCGTTTCCTTTGGTATGATAAGGAAAGCTCTTAATAAAATAGCTTGATGCTTTTACTGTTTCAAAACTTTCATTTTCCTCTAAATTCGTATAAACTTTTCCTGTTGGTTCTTTTATATAGTATTTAAAATTCTTTTCAGCAGATTCAAAAAGAGTTTTCTCTGGTTCCATCTCATTTTTAACATATGATTTAGTTAGATTATCATCCAAGTCTTCCGTATAAATTTCTGTGTATTCTTCATATGTGAGCTGAGTAATTGAAAATAAATTGATAAATTTTTCTACTTCCCTGCTAAATTCATCGGTATCAAAATAGCTCTTCTTCACACGGTCTGACAGATTACTCTTTAGAAGTAAAGTATTGGTAAGCCCAAAAGAAAATAATAGTAAAATAACAAATGCAAATATACTTAACTTTATATTACTTTTCAATTTTATATCCAATTCCCCACACCACCTTTAAATATCTTGGTTCACTAGGATTGATTTCAATTTTTTCTCTTATTTTTCTTATATGTACGGCTACAGTATTTTCCGAATTATAACTGGGTTCATTCCAAACTCTTTCATAAATTTCATCAATGGAAAAAACCCTTGGAGCATTCAACATAAGCAGTTCTAAAATTTTATATTCTGTAGATGTCAGCCTGACTTTTTCTCCATTTGCAATCACTTCTCTGGTCTCCTGGTTTAAAATAAGACCATTAATATCAATGACTTTCTTTAAACCTTCATAAACCCCTAATTTCATATACCTTCGAAGCTGAGCCTTAACCCTGGCAATAAGTTCAACGGGATTAAAAGGTTTTGTAACATAATCATCGGCACCCACTTGTAAGCCTAATATTTTATCTGTGTCTTCCGTTTTAGCAGATAACATAATAATAGGGATGTTTTTTTCTTCGCGGATTTTAAAGGTTGTACTGATGCCATCCTGTCTGGGCATCATAATATCCATAAGGATTAAATGAATTTCTTCTTTATTTAATATATCCAGAGCTTCAATACCATCTTTTGCATGAAATACGGTTATCCCTTCATTTCTTAAGTAAATTTCTATTGCATCTCTTATTTCTTTCTCATCATCAACAACCAAAACTTTATAATTTTCCATAGGCCATACAACCTCTCTTATTAAAGATTATAAATAATTATATCACACCCCCTTTAATTTATTAATTCATGGCTTATCACAATTTCATTGTAATAATGAATTCTTAATAAACCTTAAATATAATTCTTAATTTTTTCTTAATACAAAAAAACTCCTGCCAAGGATTTGACAGGAGTTTTTTCTTATATTATTTGCATTATCTTTGACGAAGTTTTTTATGTAAGCGAATAAGTATTGTCATGAGCTCTGCTCTGGTTAAATCTTTCTTGGGTGCCATATGGCAGCTGTCTACACCAGATATCAAACCTACCCTTACGCAATAATTGATTGCTTCTTTATATGGTGAATTTTCTATATCTGCAAAAGCAATTTCATCTCTTACAGGCTCAAGTTTGCCATCCGTAATTTCATAAATGATTTGACACAATAATTCTCTTGAAATATCTCCATCGGGCCCAAGGTTACTTATCGTTTTTAAAGTCTCCTCACTAAGTTTAGAAGCAATGGAAGCCATACTTGAAAATGCCCAATGTTCTTTATTGGTAATATATTTTTCTACCGTCGTTCTTGGTAATTTCATTTCAGTAACTTGATTTAAGACGAATAACCTATCTAAAAATGTAAAGGTATCTGCTACTTTAAGTGGTGCGGCAGGAGCAAATCTGCCATCTGGCAATCCTGCTACAAGTCCCATTTGTGAAGCCCTCTTAATAGGCTCTCTTGCCCAATGTTTCTCCGTCACATCTGTAAACTGAGGTTCGTCAACGGGTGTCAGAACTACCTGCTTACTTAACTTACTTTCATCTATTCCAAACAGCGTTCTTAGTTCAGGCGTATTAACAATGATTTGAACCTGTTCCATGCTAAATATCGTTTTCGTAAATTCTCCAAGAACATTTTCTGATACAATGTTTTCTCCAAGACTGGTATAGCAAAGAGCGTCTTCTATTTCTTTTGCTATTGTTTTCTTTTTATCTTTTGTTAGTTTATTAATTATTTCTTTTATTTCTTCAACTGCTTCAACTGCACTTTTTATAGTTCTGCCACTATCTTGCCTATCTTCTTTAGGTTGAATTATTTCATTGTCTTCTTGTGGCAAAATTTTGTAGTTAAGAACTAATACATCGCTCTTTGAATAATTTCTTATGGCTATTGCTTTAATCGTTACATCCTTATCAATATATATCGCATTTCTATAAACATTGCTGCCTGAATTTGGCTCTGAACCATCTGTTGTATAATAAATGGTATTCAAGCGGTTATCTGTTTCCAGATAAAGAGATTGCGGACCTACATATGTTCCTGAAGGAAGGCTGGCCACAGGCATGCTTAATACAGGCTTATCACTGACATATTCATCCACAGAAACAATACATTCTGCAGTAAACACATTGTCATTTATATCCGTCACTTCAACGCTGATCTTCGTACTACCTTTTTTTTCTGCTATGAGTTCATTATTAATCACGCTTATAATCGCAGGATCTTCCACATAATAAACAATGTTTTTAATATTGGCCTCTTCCGGATAAACCCTTGGTATTAATCTTCTGACATTACCAACCTTCATCTCTATTCTGTTATCATCTAAAGTCATACTTTGTATGCTTACTGCTTTCTCATCATGAGCTTTTACTGTAATATTACAAGTTTTCTTACTTTTCGGATTTCTGATATCATATACACTAACTGTATACATACCTGTCCTTTTCGCAATAACCTGACATACAAATCCATTTGGGATAATGATTAACTTATCTTCTTCACCACTCTCCAGTTCCCATTTTATGTCCGAAGTAGCTGCATATTCTGTTGTTTCAATCTCCAAAAATATTGTTTCATTTTCATATAGAGATAATGCAGAGGGTAAATTCTTAATCTCGCCAATTTGGCTTAAATCTATTTCAGGAGAAATAATCTCGTTCGTATTGTAAGAATTATATTCATCTATAATAGAAAAACTTTCAATTTTAAATTTCACTTTTTTGCCTTCCAATGGATTTTTTAAAAATATATCCATTCTGTTATTATTCACAAAAACATAATCTTCCAGCGTCAAATCTTGATATGACCCATCATCGACAGAATACTGTACATATTCTTCAAAAGGAATTGATTGCAGCGGTATATCAATTTTCCTGTCGAAATCCAAATGAAATTCCTTATTGTTGCTCTTTGCACCGCAGGAAATTATAATAAATTCACTTCCCAAATCTGCTGCATATACTATTAATTGGCTAAAAGTCATTAAAAACATTAATATACTTAAACAAATACTTACAGCCCGTCTTTTATAATTCATAGTCTACCTCCCATACTATACTTCTCTGCGATCAACTGCGAGTGTCAGGATTTTGGATTGAGCTTTTCTACTCCAGGAACTTTATATCTTTTCGACTGGTCCGTTTTCAAATTCATTTCCGTACATTATTCGATATCTGATAGATATACCAGCTCCAGAAGTTTGTTCATAAACATTACTTGACCTTGAAAGTGTTGAACTTGATGAAGAATACCAGCTCCAGAAGTTTGTTCATAAACCCATGCACCAATGATTTTATTAAATTGTATATATGTCGCCTTTCTTGTAAGTAAATTCTTTTTTCCAGCCATATAAATTATTCATTGCTTTCCATCTATAGTCGCAGGCTAAGTAATTTGCTTTATCAAAAATATTCTGTTATTGATCCGACTATTTTCCTGTTACTTCAATTTTAATATCCGCCTGATTCATACCATCTGTTGCACGTATGATGACTGTTTTATCATCAGTAGTATTTTTAATTAAGTTTGGAATCGGTATTCTCATGTAATTGTGAGAAATAACCTTAGGTGTAATCTCTTCTTCTTTATTTCCATCGATTATCTTTACTCTTGTTGCATCAGAAAATCCATTTCCGACAATATTGATATATGAATTACCATTTATGTAAGAGACTTTAATTTTCTGAGGTGTAACACGAATAACATTAAACGGATTTTCAATATTAAGCTTTTCTTTAGGTGTGATTTCCAGCAAATTACCATTCACATCATAAGACATTAAATATAAATCATATGTTCCAGCAGCAAAATTTCTTGAATCAATAAAATATAGTATTTCCGTATTAATTCCTGTATTGCTGACTCCAATATTATCAAACTGTTTGCCAATACATACCTTAATTTTATTAACCACTTCTGAATGTTTTTTAATAATAAGTTTATAATCCGTTCGGTCTGTATCAAATGAAACCAACTTACCTGCATTAATGTACTGGCTATCGGATTTTTCTATTATTTCATTTTTTGAATTCAGAAAAAGGATTCTAAATTCCCTTCTGCCTGTAGTAGTTAATCGAATAATTTTTTCATAAGTAAATAATTCAGGATTCCCATCATTTTCCACAGGAATCATAATAAACCTATCATCATCTTTAATATCATCAAACAATGCCCAGTTCCAACCATTTGGATTTTTGAATTGAATAACTGCTTTGTCAATCCTGTTTTTTGTCTTAAGTGTTATTTTATAATCTGTATCCTTTATATGAGTAAAAGTAATACCCTGTCCTCCAACCTTTGTGAACTTTGGAATAACAATTTCTTTTTCTACAGTCTTTGAATCTGTATTATCCGCTGTAATAGTTACACTATACTTCGCCACTTTTTCTGACCAGGTCGGCTGAACTTTTACTTTCCATAATAAATCATACTTTTTTGCACCTGCGGGTAAATCTCCTAAATACATGCTTTGACTACCCTCTACTATTTCCATACCTTCAGGTAAATTTAAAGTAGCAATAACATTCGTTGCTGTACCCGTACCAATGTTTTCAATAAATGCCGATATAGTCATAGGATTAGGAGAATACTCTTCTTCTCCGGCTTCATTTTTTAATACTCCCAGCTCTGTAGTGCCCATTACTGCAAGGGACAAAGGTGGTGTTAAATCTTGTTCTAATTTACCAAGACCAAAAAATGTTTTACAACTAAAAGACGCATCTTTCCCCAGAGTTCTTTCATTCCAATATAAAGCTACAGCACTATCTCCATTACTCTGTCCCTCTGGTACGTAATAATCCCACATATTAAGTCTTGCACTTGTCCAATTGGTAAAGCGTACTCTGTCAGGCATGTATTCCTTATCAACTTTTAAAATCCCCTGAGCAATTATTTTAGGATTCGTTACTGAATTAAAAATCTGCCAATATTCCGGTATATCATCCCCCCATAGATCTGTTTCAATTGCTCTCTCTCCTATACCAGGTATTTTAAAGGGAACCAGGTCATTCCCATCAAAGACTGTATCAAGCAGAAGGCGTACACCAACCGTATGGGGCGTATCACCTGTATTTTTCACTGTATAGAGAAATTCAACAGTATCCTCTCTTTGAGTATATGGATTATAGACAATACTTAACTGCTGATAAACAATAATATCTCCAATTTGTTTAGTACCAATCATTTTATTCTCAAACGTCGTTACTGAATCCAGATTTTCAAAGTCATAATTTTCCCCATCTATTCTTATCGTTGCCAATGATGATAGACCTGAGCCATACAATAAATCTCTATAATCATCATAAGGATTGTCAGGATCACCTCCTGTAGTCATCACTCCATGAGGACCATTAACATAGGTAAATCTTATGTAATCATTGCCTATTGATCCTTTTTTAGCTTCTGATGCTGCCTGCAAACGAAAAGAACGACTGGAAACATTATTATTCTTTCTTGCCAATACTTGTTCCTTCCAAATTTTATACTCTGTTTCATCTTCTGGATAATGATCAAAATCAATTTCTCCATCTAAGCTAAAATAATCTGGAAATTCAAAGTTTCCATCAAGTTTTGCTTCAAATATAATACGTATTCTTTCACCTGCATAAAAATATGCTGTAGAATCTACCCCGCTTATTGTATATTGATTATATCTGCATCTTACAATTTCCGCATTTTCGATATGAATAATTTCTTGATTTAAGTTAAACTCTAATTCCCAATCTTTAAAAGAAACAAGTGATGTATTTTCTAATATGATTTCTCCAATAAAAGTATCCTCTGATTCTTCTAAAATGGTAAAATTCGCTTCAAAAAAGTCATCTCTAAAAATAACAGGTTGATCGACGATTAAACTTTTTTGTGGCAATTCATAAACCCTCTCAGCTACTGTTTCATCTTTTGCAGCAGGTCCTTCCGTGCTAAGTTTTTCTGCAAAATAATCCTTTGAGTCATTACCAAAATCATTATTAACTACTATTTCCTGACTTTCTAATTGAGCATCATCACTAGCGTATGTCATTTGCGGCATGGACGTCATCATCATTACCAAGATTAAAAAAAAGATTTTTAGCTGATTTATCCCTTTCATCTCTATCCTCCCATTGACTTACGAATTTGTTTTTATTTTAATCTTAAAAAAATTTCAACATTTTATTTGTAATTTTTTGTTATATTTATGGTATTCAGTTGTTTTTTATTGGCATATTTCATTAATTATTCTAATACACTCTTCTCTTTAAAATGACATTATGGCTTGTAATACTTAAAATCCAAGTATTAGCGATATATCTTTTAAAAAATTCAATTATAATCTCATGACTAAGGGGCAGTTAACTGCCCCTTAAATTTTTAATCCCATTGCTTTCCTCTTTGACAGGATATGAGTTTCTATATTATTGGCCACTTCTACCGGATCATCCCCTAAAGCAATTTTACCTCCTGTTATACTTTCCACATCTTCTGTTAACAGCTTTACTAAAGCAGGTGCCCCTGTTACAAAAGGCGTAGGAGACAAATGGGTATACGCGCCATAAGCCACTGCAAAAACGCCATCTATGGTCGCCTTTTGCTCCATCCATTCTGGTGCTGTAACAGCAATGGGTAGATCGGATACATCCACATCAAGGTGGTCTGCCAAAGCTGAAACCAGCATAGAAATCCTGCCCGTATCTGTGCAAGTCCCAAAACTAAGGACTGGTGGAATCTTTAAAGCAGAACATACTTGTCTCAAACCCTCTCCGGCTATATTTAAAGCCTCTAAATTACAAAGACCGGCTAATTCCAATGCATGGTTCCCGCAACCTCCGCTGACAACCAGTATATCCTTTTTGATAAGCTCTTTGGTTAAATTCACTGTATTCCAGTCCTGAGGTCCGTTTCGTAAAGTTGAGCAATTTGCAAGGGCTACCACTCCCTTAATCTTGCCTGCTGCGATGACATCCACTAAAGGATCTAACTTATTGCCTAAAACTTCTAAAACCGCTTCTGTAGAAAAACCTGCAATTGCCTTTTGCGTGATTTTAGGAACCCTGGGAACAATCTTTCCTTTTCTTTTCTTAAAGTTTTCGATTGCTAAATCAATTAATTGATCTGCCATCTCTCCTACTTTATCCGGATGATAAGGAATAGCATGCTGAAGACCAGGAATTCCAATAATAGTACTGACACTGACTAAAGTCACCTGATATTTTTCAGCATACATGTCAATGGCAGGCGGAGAACAATTTTCTTCCATGGCCATAACATCGACGGTTCCTGTTGCCAGTAAGGGTTCAATAGCCAGCCAGTTGCCCATAAGCCCTACGAAAACATCATCTACTTCAAATCTTTGCAGGAGTTCCTGACCTGTCTCAATTGAACCAACTACCCTTAAACCTTTAGCACCTGCTGCTCTTGCCTTTTCCTGAATCTTAGGATCCCGTGCTTTTTCAAGAACTGCTACCCCTGCCCAGGGTTGGTGCCCGTTAAATACCACATTGACATAATCCGGGTCCATTATACCTAAATCCACCGTAACTTCATGGGGTTTAGGCGTACCAAATAAGATATCTTGTACCATCTCCAAACCTATTTGTGCATTATAGATTGTTGCCAGTCCTAAGCGAAGTGCCTTTTTTGCCAAAGAGGCATAATCACCGTCTACATTGGTCAGACAACTGGCCACACAAATTTCTTCTTCGTGATTAACCCCCGCCGGATATAAATGTGTTTTTTTCCATAATTCTTTTCTTTTTTTAGGTGCAAAAACTTCTACCATGATATTAGGCTCATCCTTGCCTATTTTCATTTGATGCTCTAAAAAATTTGCCAGATCAATAGCCATTTGATTAATGTCCTGATTGGTATCTATTCCTAATTTTTCACACATCCATTTTAATTTATCAACATCTGTAATTTTAAAAGGGGTTTTCCCTTCTCCTGTTGCCCTGAGGGTTCTGAAAGCCTCGTAGGCATGGTGGCTATAAGTCCCTGCTCCCATAATATTTTGAAGAAGTAAATTCCGCATTGCCATAGCATCTGCACCAATACCACAAACCCCTCTGTCCTGCCCTCCTTTTTCACTGATCCGGCATGGACCCTGGGAACAAAGTTGGCAACTCAATCCCTGAAGACAAAATTTACACCTTATTTTTTCCTGTAATGTCCATCGGTCAAAAACATTGGACATTCCATCTTCACGGATTCTTTTTAACATCTCTTCCACCGAATCATGATAGCTCACTCTGCCTTCAGTCTTTTCCAAAATGGTTTCATCCATAACTTTATTCTCCTTTCTTTGTATATTGAAGATTTTTTCCTAAAAATCGTTTAATATACATAGAAAACTACTCTTAAATTAAGAGCAGGAATTTTTTAAAACCATTGTAAACAATATGAATTTTGTATATAATATAAAATAGTTTAATCATTTATAATTAATAATTTTTTAATGAGGTGAAAAAATGAGTTTTATTTTTATTTCCAGTTCATCAAATGATAAAGCAATAGCCGATGCAATATATGAAAATCTCGAGAAAAAAGGTATAAAATGCTGGAATTCTGATAAAAACATTCATGCTAATCAGAATTACAATGCAGCAATACTCCAGGCAATTCATAACTGCCGTGCTATGGTTTTTATCTATTCATCAAATGCCGAATCTTCACAGGATGTTTTACGTGAAGTCAAAGAAGCTTCGGAAAACAATAAAATTATTATTCCGTTTATCATTGAAAACAAAATACCTTCTCAAAATATGGAAGCCTATCTGCAAAGCAACTATAAAATCGATGCAACAGTAACTTCTATATATGAAAGCATATACAAACTTGAAAATTTATTAAAAAATCTTTTAGCCGCACAAAGAAATAATGTTCCCCATGCTGTAATACCACAAGCACCTGTAGATTACAGCAACAACTTTAATTCCCCTAATCCTAACCGTCCTGTCCCGGCAAAAAAAAGTAAGGCACCTTTAATTATTGGAATATCAGCTGCAGCCGTTGTGTGTCTGATTCTTTTAGCAGGAGGCATCTTTGGCATGTCACTTCTTTTGGCTCCCACGGATGAATCTTATATAGAAGAAATAACAACAACCAGCAGTAACGGTGCTTATGATATTGGTTTTAAAGTTGAACAGGATGATGATTTGTATGGAAGCAGATTTACAGAAGAAGAAATCATAGAATTCGCAAAAGAAGCCATCCGGGAACTTGACCGTACAAACAGCGGCTCAGAATTTTATCAAAATTACGGATATCAGGGACCAGAATACAAAGATTTATATAATGTTCAGGAAGATGTTCTGTTTGCCATGATGGGCTTAGAAGTTGTCCGATTTGATGATGTAAAAGTAATGGGAAAAAATAAAAAGGATTTTGGTATTGAGTATCTTTTGAGTATGGATTTTACCGTTTATGCTAACTATGACAGGGAAACAGAAACTGGAGAAACAGAGCATATAGAAGGTGAAGCCTCTTTATATAATAATGTCGTTATTATTGAAACAAATGACGGTGAATTAAAATACCTTTACATGGAATCCATCAAACAAGAAGAACTGGAAAACAGATATGAAAAAATTAATTCTTTCTATGAAGAAATGAAAGAAAAAGAAGTCATTGAAGCAGAAGATACCGTTCAAGCTTATGTTCCTTCAGATGCTAATATCAACAACAATTCTTTAAAATCTGTAAAAGAAATTGTTGAAGAAAACGATCACAAAGTTGTTGCTGTTTTTGTTGACACACCAGAAGGAGAAGTACAGGGAAGTGGCTTTTTCATTGAAGACGGTATCATTGTAACCAATTTTCATGTCATCGAAGGTGGAAGAAGTGCTTATGTCCGCCTTACAGACGAAAGATTCATTGAAGTTGAAGGAATTGTATGTGCTAATCCTGCTCTTGATTTGGCTATTTTAAAATTAACTGAACAAATTGGTGTTGAACCCGTTAGATTAGGTGGAATCAGCGATGTTCAAAAAGGTGAAATGGCTGTAGCAATAGGCTCACCACTGGGACTTTTTAATACAGTATCAACTGGAATTATATCAAATACCTGGAACCAGGATGGTGTTCACTTAATTCAAATTTCTATTCCGATTACTCATGGTAATTCTGGTGGAGCCTTATTTGATGATTCCGGTAAAGTGATTGGCGTAACGACTTCTGGTATTGGTGAAGCTAATTTGAACTTTGCTGTTTCAACAGAACATTTACTGGAAGTTTGTGAATTAATCAAAGAAATTGGCTATGATAATATAGAAGTTGTTCCTTTCAAATGAAAATTGTTTATTGCTCATATTAGACCCAGCAAAACATTTAGCAGTGGCTAAAATAAGATAAGCAGGTGATTTAATGCCAAAATACGATGCTTTCATCAGTTATCGTCATACTGAACCTGATAAAACAATCGCTGAAAAACTTCATAAAATGTTAGAAACCTATAAAGTACCTTCTAAAATTGCTAAAAAAACGGGGAAAAAGAAAATTAACCGTGTTTTCAGAGACAAGGAAGAACTTCCTACATCCAGTAATTTAGCTGCCAGTATAGAAGATGCTTTAATAAATTCTGAATACCTGATTGTTATCTGTTCTCCACGAACGCCTGAATCCAAATGGGTATTAAAAGAAATTGAAACCTTTTCAAAACTTCATGGACATGATAAAATTCTGGCACTTTTGATTGAAGGAGAGCCTATTGATGCTTTCCCTGAACAACTTCGCTTTGTTACAAAAGAAATGATTGATAATGAAGGAAATGTCATTGAAGAAAAAGAAGAAGTAGAGCCCCTTGCAGCGGATATACGAGGTAAAGATACAAAAGAATTAATCAAAAATTTAAAAAAAGAATTATTAAGATTACTGGCACCCATTTTAGGCTGCAACTTTGATGATTTAAGGCAAAGACACAGGGAAAGATTTATAAAAAGAGTGATTACGATTTCCATTTGCTTCTCCTTGTTCTTCCTTGCCTTTGGTTCGTTTAGTACATGGCAGGCCATACAAATAAAACAACAAGTAAATAAAACCCTTGAAGGTCAATCCTTATACTTAGCAAATTTATCCCGACAAGTGCTCAATGAAGGGGATAGAAGAACTGCTATTCTTTTAGCTTTGGAAGCCCTCCCCAAAAATCTTGAAAAACCTGAACGTCCTTATGTAGAAGAAGCTGAATATGCCCTGACTGAAGGATTGAATATCTACAATACAAGCAATACTTTTATGAGTGATATTGTATTGAATCATCGAAAAAGTGTGTCCAATATTCAGATCAGTCCAGATCATTCTAAAGTGTTCACTGTCTGCAACGATGGGAAAATCTATTTATGGGACACAAGTAATGGTAATTTGCTTTATACTTTCCCCCATAATTCCATCACGCTTTCCAAAGAACAAAGTTCTTTTTCTGCTAACGGAGAAATAATTGTATCGATTACTTCAGATGGACTGGCTGCCTGGAGTACAACAACAGGCGTAAAGCTTTGGGAAATAGAAGCTACTATTCCTCGTTTTGTATTAAATCCAGATGGAAAAAGCCTTGCATTGATTCAACAAGAACCAACGAAAAACCATTTAAAATTAATTGATATCAACAATGGAAACGTATTCATCCATATGACTTTCGAAAGAAAAAATTTCGAACTTGTGAATGCCATGGCTTTTAACCAAGATGGATCCATCCTTGCTTTGGGGACAGATCAGGGCTTAATCCAATTAGTAGATATCCAAAATCAAAAAAATCTTTATCGTCTTAATTCTGCCAATGAAAATATTAAAAAAGTCTTTTTTAGTGATGACGGTAAAAAAATAGCTGCCTTCTCAGGAAATTTTGATTTAGAAACGGCAGATATTTATAGTACCGGCACAGGTAATATAGAAATATGGGATACCGAGAGTACTCAAAACATCTTAAACCATAAATTAAACACCTCCACCATTGCTGAAGCAAGTTTTAGCCCTGTAAACTCAAATATTGTTGCCTATACAGAAAATGAATTGGTTAAAGTCGTTGATATATCTTCTGGAGAAATCTTATTTACTTTTACCCATGGTTCTAAGGTAACAAACTTTAAAATATTCAATGATGGCGACTTTATTGTTACTACATCCCTGGACGGAAATATTATGTTTTACTCTCTTGACATAGGCATTAGTCTGCCTTCCTGGAATATTTATCATAATGATTCCATATCCGTAATGGATATAGAGGGTAATATACTTGCACTATCTGCCTCTACTTCCAATAAAGCTTATTTATTAAAATCTTTAGATAATCCTTATGTAACAACAATGAGCGGACATAGTTCAACAATCGAAAAAGGTAAATTTTCACCCAGCGGCCAGAAGGTTTTAACAGTTGCAGAATCAGAAGTCTTCATTTGGGATATTGAAAAGAGATCCTTATTTAATAAGCTTAATGGAATAGAAGGAACTATTTTGAATGCAGATTTTACACCTGATGAAAGCAAAATATCTATTCTGACTAAAGAGGGATATATTAAAATCTTTGATATGTCCTCCGGCTCAGAATTATCCTCTCTAAATACAGGTTCCTTTACAAATTATTACTATAGCCCTTCCAACTCTTTAGTGGCATTACAAATTGACGATATGGTTAAAATATTTGATTGCTATAACTGTAAAGAGCTATTGACTATTAATAATAACAGTTATTTAAATAAAAGTTTCTTTTCTAACCAGGATAAGTTCGTTTTAATCGGCAAATGGGACGGAGAATTTTCACTTTATGATATAAAAACAGCTAAGATCCTACATACTTTTCAAAACAAAGAAAACCTCAAAATAAATGTAATCGCTTTTAATAAAGATGATAGTCTGCTGGCTCTTAATCAAGGTGACAGAATCTATATTTACGATACGAAAAACTTTGAAATGGTTGGTTACATTGAAAACTTATTGTTCGCCCCCTCAGTCATTACATTTAGTCATGACAACCGTGAACTATTTGTCGGCTTAGATGATAAAAGCATTCAAATTTACGATTTAGAAACTGGACAGTATAAGACAGAACTTACAGGACATAATCAAATTTTAAAAGAATGCAGGTATAGTCCTGATGGAAATCTGCTTATAACCATTGGTGAATTTGGAGAATGCATATTATGGAATCCTGTGAACTATAAAAAATTAGCTTATATCAATAAAGTACTTGATATTAATCATTCATTTACAAATTTCTTATCCTTCAATTATCAAGACGTCATTTTAATGCCGCGGTATGATTTAGAAAGTCTCGTACGTATTGCAAAAAGTGAATTGGGAAATCGCAAACTGAGCAAGGAAGAAAAAATCAAATATTATATTATTGAATAGTGACCTAAAAAAATACTTCCAGCCAGATAGTCTCTATTTGTGCTGGAAGTATTTTTTTGCTTTTGGTTACAATAAGACTTCAAAATTTATTTTAATGATTACGGTGGTGATCTTCATCATGAATCACCTGGTCAATAACAATGACAACGGCCAAAATCAACAGATCATTTTCATCGTTTACAATGTCTACGCCATAAGAATCTCTAAAAGAAAAGAATTTTTTACTTACATGGGCAACCAGACGGCTATTTTTCATAATTCTAAAATCATAGCCAAAAAAATCGCCTTCAACACTATATGAACCAAAAGGACTCTCTATCTGAAATTTAGGTCGTAAAAGGGAAAAAGCTTGTTTTACTTTTGCAGCAAAATTCCCGTCGAAATAAAGATAATACTCAGGTAACAGTTTAAATAATTTTTGTTCAATATAAATTCTTTCCTGCCCATTACTATCATAAATCTTAAGTTTATCCCCTAGGGAAAAAACCTTACCTTCTACAAAATACCTTTCTGAACCATATTCATCTTTTATAACAAATTTATCTCCAATACTAAATATTTTTTGATTGATTATATATTTCATGGTATACTCCTTTATTCACACTTTTGATAAGTTTTATTAAAAATTGATTTTTCGATTATATAGACATCATGATAATCGTCTTTTCTTACGGCAATATAATCTCCTTCTTTTCCTGACATATATTTACCCGGATCCCAATTGGTAAACACCTTTGTGTTTTTTGTCAGGGGTTTTGCATAAATAAAGACTTCTCCTGTAGACATACAGGCTTTAGCATAATTTCTAAAATCAATATATTCTCCTGTTATTTTATTTTTTATTGAAGGAAAGTATTCCACACCTTCTAAAACAAAAGCTTCACCCAATACTTTATAGCTGCTTATAAACTTTTCCTGCTTAATAGGATAGACTTCTCCCTTTATCCCAATCATGATATAAATATCGTCTGAAGCAACAATATCCAAATCGCCCTCTATGGTTCTGATAAGTAAGGGGGTTCCTTCTTCACAAATATCGGTAGAAGGAACAAAGCCTACAACAAGATTCTTCTTTTTATAAACTTCCATTGTACTAAGATCCAGCTTATGATGACTACTGTAAATAATATCAAAGCTTTCAAAGTATTCCTTAATCCTATGATGAAGATAGCCGTCTTTATTCATTCCAAGATTTAATTCTCTAAATTTACTTTCACTGATAAAGCCTCCTGCCTTATCCGTATGTCCTCCACCTGAACCAATACCTTCAGCAATAAAGGCAGCCATTTCAGATGCCATAACTTCCTTTATACAACTGCGGACTGAAAACTTAACCCCAGCATTGGTTTCATTATAAACAATACATGTATCAATTTTATCCACCTGTAAAGCTAAATCACTTATAAATCCCAGTATATTCGGATCACAAGGATGTACCTTAAAGATTGCACAACGATAAGCATCAATATAAGAATGCCTGATTAAAGCAATCCCTGCTATCTCCATATCCTCTAAAGTAAAGTTACAGTTTTTTAATATTCTAATTAAGCTGGCATCATAATAAATATTGTCTCTTAAGTCTTTATCCAATGGATGATGGATTTCAATGAAACTGTTGGTATCGGTAAACAGGCCATAATAAAGTGCTGTGGCTACATCTTTGTAATCATTCACTTTAAAACCTTCGTCCAAAAGCATCCTCCATACTAAAGTTGAACAACTTCCAAGATAAGACCGGATTTCTGCCTGAGCTACATCATAGATTTCCTGTTGATGATGGTCTATAATTGCCACATTTTTTGCATTAAACTTTTTCACATTTCCTGCCCCGTATTGACAATCTACCGTAATCAAAAGTTCATCCTTTAAAGATAATTCTTCTGCAAATTCAATAGGTATCTTTAATTCTTCTATCATTCGCTTAAGATTGGGTTTTGTAATTTTAAAAGGTCCTCCGTAAATGAGTCTTACCTTTTTGCCTTTGCTCTTAAAAAACTCATACAGGGCATAACCGGAAGCAATTGCATCAGCATCGGGATTATCATGACATTGGATATAAATGGAACTATAATTTAATAAATCAGAAAGTTTCAAGTTAATCCCCCTAAATCAAATTTTTCATTATCTTACGAAATATTTTTACAATATTTGTATTATAATCATTATAATAAAGCCTAAACAATATGTCTATAATTAGGAGAAATAATTCATTTTTTATAAAAAAATACTCCCAAAAAGATAGCCTTAAAAATTTGACTATCTATTTTGGAAGCAAATATATAATAAGCTTAAAGCGTGGCTTCACAGATAAAAATCATGATTACCAATTCTGCGATAAAAAGTCCTGTTTTTGATAATCCAATTGTTTGTGGACTTTTTGGGATTTAAGAAATAAAGACATTCTCCGACATTATTTTGTCCTTCCAAAGCCATGCGGGCAGCTCTTATACTTTCTTCTGAAGGATTATTATATATTTTCCCATTAGCTACAGGAGTATATTGTACACCCCAATTGGTATCAAATATCACACCTTTAATTGTATTAGGAAAATCTTTGCTTTTCTTTCGGTTAATGACGCAATTAGCTACAGCTAACTTACCTTCAAAAGGTTCTGCCTCTGCTTCTGCATGAACCAGTCTTGACAGCCAGTATAAATCTTCTTCCGAATACGCAGAAGATCTGGCTGGAGACAATAACATTTCGGGTTCTTTTACTGGTGTATAGTCTTTGGTATACAATTTTACAGAAGCTGTTGCCTCATCCCATTTAACATCAACATCAAAAACTTCGGAAACAAATCGGACAGGTACAAAGGTTCGTCCATTGTAAATGTTTATTGGAGCATCTAGAGTATAAGATTCTTCACCAATAAATGCTGTGGCTTTTCTAAGAGGTAAACGAAGGGTTACCCCTTCTTTTATCAAAATAGCTTCTTCACTGATTTCATCCCATTTAATTTCAGTTACACCTATGGCTTCAGCAATAAAGCGGATAGGCACAAAGGTTCGTCCCCTTTCCATATAAGGCGCCTGGTCAGAAGAAACGAACTGATCATTTAAATAGATTTGAATGCTTTTACCTCCCCCGATGGGACGGATTTTAATTAAATTCCCGGCATTAAGCTCTGCTCCGGCATTTAACCTGCTCAGTTGATCATAATTAACCTGATAATCTTTTGATATACTATTTAATGTTTCTCCGGATTTTACTGTATGCATAATATAGGAAGATGCATTAACCTTTGTTGGCAATATAATCATCATGAATGCAAAGGCAATGCTTGCTATGATTTTTTTCATTATTATCATCCTTTTCAATTTTATTAAAACTTATATCAAAAGTATTAACTAATCTTATATTATTGTAACATTTTCTTAATAATTTTCAAGAGGTAGTTTTTGGCACAAAAAAAGTTTTCAGTCTATACAGACTGAAAACTTTTTAATATGAGTTCCCAGGTAGATATGTCTTTTTCTTTAATCTGCTCTAAATAGCTTTCCTCATCTCCATTAAATTCAAGGGCTTCACCAAATAAGGCCAGCTCCAGATTATTTCTTATGGCATTGGCAATATTTCTTTTATGTTCATCATCATAATTATCTAAAAGATAGCGAAAGGTACAGCATAAACTTTCTATTAGTTTTGTTTCATCAAAGTGTTTTTCCATGGAAAACTGTTCAATATGAACTGCTTCTTCTAAACAAGGTTCCTTATCTTCCATACCTTCCTGAATGATTTCTCTTGTATAACCTATAATACAGCCTTCCTTTAAACATTTTCCGCACTGATTTTCCCCCAGACAGATATCGTCGATGTTATCTTTCATTTGCTTCATATATTCCTGCAAACTGGAAGCTGTTTTTAAATATAAAGACTTTTCGCCTTTTTTGCGCCTTTCCAGTATAGGTCTGCAAAGCAGCACGCTGGAAATACTTATAAAAAGTATAAAAGCACTTATACTATAAAAATTGATATATTGACTGGGAATGGCAGTATAAAGTTTCAGAGTCCCAAAAATTAAAAATACGCCAAAGGAAATCATTTTCAAAGCCAATTCAGGAATTTTATCCCCCAGTTTACTTCCTATAATAATTCCTAAACTACTGGTTAAAAGCATACCACTGACTGTGCCCAATAAAACAATAAAAGGATAGTCAGCATTGACTGCCAGGGTGATGGCTGTTAACTGCGTTTTATCCGCTAATTCTCCAATAAAAAAAGCAGCTGCTACTGTAAAAACAGGACCCAGCTTTTTAGACGTCTTTTCTTCTTCCTCATCGTCCTCTTCTTTTAATCCCCACAGAGCAAAGAAAATAAATGCAGAACCTGCTATAATTTGCAATACATTTTCAGGTATCACTCCCCCAATTAAAGAACCAAATAAAACAGCCATGCCATGGTTCAAAAATGAACCAATTAAAACCCCTAAAAGTACCTTAGACATTTTATATTTCGTCGCAAACATCATGGCCAAAATTTGAGTCTTATCCCCCATTTCAGCCACAAAAATAAAAAACAGGGCATTTAAATATTCCATTAACATTGTTCTTCATCTCCTTGTATAACAAAAAAACAATATCACAAATTTGATCAATTTGCAATCTCAATGTGAATATTTATTACCCTTTTTTTACCAGTTATCCACATTTTATCCACAAAATGTGGATAGATTTCATTTTAATGGTAATTATCTTCCTCAAGGGTAATGATATTTATCGCTATAGGAAGGCTGGACCCCCCTGCGTTGCTTATCTCGAATTCAAGAATCTCCTCCTGACCATCTTCCAAGGAATATTCAATAATTTTTGTAACTTCTTTAGAACTCATCTCAGGCACCCTGAAATAACCCTCATTAGTCTTAACGACGGCACCATAACGGCCACCCCTGGGATTAAGACGAATTTGAATGGTTTTCGAAGAACCAGTATAATTGGCAACTGGAATTTTTATCTTGTTAATCACTGCATAATGACCAATATTACCAACCGTACCATATTCTTTCCCAAAACTCGTTTCTGCAGAAAAAATATTATCCGTTATACCATTGGATATGGAATAAGCAATTTGAGAACTACCCGCTTCATATAAAGGAAGTTCTCTCTCCAATCTAGCAAATGGCCAGCTTCCTCTCGGATGCCTTTGGGCAGGATCCAAAATCAAAGGTTCTGTTTTAATGGATTCTAAAGGAATTTCATCCTTTTTACTGACCACTGTACGGATTACATAATTCAGATTACCAGTCCCTGATTTTTTCTTAATGACAAATTGATGTTGAAAACTAACTAAATTTGCTGTGTTGACATAAAAATAATCCATGACTTTTGTTTCGCCAGCTTTTACAACTAAGTCTTTCATCAGAACCGGAGGCAATAAATCAGTGATGCTTAATTCTGCAAGTTTTAGACCCACATCATATATACCCCAATCTCTGCTTGTATATCTGGCAACCCCTTTAGGGTTTACTATCTCTATATCATTGTCCTTAGATAAATTTTCAATGGTTATCCCCACAGCAACTGGAAAATCAAATTGATTCTTATGGTAACCAAACACAATGTGCTCTACATAATCTTCTTGCTCTTTTATTGCATCTTGCCAAAGTGTAGCTGTTTCACCAGGTATAGAACTTGCATTTAAATTCTCGGGATTATCACTCACCATTAATCTTGTATTCCCTTTTGGAACTGGTGTTGGAGCATTTTGTGGAATAACAGCATCTTCGATACTTTCTTTGCTCAATACAGGTAATACAAACGGAAGTTCTTTATTAAAAATATTGACTTTGTTTGCTGAACTATTCCATACTGTCCTTGCCTTAAAAGCTTGTTCAAGTAAGCTAAGCGGCAAATACAGCATCCCCTGGTAATCAAAAATGATATTTACAGGATAAATATATTGATTATTGAGGACTACAACATTACTGGTTAAATTAATTCTTAATTCATCGTTATTTTTAATACACACTATTTCATTGTTTTCTTCATCCATATATTTTTTTATACCCATGGCTTTTAAAACGGGTTCTATGGGAATCATTTCTATCCCATTGTATGTAATTGGCTTATAGTTGCTTTTCGTTAATATATTATCTATGTAAATATCCATCTGACTAAATTCCCTTATAACAGGTGTCGTCGTAAATTCTGTCCTTACAGTTGCTGTTTTGCTTAACTCATCCCAGATTACTTCTCCACCAAAAGCTTCTCCTATAAACCTTAAAGGCACATATGTACTGTTTTTATAAATGATTGCTGACTGATCTAATTCATAAATCTCCTCATTTCTTAATGTTAAAGTGGAATCAATAACAACTTTAACAAAATAGTCATCCTTCCATGCATAAACTGCTCTTTCAGCCGGATCCCAATTCACTTCAATCCCCATGGCTTCAAAAATAGAACGTAAAGGAACCAAAATTCTGCCGTTTTTTACTATAGGTTTTTTATGATATTTTAGGGGATATTCATTAATCATAATATTTAACTCAGTTTCTAAAATATTATCCTTTGCATATAGTTTTTCCGGGTAAATGTTAAAAAGTATAAAGAGTATTGAAAAAAGTCCTAATAATCTTCTTGTTTTTTTCATGGTATCCCTCTCTAGCAATAATCATTTTAGTTGTAAACTAGTTATGTCAACATGTTACCATAAAAATTAGAACTTGCCAATTCATCTTAATGACTTTGGAATCTATAAAATTATTTAAACTTTCAACTAAATTTTACCCGTTAAATTTATTTACTTCTTCCTTAAATATTGCCAAAAATAAAAACCGGTTTTCCGGTTTATTTTACAAGGTTTTTTATTTCATTTAAGGCCTCTAAATATTCAAAGCGTTTTATCCTGTTTCCCTTTACTTTTGGAGTGATTCCAAAGCTTTCATAAAAAAATCTCCTGATGTCTTCGTCTCTTGCCGGATGATTATATCTATCCATCCAATCTAAGTAATTATAATGCAGAAAAGCTATATAATATGGCTGTCGTAAATATAAATATTTATCCCTTCCTGAGCTATAAATCCTGCTTAACAGATTCCTGTAATTTTCTTTGGTTAAAGTCATCATAAGCATTTCACCAATGGTTAATCCTTTATCTGGTTTAAATTCATTACTTTTATATCCAATAATAAAACCTTTTTTATCTAACTCCCTGGCTATTTCAAAATTTTTTGTTTTATCGTTAAAATCCTCGAAGCAATATTTTTCTTTTAGTTCCCTGACGGGTATCACCTTATAGCCATATTCTTTTAAAATTTCCAGTTGTTCTTTTAAAGCTGAAGCAATAGGGGTCATTAAAGACATATTGTAACCATCTTTTTGAAAGATAATATGGCCTTTTAAGGCATTTTCATCTTCCTGAAGCAATCTTTTTATTGGCTCAACCATCCTTCTGACGTCTTCTTTATAGTCACCAACCGTAGGCATCCAGCCCCCACCATCAAAACTGGCTGCCAGATAATCGTATTTAATTAAAGCATAAGCGTCATAAGATGTAAAACCATCTGGCATTTTATCAATATAATGCGGTGGTCTTGACATAACCATTTCATAATTAAATTCTTTCTTTATCATATCGTGTAATTGCTTTAAATCTGATACAACTTCATCGATATTAGAAAAATGTTCTCGCCTGCTATAAATAATATTGTTTTTGCCAAATAAAACATGCTTAAAGCCATGATTTGAAACCTCATGACCATTCTTTAACAACATATGAATCAATTCTTTTTGATTTTTTGCCCCAGCATATTTATCTTTTCCAAACTGAGGATAATGGTCATGCCTGATACCACTCCAGTCGGGCTTGTGAAGCCTGCCTGGTCTGTCCGGATAATTATATTCCGTCGTTCCAATAATATTAAAAGTACCCCTGGCATCATATTCTTTCATAATATCTATTAAGACCCTGGTAAGACCCCAGCCTTCGTATTTTGGGTCTATAAGTGGATTAATGGGCATATTCATTGGACCATCATCAAAGGTCATAGAAACTACTTTTTCATCATCATTAACTGAAAATTTTTCAATTCTTCTAACAGGCGACAAAAATCTGCCTGCTCTTTCTTTTTGCTTTTCTTTAAATCTTTGATTGATTTTCCTTGCTAAAGCATAAAGTTTCATATTGCCTGCACCCTGTTGTCTTATTATAGATATTCTCAATAATGCCAAAGAGAAATCTCACGCCATTTATCATTAAAAACTTTGGACTAATATGCTTTGTATTATGAAATTTCGCCCTGGCAATATTAAAATTCACATTAGGCTTATAATATATGATGTTTTTTTTGCTTAAAGCTTTTTTAAAAGAATCTGTAGTTAATTCAAAGTCTTCTGTTACCACAAAGCAGTGCTTTAATTCTTCTAAAGAATGAGCATCCGTACCCGCAAGATAAGTCAAATTCTCTTGATTTAATAAAGTTCGTATTAATTTTTCTGATTTCCTTCTCCAGTAAAAAGAATCTATACGGGAATTATATCTTTCAATACCATCCAGATATCTTAATATTTCCATCTTTTCTTTTAATCTGCTGTTAAAAGGATGCGCTAAAATAAGAAGTCCGTTTACATGTTTAACATTCTTCACCAATTCATAAAAGTCATATTGCTGCTTAGTAATCCTGGGCGTATTTTTTTCAATAGAATCATCTATGAAATAGGCTAAAATGTGACCATATTGTGTAGAAAATTCTGCTCCAGGAATAATTTTAATCTTATTATCTCCATATTTTTTTGCTTCTATACTACCCCTGACCGTATTGTGATCTGTAATAGCTATAACATCATAGCCTAAACTCTTTGCATATTCGATTATTTTTCTAACAGGAATCTTTGAATCATGAGAATACTCCGAATGTATATGCAGGCAAACTTTCATAAAATCCTTCCTATCTTAAGATTGATTTCTCTTTGCTAAAGAACGGATATAATTCAAAAAAGGAACCGGATTTTTAAAATGAAATATCCCTTCTTTTGCGGTGATAATATGCGCAAGTATTTCTAATGCCTTAAAAAATTCAGCTTTTTTTATATAAGAAGCCAAAGCCAAAAAACTTTGAGGAAAAAAATATATTTTCCTGTTTAATTTGTATGGAATCAAATCAATATCAATATGTCTATGGGTTTTATCTAAAATCTTAATATAATTGCCAAAAAAATCAGAACCAGCTGCAAATAATAGAGGCATACTCCCCCAAAAGCGGGGATTAATCTCCAGCAGATAATCTCCTTTAAACTCAACCATGGCATAACCTGTCCATTTTAAAGCACTTAATAATTTATAAGCATACTCAACTAATTCTCTTTTGTAACGGGAAACGCAAAGAGCACTCGGTCCACCTGATATGGGATATTCTAAAATTCTTTCATGGACAATATAATCAACCAGTTTTGATTGATCATCAAGAAGCATAGAAACCCCAAAAGCTTTGCCCTCTACATATTCCTGTATAATTAAATTGTCTTTATATTCATCAAAATAAGCCATGGCCTTTTTATATTCTTCTTCATTTCTTACGATTCTATAGCGCTGCTGGGCTTTTAAACTGACATTTTCAGAAACATTGAGTTTAACAATCAAAGGATATTTTTTCGGATTATCTTCAGGTACTTTAAGATTTAGTTTTGAAGCAAAATCCATTAATCTCTTTTTATCCGTTGCTTTTATAACTGCCTCTTTATCAGGAATTATGTATTTAATTTCTGGTTTTATCTCATTGACAGCTTCAATCATCAAAGGATTACCCAATAACAAATAATCCTCCCTGGTAAATTGACTGAGCACACGAATAAGATCTTCTTTTATATATTTCTTTGAAATTTCAAAAATAACCTTCAAGTGGTTACTTATTATGACAGAATTCTTAAAAGTTATCCCATATACCTCATAACCTGAGTTATTTAAATATTCCACTAATGGGGCAGTCATTCTTTTGTCTATACTGTCAACAATTATTTTACCCATAAGCCCTCCACTAATTATAATGTTATTAATAGTATTATTGATTATCTGTAAATTAAATAAACATGTCATAAGAAAAATCTTTATATACTTCTAAATTACTGCCTTATCATTCTAAAAATTGAATGCTATAATGATATTTAAGAAAAAAATCTTTCAAAAAAAACTAAACTTTACATTTATATTTCAAATAATTATAATATTGTATTGATAATTATAATCAGGAAAAGAAATGAGTCATTATTAATGAAAATATAAAAGCAAAATGGGGCAGGAGAAAAAATATGATAAATAAAGTAAAAATCGGGGAGAAAATATTTACCTTACGTAAAAAATCAGGAATTACCCAGTACCATCTTTCAAAATTATTAAATGTTGACCCACTGGAAATATCTCAATGGGAAAAAGGAATGAGTCTGCCCAATACAGAACTTTTACCTGTATTAGCTGAATTGTTTGATACAAATTTTAATGATATCTTATGTATCGAAAACATGAATCATACAAACGAAAAAAGAAAAAGCCGTGTTTTATTACACGGAATGAAATATTATAACTGTGATTTTTCTTTAATCAGTTGTATCAAGTCTTCTCTAAGTTATTTAGGCATTCATGTTTCAACAGGATGGATTTCTGCTCCTTATGCTTTTACAATAAAAATCAATAACAATGGCAGCTTTACCAATCTTGAATACAAAGATTTCAGCGAATGCCTGAATGACCTAATAAAAAATTGCGGTGGCATCCTGTCTAAATTGCATTCATACGCATTATATGAAGACAAATATAATAAACATGAAGAAATCTTTGAAAAAATTAAATCTTATATCGACATGGGCTTCCCCTGCTTCATTTACAAAAAAGATAAATTACTTTACTACTTAATTGTCGGCTATGATGAAAGTGGTTACTATTACATAGAACCCAACTCTTTAAAAATAAATGGCCCGAAATTACTTTCTCCTGCTGTTTATAATGGAATCAGTTCACTAAAAGCATATTCCATAAGACCTGGTAAAATATCAAGCTGCATAAAGACCATAAAAGATGTCTTTGAATATGCAGTAAATCTTGAAAACCGTAACGAATTAAAGGCAAATTCTACTTACACCCTGGGAACTAAAGCCTATAGCATATTAATGAATGCTATAAACGAAGGAACTGTAGATTATCATAATCTAGCCTGTACTTTTTCCTTTTGGCTTAAATGTAAAAAGTATGCCGTACTTTTTTTACAGGAAAGTAAATTACGTATAGATAAATTTGAAAAATTATTTGACGCCACAATTTCATATTACGAAAACACACTCAATGCCCTTAATCAGTTATCTTTACTCTTTCCCTTAAATTCTGGTCACAATGGTCAAATACCAGGTAATCATAAAAATGTATCTATCTTATTGCTTAAAACGGCACAAAGAAACGAAGAAAAAGGTCTTGAAAAAATTCGATCTTTATTAAATGAAATTTATAAAATATGGTAAACCCCTGTTTAACCAATAGTAAATAATATATTGTTTAATAAGAAAGGGAGTATCTGTATTATACAGATACTCCCTTTGTCATGCGGATGAAGGGACTTGAACCCCCACGGTATTGCTACCACTAGAACCTGAATCTAGCGCGTCTGCCGATTCCGCCACATCCGCAAATAAAAATATGAAATAAAAACCATAAAATCCTAACGATTTTACAGTCCCTATTTCATTTAACGTGCGCAGAAGGATTTGAACCCTCGACCTTCTGATCCGTAGTCAGACGCTCTATCCAGCTGAGCTATGCGCACAAAAAAAGTTTTCAGGATACATGCCGGAGACCGGAATCGAACCGGTACGGTCTTTAAGGGACCGCAGGATTTTAAGTCCTGTGCGTCTGCCAGTTCCGCCACTCCGGCAAAATCAAAAAATGGTGGGCGCAATAGGGCTCGAACCTATGACCCCCTGCTTGTAAGGCAGGTGCTCTCCCAGCTGAGCTATGCGCCCATGAAACAATTTATTAATTTATAACTGGTCTGGGTGACAGGACTTGAACCTGCGACCTCTAGAACCCCATTCTAGCGCTCTACCAAACTGAGCCACACCCAGACATTATGTCTGGAATATCGATAATGACGACCCAGAAGGGACTTGAACCCTCGACCTCCGGCGTGACAGGCCGGCGCTCTAACCAACTGAGCCACTGGGCCACATAGACATTAAAGTGGGCCTTCAGGGACTCGAACCCCGGACCGTCCGGTTATGAGCCGGATGCTCTAACCAACTGAGCTAAAGGCCCTAATGGAGCCGACGATCGGACTCGAACCGATAACCTGCTGATTACAAGTCAGCTGCTCTGCCAATTGAGCCACGTCGGCATAGGGATGACCCATAGGGGACTCGAACCCCTGTTACCGCCGTGAAAGGGCGGTGTCTTAACCGCTTGACCAATGGGCCGTAAATGTTGGCTCCCCGAGTAGGATTCGAACCTACGACCCTCCGGTTAACAGCCGGATGCTCTACCGCTGAGCTATCGAGGATCATTACACCTTCAAAACCAAACACTGTTATATTAGGTCAAGCCCTCGACCTATT